>JAOIZZ010000009.1 GCA_028227395.1 Woeseiaceae bacterium | reverse complement strand
TTCTTCTTTATTCTCAGATTACACAAAAAAAAATAGATTTGTCTATGTTCCAGAATCTTCTTATGCAAAGTATAAAGCAGATACGACTTATCAATTTCCTCTTGGTAGCGCTTTGATAAAAACATTTTATTACACAAAGAACGAGCAGCAAATAAATTCTGAAAAACAATTACTTGAAACTAGACTATTACTAAGAAAATCTGATGGCTGGCATGCTGCAAGCTATGCTTGGAATGATGACCAGGATGAGGCTAAATTGAAAATTGCCGGAACAACAATCAATACTTCATGGATTGATCGGGATGGTGAAAGAAGGGATGTTCGATATCGTGTACCAAATAAAAATCAGTGCCAAGAATGTCATGAAGCCAATAAGCAGATTATTCCAATTGGCCCAAAAGCAAGAAATTTAAATAAGAATATATTTTATTCCGGTTCAGGAGAAAAGATAAACCAGCTAACTTACTGGCTCGATAATGGAATTATTGATTCTTATCCAAAGGTTTTAGATCACGTTGTCGATTGGCAAGACAGTACCAAGAATTTAAACGCTCGCGCTCGTTCGTATTTGGCAATAAATTGCGGTCATTGTCATAGTCCATTTGGCAATGCTGCATCAAGCGCTCTTTATCTAGAATTTACCGAAAAACGCTCAATACACCTTGGTATAAAGAAGAAGCCAGTAGCTGCTGGGAGAGGTAGCGGCAATAAATTATATTCCATAGCACCTGGTGACCCAGCAGAATCTATTTTGTTGTATAGGATGCAATCGGTAGATCCTGGAGTAATGATGCCAGAATCTGGTCGGTCATTAACACATAAAGAGGGAGTCAGTCTCATTGAGGAGTGGATCTTAAGTCTCTAAAAAATCAGATTTTAGTAGCTAAAGTGTGAGTTACTTCCTGAGTAACCTAAATTAAGATCTTCATCAATAATAACATTGTTTTCTTTTATGTATATTTTCCATAAAGCTATCATTTCATTTAATTTAGACGTATTTTTATCAGCTAAGTCGTTCCGCTCCAAAGGATCAGTCGAGAGATCGTATAAGGCCCATCGGTTATTTCCATGTGGCGCCTCAATCCATGTGATTTTCCATGAACCGCTCCTAATGGCTCTACGATTGAATAATTCCCAGCCCATGACATAATCTTTAGCGTGAATTGCATTAGATTCTCCAGTAAGCATATCAAGCATCGACTTGCCTTTGATGGGATGAATGGCTCTGCCTTTGAAATAGTTGCCAGGATGACGGGTATTAGCAATCTCAAGAAGAGTCGGAGCTATATCCATGACAGAAGTAAAAGAATCATTGATCATTTGGCCTTGAAAACCTTTGTATGAAATAAACGCTGGAGACAATAAACCACCCTCTGTGGGAAAACCTTTGAAGTCTTTATAGGGAGTAGAGCTCACTTCAGCCCATCTAGGTCCATAAGAGATGTGAGAGTTAGCGCGACCCATATTATCAATACTGTTATCGAAATTAGCTGGAATCCATGTTTTGTTTTCCAGAATAACACGAGGATCATTGCCCTCTGCACCGTTATCGGAGAGGAATACAATAACTGTGTTATCGAAAATACCAGCATCTTTTAAGTATTTGATCAATCTCCCGACATAATGATCCAAAGCTTCAACCATACCGGCATATACTTGCATTCTTTTGGCTTCTTTTTTTTGTGTGTGACTATCAAGCTCATCCCAAACAGGCCAGAGATCCGATTTAGGCAGTTCAGTTATATTTTTAAGTAGGCCCAGTTCGTTTATACGTTTAAGTCGAATTCGCCTTATTTCTGCATAACCTACATTGTATGTATCTTGATATTTGTCGATAAAATTATCCGGCGCTTGCAAGGGCCAATGTGGAGCGGAATAAGCCGCATATGCAAAAAAAGGTTCGCTACCATGACTTGTTTCTTGGTGGCTCTTGATATAACTAATTAATTTATCGGTATACAGTTCTGATGAGTAAAAAGGTTCGTTCAAGTCAATTGATCTGCCGTGCTCTCGATACGGCGCTTTGGTAATTGTATTGGTTTCAAATCCAACAATACGTTCTTGCTTGAAATGATTGCTGATACCATTTGCAATGACAAAAGCATCGTCAAAACCGCGTGTCTCAGGACCTTTTTCAAGGCTAGCACCAAGATGCCATTTTCCTGTCATCATTGTGTGGTATCCCGCATCCTGGAGAAGTGTTGCGAAAGTGACAACATCATTATTTAGGTAACCCTCATAACCCTTTTTGTTTATCTGGTTTGGGCCCAATTCTTCTTCCATATTTCCAAGTCCCGCAAGGTGATTGTCGGTACCTGATAAAAGCATTGACCTGGTTGGAGAGCAGGTAGGAGCGACATGAAAATTAGTTAAACGAATACCTGATAATGCTAGTTCATCTAAGTTTGGTGTTGATATTTCACCGCCAAATGAACCAAGATCGGACCATCCAAGATCATCGGCAACGATTAGCAGAATATTGGGTCGAGTTGATGGAGTATTGTCTTTAGCGGCGGTAATATTTACCAATAAAAAGAGACTCGACACAGCAATTAAAAAGACATATCTATAGATGCAAGGGATTGGCTTCACCATTTATTTTTGTTAGAAGATTTTACTGACATTAAAAATAACAAACTGGTAGCATTTTCACAAAGTTTATTAATATATGTATTAATTTTAAAGTTAAGTTCAATCATATTGAGGAAATTTGCATGACGGAAATCAAGAGCTCTATAATTGATGGTATTGAGACATTTGAGGCCGAAATCAATGGGGAAAAAATTGAATGGGATGATGAGTTGACCTATAACTCTCATCTTCAGACAGAACGTCTTCTTTCAGCGCAGATTGGAGTTTCCGGTAAACCCGATGAAACTCTATTTATTATTATCCATCAAACTATGGAGTTATGGATAAAGCTATGTTTGCATGAACTTGGGATTGTAATTGAGTGCATCAAGAAAGATCAACTATCAAAATCATTTAAAACTTTCGATAGGATCGCTGCTATACAAAGACACATGATCCAATCTTGGGAGATTCTGGCAACACTTACACCACACGATTTTTTAACATTCAGAGGTTATCTACGTAAAGCATCAGGTTTTCAATCACACCAATATCGAGAACTTGAATTTTTACTTGGCAATAAGAATAGAGATTTAACTGTTGTGCATCGTGATAATAAACCTGTATATGAACAGTTGATGAAAGTTTTAAATGCGCCTTCGCTGTATGACGAAACATTAAAACTGTTATCGAAAAAGGGTTTTGTTGTTCCTTCAAAAGCTATTGACAGAGATTGGTCTGAACCATACCAATCCTCGCCTGAGATTGAAGAGGTTTGGCGTTTGATATACGAGGACACTGAGAAATATTGGGAGCTTTATATGCTGGCTGAAAGAGTAACTGCGTTGGAATATTATTTTCAAGAATGGCGATTTAAGCATATGAAGACTGTTTCTCGTGTTATTGGTTATAGTAAAGGAACGGCCGGTTCATCTGGCGTTGATTATTTGGTAAAGGCTTTGAATTTAAGCTTTTTCCCAGAATTATGGTCAATGCGAACAAAATTAAGTACAACGCAAGAAGAAAATAATTCTAAATGTCCTTTGTAATTTATATTTAAGAGCATGACAAGATGATAAAAAAACAAGATTTGATTAATCTCGATAATGAAGATGTTTTAAGCCCGTTCCGAGATGAATTTCATTTACCAGAAAATACATATTATTTTGATGGGAATTCACTGGGTATGGCACCAAAAATTACGCATGAGAAGATGCGTAAAGTTATTGTTAATGAATGGGGGCAAGGAGTAATTCGCTCATGGATAGATCATGAATGGGGCATCTCACCTCAGCGCATTGGGAATAAAATAGCTCGCTTAATTGGTGCCGAAGATGGTGAGGTGATTGCTGCTGATTCAACTTCTATAAATATATTCAAAATGATAGCAGCTGCATTGCAATCTAATCCTGATCGTCAAGTTGTGTTAACTGAAAAAGATAATTTTCCAACTGATCTCTATATGATGCAGGGTCTAGAAAACTTCACTCCCAATCAAATATCATCAAAAATTGTATCATCCTCAGACTTAATAGGCTCTCTCGATGAGTCTGTAGCTGCTCTGTTATTGTCTGAAGTCAATTACAAGACTGGCAGTATTGCCCAAATGAAAGAAATTACTCAAAAAGCTCATCACAAGGGAATTATGGTGATATGGGATTTAAGCCATAGTGTAGGGTCAATCCCAGTTAACCTTAATGATTGCCTAGTAGATTTCGCGGTTGGTTGCGGTTATAAGTTTCTTAATGGCGGTCCTGGCGCTCCAGCGTTTTTATTTGCTGCAAAGCGCCATCATCATAAAATAGAACCTATTCTCTCTGGATGGTTTGGTCACGCTGATCCATTTGCTTTTAGTGAACAGTATACTCCAGCTAAAGATGTAACCCGTTTAATGTGTGGAACACCACCTTTGCTTGGATTGATAGCATTAGAGTGTGGGGTAGATATATTATTGAGAGCTGATATTAATTTACTGAGAGAAAAAGCTAAAAAACTTGGCTCTATATTCATTGATCTTATAGAAGAAAAATGTAAAAACTTAGATTTTTTACTGGCCAGTCCGCGCGACAATTCCAAACGAGGTGGGCATGTCTCCTTATCCCATCCTCATGGCTTCGCGCTTAGTAGGGCACTTGTAGAACGAGGTGTTGTTTGTGATTTTCGTACTCCAGATATTGTTAGATTCGGCATTACACCTTTATATATGCGTTACCAGGATCTTTATGATGCGGTTGAAATTATTGCTGATGTCGCAAAGTCAACGAATTGGGAAGAGCAAGATGCTACCGTTGCACTCTATACTTGAGTAAGATTGAGGTCTCGAGGAAATAGGATTAAATTTTATGTCTTTGCCTGTATTTAAAGCTGCTGCTGTACAAGCATCTCCCGTTTATTTGGATGCAAAAGCAACTGTAGAGAAAGCTTGCGATTTGATTAAAGAAGCAAGCGGTCAAGGTGCACGTATTGTTGCCTTTCCAGAGGTATTTGTACCTGCCTACCCTTATTGGAGTTGGATTATGAGCCCAGTCATGGGTTCGTCATTTTTTGAGAGACTTTACCATAATAGTATTGATATCCCGGGCCCTGAGACCACGAGATTATGCGATGCAGCTAAAAAGAATGATTGTTTTATAGTTATAGGGGTTAATGAAAAGGGTCCCAAAAAATTAGGCACAATTTATAATACCAATATAACCATCAATCCTGCTGGTGAGATCATTGGATGTCACCGAAAGTTGGTACCTACGTGGGCAGAAAAATTAGTCTGGAGCGGGGGTGATGGTTCAACTTTAAAAGTTCATGATACCGATATTGGTATTATTGGAACACTGGCTTGTGGGGAGAATACGAACCCATTGGCTCGATTTACACTTATGGCGCAGGGCGAGCAAATCCATATTGCTAATTATATAGGGTTACCTACCGCACCAAAAGAATACAATATGGCTGAGGCTATTAAATTACGTGGCATGACACATTCTTTTGAGGGTAAGATTTTTACAATTATTTCTTGCTCTACCGTTTCTGAGGAGATCATAACCGAGATGGAGCGTTTTGTACCTGAGGCAAGAGCATTATTAACTAGGAAGAATGGTGCATTTTCAGGCATTATTGGACCAGATGGTAGCCTCATGGGTGACGGGTTAATTGATGATGAAGGTATAATATATGCTGAAATAGATCTTAACCGCTGTATTAAGCCCAAGCAGATGCATGATATCCTAGGTCATTATAATCGTTTCGATATTTTTGATTTAAGAGTGAATACGAAGCAACAACAACCTTTTAAGTTTGTAGAAAAAGAAATTAAAAATGGATCGGAATCCTATGAGCAAGACAAGTCATGAGGGGGGTGTAATGAGTCAGAATAAGAGTGATCCAAGGGACAAGTTACGAGGTAGATCTAACGTTAAAGATAGTCCAGAACTAATTGAATTTTATGAAAAATTAGAAAGTAAATCAGCAACTGCTTTTTGGCGTAGAGCAAATGATATAGAGCCTTGGGAGCCTATCACAAGATATAATCCAACGTTATGGCGTTATCAGGATCTTCGTGATTTAGTATTAAGGTCAGCTGAATTGGTTAAGCCCGAAGAAGCTGGTAGGCGTGTAATTGTATTAATGAATGACTCTGATGCCGGACGCGAACATACGGCTTGTGTTGGTTGGTTATTTAGTGGGTTACAAGTAATGAAGCCCGGTGAAATTACCCCTGCTCATAAGCACACGGCCTCAGCCCAACGCTTTATTATGGAGGGTGGTGGGGCTTATACGGTTGTAGATGGTCATCAAGTTACACTTAATAAAAATGACTATGTGCTCACACCAAATGGCTGTTGGCATGATCATGGTGTTTTTGAAGATGGTGATATTTCAATATGGCAAGATGGACTGGATATACCATTAATGAATTCTTTGGAAACTAACTTTTATAGTGTTTATCCAGAAGTTGCGCAGGTACCAAAATACAATATCGATGATTCTCCTATGACTTATGGAGCCCCAGGCCTGATACCTGCTGACAGGGAACCCTGGGATAAACCGTATTCGCCATTATTAGTGTATCGCTGGAAAGATACCAAAGAGGCGCTTTATAATTTATCAAAAGCTGGAAGTGGAAGTCCATTTGATGGCTATATTCTTCGTTATTCGAATCCAGTAACGGGAGGGTGGGCGATGAAGACGATGGGCGCTCATATGCAGATGTTGAAACCTAGTCAGCACACTAAAGCACATCGTCATACTGGTAATGTAATGTATAATTGTGCTGGTGGTGAGGGTTACAGTATTATTGGTGGACGTGAATTTCACTGGCAAGAACATGATATTTTTTGTGTACCCTCTTGGGTTTGGCATGAGCATGTAAATACCAGTGGGAGTGATGAGGCCTTCTTATACTCTTTTAATGATTTTCCAGTGATGGAGTCTCTGAGCTTGTATCAAGAGGAATCAATGAGTGAGAATAAAGGGCACCAAAAATTAGCAGGTTAATTTGTATTTATTTCAAGGAAATTGATTATGAAGTTAGTAACTTATCGAATGGGCGAAGAAGCATCAAGATTGGGCGTCTGTTGGGACTCTTTAATCGTAGATGTTGAAGAATTCGGATTTAATGTTGGGCTAGATCTACCATCGTCTATGCTTGATTTTATTGACCTTGGGCCAATTGCTGTATCTACATTGTCAGAAGCATTAACTCATTCTAAAGCCAGCGATTTATTAGGCGTATCAGCACCTGCTCTAAATGTTACATTATTGGCGCCTATACCACGCCCGAGAAAGAATATTTTTGGTATCGGCCTTAACTATACAGAGCATGTTGCAGAAGCTTCACGCTCACTTGATACTTCATCAGAGTTACCTCAAGAGCCAGTAATTTTTAGCAAATTTCCAACTGCTGTAGTGGGTCATGGTGACCCAATTTGTCACAATAAAAATATTACCCAGCAACTTGATTGGGAGGCAGAGTTAGCTGTTATTATTGGAACAAAATGTAATAGAGTGGATAAAAATGACGCTTTAGATCATGTTTTTGGGTACACAGTCATAAATGATATCAGCGCAAGAGATTGTCGTCGAGCGGGTCAGTGGGTTGTATCAAAATCTCAGTATTCTTTTGCACCGATGGGCCCATGTATTGTGACTGCAGACGAGATAAAAGATCCACATAATCTTACTATTACTTGTCATTTAAATGGCGTAGAAAAACAAAATTCCAGCACTAAGTATATGCTGTTTAATATTAATGAGCTTATTGAAGATCTCAGTCAGGGTCTATTGCTTGAACCGGGTGATATTATCGCTACTGGAACTCCTGCAGGAGTTGGTGCAGGAAGGAATCCCCAAGAATTTATGTGGCCTGGTGATGTTTTAGAGACAAGTATTGAAGGTATAGGGCGGATCCGTAATCCCATTGTCGCCGTTTAGTAATATATTTAGCCAACAATAATGAAAGTGAATTACAAAATAGGGCAAATCGTGCCTAGCTCCAACATTACTATGGAAACGGAAATTCCAGCAATGCTGAAAGCCCGTGAATCAATTTTACCTGAGCGGTTTACTTTTCATTCAAGTCGTATGCGCATGAAAAGCGTCACTAAGAAAGAATTAATAAAAATGGATGCTGAGTCTGATCGATGTACTTATGAGTTATCAGACGCGAGGGTTGATGTCATTGGTTATGCCTGTTTGGTAGCTATAATGAGTATGGGTATGGGCTATCATCGAGAATCAGAGCTTCGATTAGCTAACTGTGCAAAAGAAAACGAAGCGACTATTCCTATCGTGACAAGCGCTGGTGCATTAATAGAGGGACTTCATGTTCTCGGGGCAAAAAATATTGCAATGCTTTCTCCCTATATGAAACCACTAGCTAAAACGGTGGTTAAATATATTGAGTCAGAGGGCTTTAATATTAATGATTGGCATACATTGGAGATTCCTGACAATCTTGTTGTTGCATCCCAAGATCCTGAGAATTTGATTCAGTATGCAGAAAATCTCAATCTCGATGGGGTGGACGTCTTGGTTGTATCTGCCTGCGTTCAGATGCCTTCTTTAGATATCATTGCGAGGCTTCAGGAGCGAATAAATATACCAGTCATTTCAGCAGCTGTATGTACAACTTACTGCATGTTAAAAGCTTTAAATCTAGAAACAAAAGTTCCCAATGGAGGAGCGTTGCTCTCAGGTAATTATTGAATTGCATTAATAATTCGTTTTGATAGAGATTCTATCGAAGGTCTGGCTTGATCAAAGATATTCCAACCGGTAAATACCACGACTAATTGGTTCTCAGGGAATACCAGTAAATATTGCCCGCCATAACCACTTCCACTATAAATCCAGCTATTTTCATTATTCGGATTAGGAACTAGCCACCATTGATAGCCATATTTCCTTGTACTTTCTGGTATATGGGTATCTGGTAACATAGTTGATTTTACCCATTTTTTAGTAAGAAGTTGCTTGTTATTCCATTGACCATCTTGCAAGTAAAGATATCCAATTTTTGCGAAATCTCGAGATGATAAATAGAGGCCACCTTCAGCATCAATTAAACCGGTCGGTGTTTTTTTCCAGTAAAAATCTGAAATATCTAAAGGCCCAAATAGATATTTTTTTGCGTACTCATCAATATGCATATTCGTGGCTTTATACAAAATATGAGAAAGTAAAACCGTAATACCACTGTTATAGACAAAATTCTCACCAGGTTTTGTATTCATGGGAAGAGCTAAGATATATTGCAACCAATCTTCGCTACTTTCCATATTAGCAGCATCGTTTAGAGGGTTTGTATATGCAGTACTGCTCTCATCCCATTTGATACCGGCCGTCATTGTTAATAAGTCCCGAATCGAAATAGATTTTTTCAAAGGATCATCAAAATAAGCTTTATATTCTGGAAAATATGAGCTTATTTTTTTATCAATACTAGATATTTCTTTTCGTTCAATAGCAATTCCAATCAAAGCCGATGTAACACTTTTACTGACTGATTGAATAGTATGCAATTCACTGTCTTTATAAAATGGATGCCACTCTGAATTATAATAGTTATAAATCGGCCGCGCTTTATCCCCATAGTTCATCTGCATAATCTTAGCTTGCTCTAAACGACGATTCTTTGTCAGTGAATCATAATCATTCTCATAATACTTTTCCAGAACGAGGTGATTATTTTTGATGACTAGAAAGCTATCTATATAGCCATGAGTGCCGTTTTTTAATTCTTGGTGTAATTGCAGTAATTTATCTTGGCTCATTCCCTGTGTTTCAGGACTGGAAATAGTCCAATCAATGGACTCTGCAAAAGCATTAATTTTAAATACTAAAAGAATTATTAATAAAGTTAACCCCAGTAAGGGTATTAAAGTTTTTTTCATTTTATTTAATTCCATGTATATTAGTTTGGATTTTTAAAAACTTGCCCATTTTTCATTACAAATGTAACTTTCTCAAGCGTCTCAAGGTGAACTAACGGATTATCATCAACAGCAATTATATCGGCATAGAAGCCTGGACTAATCTGACCTACTTTTTCACTTAATCCTAAGAGCTCGGATGCGCCTATCGTTGCAGATTGAATCGCCTCTAGAGTGGACATACCATAGGTGACCATTCGTGAAAATTGTTTTGCATTTTCTCCATGTGGATAAACACCTGAATCTGTTCCATAGACTAAATTTACTCCGTGCTTTACGGCTAGTGAAAAACTCTGTCGTTGTCTTTCGCCTGTTTCCAAATCTTTTTTCAAATTTTCTTCTGGAATTCCATTGATCTTTCCTTGGCTTAAAGTGTATTCCGTGTTGAATATATCCATAACTAATGTGACGCCATATTTTTTTGCGAGCTTAGCAGTTTTGATGTCAAGAAAGCTAGCATGTTCAATTGAATCTACTCCTGCTCTTATAGCATATTCAATTCCTTCGGTACCATGAGCATGCGCTGCTATCCTTATCCCCCTAGTGTGAGCTTCATCAACCATTGCCTCCATTTCTTCGAGAGTATATTGTCTTAATCCGACTTTTGTTCCTTTCGAAAAGACCCCTCCAGTTGCACAAAATTTGATTAAATCGACACCATATTTGGCGTTAAGACGAACCATTTTACGTACTTCCCAAGGGCCATCAGCTATACCATCACTGGATTGTTCGTATTCATGATTTAATTCATTTTTATCGCAATGACCACCCGTAATTCCAATTGAAGGACCTGAAACAAACATCCTAGGCCCGGGAACCTCATCTGCATTGATAGCATTTCTTAGCGCTACATCCATAAAGTTTGGCGCACCGACATTCCTTACTGATGTAAATCCAGCCATTAGTGTTTTTTTTGCATTCACAACACCACCAATTGTCGATCTATGTGGTGATTGGAACAGGTTAGATGAGTAATCTTTGCTTAGGTTACCAATGATATGTGTGTGCATATCTATCAGTCCAGGCAGAAGATAACTATCAGATAAATCGATAATTGTGGTATCAGGAGGAATTGAATCAGTGATTTCCAAAATCTGATTATCTTTTATTATGATGGTTTTATCTTTGAGGAGTTGACCGGTTTTTGTGTCTAGTATAAACCCAGCTTTAATTACCAGTTGTTCGGCTGTTAATGTACCGACAAAAAAAATCGATAAAAAAACCATAAAGATAATTGTATGTATTGTTGATTTATTTTTTTTACCCATAAAAATCCCAGTAGAAAAATATAATTAATAACTAAGATTAAAAATTAACACAATGAACCAAGAAATTAACTATATTTTTAAACAGATGAAGCGATGATTTTTTTTGCAGCCATAAATTCTTTTGGGGAATTTATAGCATCTAATGCAACCAAACGTTCTTGCTTGAAATAGGCGACTGTAAATTTTTTACTCGTAATGTCACCATTTATTTGAGTTTTATCATAATCATGAGCAAGACCGGCTGATTGAAGTTTAGTATCATATTGGTCAGACCAGAACCAGGGAACTTGGTTATAAGGTTGTTTGGTGCCACAAATATAATTTGCTGCTGTTTTAGCCTGGCCAATGGCATTTGGGACTGACTCTAAACGAATACGTGTGTTATAAATAAAACTAGGATGATTACTACAATCACCAATAGCATGGATATCCAAATCATTAGTCTGGGTATATTCATTCACGAGAATCCCGTTATGGCATTTTATGCCTGCGCTTTCAGCCAGTTCAGAGTTAGGCTCAACTCCAATTCCTATAACGACGCAATCAAAGTTCAATTTCTGTCCGTTATCGAGTAGAGCGAGGCATTTACCTTTATGTCGATCAAATTCTAATATTGAAATACCTAGCTGGATATCAACACCTTTTTCAGCATGAATTTTTTGATAAAAATCAGAAATTTCCTTGCCAGTCACACGGGCAAGAACACGGTCCATATTTTCAATTACAGTTACTGTTGCTTGATGTTTGATGGCAGAAGCAGCCACTTCTAAACCGATATACCCGGCCCCAACAATCAGGATATTTGTATCTTTCTTTACGATCTCTTTAATACGGTCAACATCGTTAAGCGTTCGTAAATAATTAATTTGATCCAATTCACTACCCTTGATAGCTAATTTTTTAGGTCGAGTCCCGGTTGCGAGAATTAGTTTTTCATAATTAATATGTTTACCATTATCTAATTTAACCAGTTTAGATTTTCTGTCTATTTCGATTACTTCACGACCGAGCAATAAATTGACTGATGATTTTTGATAAAAATTAGATGGTCTGAGTGCCATTTTTTCAGAATTTACCTCTCCTTTTAGATACCCTTTTGATAGAGGTGGACGCTGATAAGGAAGGGAATCTTCATTACCAATAAGTGTGATATCATCACGCCAACCTAACTTACGGAGACTAACAATTGTCTCAATAGCTGCATGACTTGCTCCCACAATTACGATATTTTTCAACTTAACTATCCACCCTTACATTAAAATTACTTGATCTCAAAAAAAAGAGCCCCACGTATTATAGGGGCTATCTCTTGAGATGGTGGAGGCGGCGGGAATCGAACCCGCGTCCGCAAGCCCTCCGCACCGAGGTCTACATGCTTATTCTGTTAATAATCTTATATCAAGCTACCTAACAGAAAGGGAAAACTTGATACCAGTTTAGTAAAGTTTTAGTAAATTGAATCCTAAACACATTCAATCTGCGATCCTGTAAAAGTGACTCCTGGGATCCGGACGTACAGGCACTAACCGGGCAGAAGACACTGAGCTGGTTCTTAAGCAGCTAGTGCGTAGTTGTCGTCGTTGGCAACTATAGGTTTTACAGATGGATTAACGAGGTAATCTGTTCCTCGGCATGCACTCAGAGTTTCGCGACCCACGTCGAAGCCATGTCGCCCCCTAGATGTAAATCTTATCCATGTTACAACAACTAGTTTACGGCGTTTTTGTAAAAAATAAAAAAAACAGTTACTTCAACTAAGTGATTTTAGCTTAATTGAGTTTGATATGATTTTAATTTAGAGGTGATATTATGAATTTTATACGCTAATAATATTAATTAAATTATTGATTATTATAGATTTATATTTTTCATCATTCTATCTTTCTGTCTTGACCAGTCTTTCTCTTTTAAAGTATGGCGCTTATCATGTAGTTGTTTTCCTTTTCCTAAGCCAATCTCTAATTTTACATTTCCGCGCTTCCAATAGAGTTTTAATGGGACCAGCGTATAACCTTTTCGATCTACAGAGCCTAGCAAACTATTAATCTCAAATTTATTGAGCAGAAGTTTTCGTGCTCTTTTTGGGTCAGGGGTGTAATGAGTTGATACTGTATTGAGTGGGGAGATATGAGTCCCAACTAGCCATGCTTCTCCATGTTTAATATTGACATAACCTTCTGTCAATTGAGAGCGGCCTTCTCTTAAGCTTTTTACCTCCCATCCTTCTAGCTGCATACCAGCCTCAATAGTTTCTTGAATATGATAGTCATGCCGTGCTCTTTTATTTTGAGCTATTAGTGAGGTTTTCTTTACTGGTTTTTGATTCTTATTCATATGAGTAATATATAGTATAAGCCTATACTCAAAAAAATGTGAGTAATTGGTGTTGTAAGGGGCTCGAATTTAATCCAAACTTCAAGACTATTAATTTTTATAAAAGGAACAATAATGCTTAGTAGTGATAACTCTAATCAGGAACGCCAATCACTCCATGGAAATTGGTCATCTCGCTTGGCTTTTATCATGGCGGTTACAGGGTCTGCAGTTGGCTTAGGAAATATATGGAAATTTCCCTACATGGCTGGCCAAAATGGTGGTGGTGCCTTCGTATTGGTCTATTTATTGTTCGTCTTTTTGATTGGTATGCCAGTCATGATGTCAGAAATACTAATCGGTAGAAGAGGGCGACGAAATCCTGTTGCAACCATGGCATTATTGGGCGAGGAAGAGGGCGGCTCTAAACATTGGAAATGGCTTGGAGCATTAGGTGTAATCACTGCAATGCTAATCTTATCGTATTACAGCGTCATTGCTGGATGGACACTAACTTACATACCAAAAGCTATATCTGGTCAATTTACTGGAGCCGATGCGACTTTAATTGCTGATTTATTTGATGATTTTGTCAGTAATCCTGCTGCAGTTATCTCGGCACATACCTTTTTTATGTTTTTGAATTTCTTTGTTATTTCAAGAGGTGTCAAAGGGCTTGAAGTGGCAGTTAAATTTTTGATGCCTGCTCTATTATTTCTGCTTTTTGTTTTATTATACTACTCCTTAACTTCTGGGTCATTTTCTGAAGGTGTATCCTTTATGTTTACGCCTAATTTTGCCGCTTTAAGTTGGGATGGAGTATTGACTGCTATGGGGCTAGCTTGCTTCACATTGAGTATTGGAATGGGAGCGATTATGGCTTACGGCGCCTATCTGCCTCAAGAAACATCCATAACGAATGCCGCTGTATCAGTTGTAGTTGCAGATACAGGTATAGCGGTCCTTTCTGGATTGGTTATTTTTCCCTTGGTTTTTGCAAATGGTTTGAACCCAGGTGAAGGGCCTGATCTAGTCTTTAAAACACTACCGCTTGTATTTGGCCAAATGCAAGCAGGTGTATTTTTAGCGACTATTTTTTTTGTATTATTAGCTTTTGCAGCACTTACATCTGCTTTGGGCTTAATGGAACCTGCTGTTGCATGGATGGTTGAAAGCACAAATTATAATAGAAAAAAATCCTCAGCTATTATCGCTTCATTGATTTGGTTCTTTGGATTAGGTACAGCATTATCAGATAACTTGTTATCAGAATTTAAATTCTTCCAAGGAACTATATATGAGAATGTAGATTTCATCACTAGTAATATCATGCTTCCGATGAGTGCCGTATTTATAACTATCTTCGCAGCCTGGGTGATGAGTAAAAATTCTAGCTCTGAAGAGTTGGATGGGCATGGAGTGGTTTATAAAATATGGCAGCTACTAGCAAGGTATTTTGCCCCTATCGCAATTTTAGTTATTTTTTTACAAGCAATAGGTTGGATTTAACATAATTAAAATTTTTTTCTGAGATATATTGATGCGAAAAGTCAAAAGAAGTGCCTATATTGGCTATACCTCAGAGCAAATGTTTTCCTTGGTGGATGATATTGCTTCGTATGCTAGTTTTCTTCCTTGGTGTACAGGGACCGTTATTCATGAGCGTTCTGATAAAAATGTCAGTGCTACGATTGAACTAAGCAAGGGTGGAATTAGCTCGAAATTCACAACCTTAAACACCATCACTCAATTTGAATCAATTGACTTACTTCTTCAGGACGGCCCTTTTAGTTTTTTTGAGGGAGGATGGAAATTCAAAGATTTAGGTAGCGGTGGCAGTAAAATTCAATTCGAACTTAATTTTAAATTTAGAAACTCCATTTTGGATATGTCTTTAGGACCGTTTTTTGAATCTATTTGCGATGATCTGGTGAATGCGTTTGTCATGAGAGCACAAGAAGTATATGACTAAACTGCAGAATCTTAAAGTAGAGGTGGTCTTTGCGTTGACAGGAGAGCAAACAATTATTCAATTAGAGGTGCCCATTGACTCAAGTATTGAGGGTGTTATAAATAAATCTGGCATAAAAGAAATTTACCGTTCTGAGATGTTAGAGACATGCCCAGTTGGCATCTGGGGGGAAGCTAAAGAGCGTTCAACGCTCATTGAAGACGGAGATCGAATTGAGCTATATCGTCACCTCAGCTGTGACCCTAAGGATAAGAGGAGAGAATTAGCTTTACTGGGAAAATCAATGAGCCAGAAAAATACGCTTATAGATTTGGATTGAGATCTAGATTTTTATCAATTTTTGAAACTTTATTATCTTGAAAAAGAACCGATACCCATTTTTTAACAAGCGCTTTATCACGACCAATTGTGAGGTAATAAACGTAATCCCAACGATTTTCATGAAAAGGATCATCTATCATTGGTGTACCCATGAGAAAGCGTACTTGATTCTTGGTCATCCCTACCTCGATTTGATCAAGATATTTATCTTCAATAAAATTACCTTGTGCAACATTAGCCTGATAAACACAAGCGGAAGACAGCATGATTAATATAATGAGGAGATAGGATTTTAATTTTGTCATGACCGAGAGATTAACTGATAAGGTGATTTTAGACTAGTGAATCCTATATTTTTTTTGATATTTGGACGATATATCTTTTTGGTACATAATAAATGTTAGTATGCAGTTAATTATTTTAGAGTATTTTTTTGAAATGTAGGGGTTAATTATATGGAACAACGTCAAGAATTAAAAAAGGCTGGGTTAAAAGTTACCTTACCTCGTTTAAAGATTCTCGAAATTTTGATGAGAACTCAAAACTCAGATATGCATATGAGTGCGGAGGATATTTATAAGGAAACTTTAGATACAGGTGAAGATATTGGCCTCGCTACAGTATATCGAGTTTTGACTCAGTTTGAATCTGCTGGGATGGTTGTGCGACATAACTTCGAGGGTGGCCATTCAGTTTTTGAGGTTAATGATGAAAGCCATCATGATCATATGGTTTGTGTGGAAACTGGAAATGTTATTGAATTTACAAATGACGAGATTGAGCGCTTACAAAAGGAGATTGCAGCGAAGCATAATTTCGAGTTAATAGATCATAGTTTAGTGCTCTATGTGAAGCCTCTTAAATAACCAAACAACTTTAACCAAGGATCCGTCTCTTAAACGAATATTAATTATTTTTAGCCGAAAGCATCTCGGATGCATGTTCACGAGTTCGTTCTGTGACTTTTATACCACCAAGCATTCTTGCTATTTCTTCAATGCGCGAATCGTAATTTAGTGGAGTCACATGAACCTTAGTAGATTTCCCATCACTTAACTTATTAATCCTAAAATGAGAATCAGCCTGACTTGCAACTTGAGGGAGATGAGTTACGCAAAGGACTTGTCTTTTTGAGCCTAATTCACTAAGTCTTCTCCCTACCATTTCAGCGACTGCACCACCTACACCACTGTCCACCTCATCAAAAACCATTGTTGGGATATAGTTACCCTCGCTGGCTATAACTTGAATCGCTAAACTCATTCTTGACAATTCTCCACCTGATGCAATCTTCGCAATTGATTGGGGCGGTTGACCGGGGTTTGCACTAATAAGGAAGTTTATATCGTCCAAACCATGAGATGAAATAGTATCATTTTGCGTTACATTAATATCAAATTTCCCATCAGGCATACCTAAGCTTGACATCGCTTTTGTTACAGCACTTGAGAGTTTTTTTGCACTGATTACTCTGGAGTCACTTAGTTTCTTAGCTAATATCATATAATCATTGCGTGCGTTTTCTATGTCTTTGTTTAGATTTTTTTGACTTGCCTCACTGTCTTTTAAATCATCAAGTTCAATTTTTATTTTTTCGAAAACTTCATGAAGTTCGGTTGGTTCAACTCTATGTTTTCTAGCTATGGACTTAATGTTATTAATTCGCTCATCAAGTTCCCGGTTTTTCTCAGGATCAAATTCAATTGAAGAATAATATCGACGAAGATAGTCTGCTGCTTCAGATGATTGGATAGCAGCCCCTTCCAGGAGAGTTTTTGCTTCATTTAATGCGTGATCAAATTCTATCAACGAATCTAAAGATTTTACCGAATTATTGATCAGACTTTCAGCATTTGTGATTTCTGAATCTTGAAGGTTATTCAGAATCAGATTGATGCCATTATTGAGTTTTTCTATATTATGTATTTTGCTGAATTCCAATGTGATCGAATCGTACTCATCATTCTTTAAATCTAAGGTATTTAATTCTTGAAACTGAAAATCTAAAAGATCGGCACGTGCATCACGATCTTTTGCAATTTGTTGGCTAGACCGCAGCTTTTTTGTCAATGTATTCCAGCTGTTGAAAGTAGCGTTGATTTTATTTTTTAAAGACAAAAGATCGCCAAAATGATCAATCAATTCTCTTTGTACTTCTGTTTTTCCTAATGATTGATGGAAGTGTTGACCATGAATATCGACCAGTAACTCACCAAGAGACTTGAGGGTTTGGAGGTTAACTTGATTGCCGTTAATAAAAGCGCGTGACCGTCCATCAGGGTTAACAATGCGTCTTAAAACACAATCATCATTATCATCCAAAGATTGGTCCGATAACCATAATTTTGCTCTTTTGTGTTTATCAATGACAAATTCAGCCGAAAACTCAGCTCTTTTATCACTATCTCTTATTAGATTTGAGCCTCCACGTTCTCCCAATACAAGGCTCAATGCATCAACAAGGATTGATTTACCAGCACCAGTCTCTCCAGTGAGGACAATCATACCTTCATTAAAGACGATATCTATCTCATCAATAATGGCAAAGTTTTTAGCTTGAAGAGATTTGAGCATTAACGTGTTTTCTTGTTTACACGCATTCGATTATCTTGACCCCAATGAAGTTTCGAACGCAATACATCATAATAATCATAGCCTGGTGGGTGGATAAGTAGTGTTTTCTTTGAGGCTTTGGTAATTATAATGGTGTCTTGAGGTGTAATTTCGCAAATTTTTCTACCATCAATAGTGATTTCCGCTTTGCGGTCAATCTTTTGGTTTAACTGTATTTTAATATCTTTCTCTGCTGGTAATACCAAAGGACGATCCCCTAGAGTGTGAGGGCATATAGGTACCATGACATAACAATCTAGAGTTGGTTCTATGATGGGACCCCCGCAACTTAATGAATAAGCTGTTGATCCTGTTGGTGTAGCTATTATTAAACCATCACCGGAGTGACTATTGATGAATTGATCAGCAATCGATGTATTAAAATCGAGCATCCTTCCGGTATCGCTCCTTTGTATAACAACATCATTTAACGCTAGATTCACAAATGAATCACCATCTGATTTCGAGATAGTTGCTTCCAGCATCATTCTTGGTTCGGTAGTGTAATTTCCATCAATTACTTCGGCTATATCAGTCAGCATTTCTTTTGGAGGGGTATCAGCAAGAAAACCAAGCTTTCCTCTGTTTATACCAAGCAATGGGATATCTTGACTTTGAGCAAGATTAGCTGCACGTAGAATCGTACCGTCGCCACCAACAGCAATCATTAGATCGACTGTCGCTGCAATCTTGTCTTCGTTAACTTTATTCTGAGTTGGCAGGGGGTTCTCTCTTGTTAAAAAGACGGACCTGCCATTCTCCTCTAAATACCCATTGAGTAATGCAATGGTTTCTAGTGTAGTTGTGTCATGATTACGGCTGACAATACCAATTTTTTTGAAAATCATTGCATTAAGTTAAATCTGTAAATTATTAGTTAGATTAAATCTAGCAGAGTGTGTCATTAATTGAAAATACATGAGCCTTTTCAAAAAACTTGACCATCAGTCTCCGCATTGATAGCGTCTTGATCTAGATTAACATATTAAGATTCACGGCTAAATGTGAATAGGTGATTTATTTTGAGTAATTTAGGCGTGGAGCCTTCAAATCGTGCCCAGTATCTATTAAAGATACTCATCCAAAAATATATAAATGAGGGAATACCTGTAGGCTCTAGAAATTTATTGGATGATTCAGGTCTAAATATAAGCCCTGCAACAGTTCGACATGTAATGTCTGATCTAGAAGAATTAGGATTAATAAAAGCTCCACACACCTCTTCTGGGAGAGTGCCAACAGCGAGAGGCTATCGAATGTTTGTCGATACATTAGTTCGCTATCAAAGCCCAGATACTTCGCATATGGATACGATTCAATCAGAGATCAAAAAAGATAATTATGACCGGGGTGAGTTAATTGAGAAAGTCTCGAGCACCTTATCGAAAATTACTAGCCTCGCTGGAGTTGTATCAGTTCCAAAGGTTAAAAATATAACGCTTAGACAAATAGAATTTTTACCTCTTTCGGATCATCGGATTTTAGCAATTTTAGTTTTAAATAACAGGGAAGTTCAAAATCGAATTCTACATACCAAAGCAAAGCATTCACCCTCCGAATTGCAACGAGCATCTAACTTTATTAATGAAAATTATGCCAGCCAGTCATTAAATTCGATAAGAAAGAATCTATTGCTAGATATGGAGAAAACCAGAGAGTCAATGAATCAAGCTATGCAAGATATTATTTCAAATGCGCAACTCGCCATAGAGGGCGCGGAAAATTCAGGCGAAGAATTCATTTTGGCAGGTGAACGAAACTTGATGGATTTTGCTGAACTGTCTGATGTAAATATATTGAAACCATTATTTGATGCATTTGCTAAGAAACGAATGATGATAGATTTACTCGATAGAAGTATTAATGCCAGTGGTGTTCAGATATTTATTGGTTCGGAGTCTGGTTATAGCCTTCTTGACGATTGCAGTGTAGTGACGGCTCCTTATCAATTGAGTGATAATCAGGTGGGTGTTTTAGGTGTTATAGGTCCCAAACGAATGGCATATGATCGAGTTGTACCGATCGTTGATCTCACCGCAAAATTATTAGGCAAGGCGATCGATAGTAAATAAACTAATGACCTTGTTATTTAGTTTCTGACCCCCAAATACTCTGAATTATATCAGTACAATTAAATTAATTTTAATTACGAAGCACTTATCTTTATGGATTATGGAGAATAAATTAAATGAAAGGTAAAGCGAATAAAAAATCCCCTGCAAAAAGTGATGATTCAATTGAAGATAACAAAGAAATTTCAGAGGGCATCAGTTCTGATCATCAGGAAAACGATGGTGATGAGTTGATAGACGAAAAGTTAGAATTATCTCTAGAAGATAAGCTAGAGTTGACTGAGAAAAAGGCTGAAGATAATTGGGATAAATATCTCAGAGCCGTCGCTGAATTAGAAAATGTTCGTAAACGCGTTTTAAGAGACGTTGAAAATGCTCGGAAATTTGCACTCGAGAGTTTTTCTCGTGAATTACTCTCAGTTAGCGATAGTCTAGAATTGGCCGTTAATTCTGAGAATCTGGATGCAGATTCATTGCGATCTGGTAACGAAGCAACTTTGCAATTAATGCTTTCAACTATGGGGCAATTTGGTTTTGAGGTAATTGATCCTCATGGAGAGCCATTTGATGCAGAGTATCATGAAGCTATCTCGATGCAACCTTCAGATCAGGTTGAACCAGGCTCTGTAATAACTGTTTTTCAAAAAGGTTACACGCTAAATAAACGACTATTAAGACCAGCTAGAGTTGTCGTTGCTGCAAATTCAGAAGATTAACATTCACGGATATTTGATTATAAATAATGTTTAAAAATAAAATGCTTGAAAGCTGAGGATTAGTCCCCATCTATCAGGCTATCTAAAAAAGAATTATTTAAATTTATTAAAGTTGGAGTTACAAGATTATGGGTAAAATTATCGGAATCGATCTAGGGACAACAAATTCATGTGTTGCCGTGATGGAAGGCGATACGCCAAAAGTTATAGAGAATAGTGAGGGCGATAGAACTACACCATCCATTGTTGCCTTTGTAAAAGACGATGAAGTAGTGGTTGGTCAATCTGCGAAACGACAAGCTGTCACTAACCCAGTAAATACATTGTTCGCTGTAAAAAGACTGATTGGCCGACGTTTTGACGAAGAGGTTGTTCAACGAGATATTGACATGGTTTCGTATAAAATCGTCAAGGCCGACAATGGAGATGCTTGGGTTGAAGGATTGGGTAAACCAATGTCACCACCAGAGATTTCAGCAAGAGTATTAATGAAAATGAAGAAAACTGCTGAAGATTATCTTGGTGAGGAGGTTACAGAAGCGGTCGTAACTGTTCCTGCGTATTTTAATGATTCCCAGCGACAGGCAACAAAAGATGCCGGTAAAATTGCCGGCCTCGATGTTAAGCGAATCATCAATGAGCCTACTGCAGCTGCCTTGGCATATGGAATGGATAAAAAACGAGGCGATAAAAAGATTGTCGTTTATGATTTAGGTGGTGGAACGTTTGATGTATCAGTAATTGAAATCGCTGAAGTAGATGGTGAGCATCAATTTGAGGTGCTAGCTACCAATGGCGATACTTTTCTTGGCGGTGAAGATTTCGATTTAAAAATTATAAACTATCTTGCAAAAGAGTTTGAGCGTGATAGTGGTATTGATATTTCTAGTGATCCATTGGCAATGCAACGGCTTAGAGAGGCTGGGGAGAAAGCTAAAATTGAACTATCAAGCAGTCAACAAACTGAGATAAATTTACCTTATATTACTGCTGATGCAACTGGTCCAAAGCATCTTAATATTAAATTAACCCGAGCTAAACTCGAGTCTTTGGTTGAAGAATTGGTATCCAGAACTATTGCACCATGCAAGGTTGCACTAAAAGATGCTGGCCTCAAAGTTAATGAGATTCACGATGTAATCCTAGTTGGCGGGCAGACAAGGATGCCTAAGGTACAAGAAGAGGTTCAGAATTTCTTTGGAAAAGAACCCAAAAGAGACGTAAATCCCGATGAAGCTGTGGCATTAGGAGCGGCTATTCAAGGTGGGGTTCTAGCCGGAGATGTAACGGATGTGCTTTTATTGGACGTAACGCCATTGTCACTTGGAATAGAAACTTTAGGTGGCGTGATGACTAAAGTAATAGAAAAAAATACTACTATTCCTGCAAATGCTGAACAAGTTTTTTCAACTGCTGATGACAATCAAACAGCAGTAACTATTCATGTATTACAAGGAGAAAGAGAGCGCGGTCAAGATAATAAATCTCTAGGACGATTTGATTTAAGCGATATTCCACCTGCCCCTCGAGGGATGCCACAAATTGAAGTGGCATTTGATATTGATGCAAATGGAATATTAAATGTTTCAGCTAAAGATAAAGCAACTGGAAAAAGCCAAAATATAATTATTAAAGCTTCCAGTGGACTTGATGAAGACGAGATCGAAAGAATGGTCTCAGATGCTGCCAGTCACGCGGAAGAGGATAAGAAGTTTCGGGAACTAATTGATGTGCGCAATCAAGCGGATAGCCTAATTCACGGATCCGAGAAAACCTTAAGCGAGCTTGGCGAAAAAGTTTCGAGTGAGGAAAGGCTTAAGATTGAAAATGCAATCGCTGATGTAAAAACTGTTTTAGATAGTGATGATAAGGAGGCGATAGAATCCAAAACGAAAATTCTCGCTGAAGCATCAGCTGAGATAGCTCAAAAAATGTACGCTGAGCAAGCAGCTAAATCTGGAGATGCGGAAGATAATAAAAGTGATGATAATAATGAGGATGATATTGTTGATGCGGAATTTGAAGAAGTAGAAGAAGAGAAAGAGGTTGAAGAAGAAAAATCAGATAAATAAGAACGTTTATTTTTTGTAAAACTAGAGTCATAAGGCAAATAATGCTGTCTTATGATTTTTTTAAATATTTAATTAATAATTAATAGTAATTAATAATATGGCCAAACGTGATTATTACGATGTTTTAAGTGTAACGAGAGATGCATCTAAGGATGATATAAAAAAATCTTATCGACGCCTGGCAATGAAATTTCATCCAGATAGAAATAAAAATGATGCAGGTGCAGAAAAAAAATTCAAAGAAGCAAAAGAAGCATACGAAGCACTTAGTGATAGCTCGAAACGAGAGACTTATGATCGTTTTGGGCATGAAGGTCTGAATCGAAATAGTGGCTCATCCCCTGGTGCAGAGGGTTTTGGTGATATCTTCGGCGATGTTTTTGGCGACATCTTTGGTGGTGGCAGAACTGGCGGCGGCCGAAGTCAGGTATTTCGGGGTGCAGACATACTCCATAAATTAAGCTTAAATCTTGAGGAAGCTATTTCGGGCGACTCTATCACCATTGATATTCCAACCCAAGTAAGCTGCAAAGGTTGCTCAGGAAGCGGTGCTAGAAAAGGATCAAAGCCATCTAATTGCAATACTTGTGATGGTGTTGGTCAGGTCAGAATGCAGCAAGGATTCTTTTCGATTCAACAGACTTGCCCAAAATGCCAGGGTAATGGAACTGTAATTACCGATCCTTGTTCTGATTGTTATGGAAAGGGGCGCAAATCTAAAATAAAAACATTATCCGTGAAAGTTCCGCCAGGGGTAGATACGGGTGATCGTATTCGTTTAACTGGCGAGGGCGAGGCAGGAAAAAATAGTGGCCCTGCTGGCGATCTGTATGTCGAGATAAATGTAAATTCTCATAAAATTTTTGAGCGAGACGGACCAAATATAGCATGCGAAGTTCCAATTTCTATATTAACGGCTTCTCTAGGCGGTGAGGTGGCTCTTCCAACTCTCAATGGCAGTGTTTCATTAAAAATTCCTACCGGAACTCAATCGGGAAAGGTCTTTAGATTACGCGGAAAAGGAGTTTCGACAGCACGCGAGAAGCGAATTGGCGATCTATACGCAACAATTTCAGTTGAGACGCCGGTTAATTTAACTAAGAAGCAAGAAAAGCTCCTCAAAGAGTTGTACTTGTCAATTGGCGAAGGAGGGGATAAGCACAGTCCCCGAGCAGGTGGATGGCTTAGCTCCGTAAAAAACTTTTTTGACCGTATTGCTTCATAATCAGTAAATTGAGCGTGGATTTTTAAAAAAAAATAAATTTTTAATCAATTCTCTGGCGAAGATTAAATACCTTAAGTAAACTTTAGGTATATCACTTTTAGGTGTTTGTTTTGAAATGGTGTTATATTTTTTTGTTCCTTGAATAAGGATAATTTTGATGATTATCAATATAATCAACAGGGGTTTTTTTTGAGCGTGCCAGCAATTTTAGTCCTAGAAGACGGTTCTATTTTTCATGGAACTTCCATCGGTGCTAAGGGCTCAACTGTCGGTGAGGTTGTTTTCAATACCTCAATGACGGGTTATCAAGAAATATTAAGCGATCCCTCATATTCCAGGCAGATTATCACACTAACATACCCCAATGTGGGTAATACTGGTGCTAATATTGAGGATATGGAATCCAATATGATTCAGGCTTCTGGCCTAATCATTCGTAATGCATCTATGTCAGCGAGCAGTTGGCGATCGGAACAAAGTTTCGAAGAATTTCTACTCGATAATAAATTGGTTGCGATTGCTGATATTGATACACGAAAATTAACCACATTACTCCGTAACACCGGAGCTCAGTCTGGATGCATAATAGCTGGAGATATTAATTCCGATCTCGCATTGAGCAAAGCTAAGAAATTTCCTGGTATAGCGGGCATGGATTTAGCTAAAGTAGTCAGCACTAAAAAAGTATACGAATGGAGTGAAGGTAGCTGTTTCTCTAATCGTCTTAGTGCTTACTCTGCAGTAGAAATGAAATTTAATATAGTCGCTTTAGATTATGGGATTAAGCGTAATATATTGAGGCTTTTAGTTGATTTAGGCTGTAAAGTAACGGTTTTACCTGCTGAAAGCTCGGCTCGAGAGATACTCTCTTATGATCCAGATGGAATTTTCTTATCCAATGGTCCAGGTGATCCAGGTGCTTGTGAATATGCGATTGCTGCAATTAAAGATCTTTTAAATACATCGATCCCTATTTTTGGAATTTGTCTTGGTTATCAATTATTGGCGCTTGCATGTAATGCACGGACTATAAAAATGAAATTTGGACATCATGGAGCCAATCATCCGGTTTTGGATACGCTAACGAGTAAAGTTGTCATAACCAGTCAAAATCATGGTTTTGCTGTTGACGAAAATACATTGCCAGGGAATTTAGAGGTTACACATCGATCTTTATTCGATAATACGTTACAGGGAATCAGTGTTAATGGAAAAGAAGCTTATGGGTTTCAAGGTCATCCGGAAGCTAGTCCGGGACCGCATGACTTAATGTTGATATTTAATAAATTTATTAATATGATGAAAAATTATAATAATAATAGATAGTTACTAATTTTTTTTAATGTAAAATATTTATGCCAAAAAGAAATGACATCAAAAGTATCCTTATCATTGGTGCAGGTCCAATCGTCATTGGACAGGCATGCGAGTTTGATTATTCTGGAACTCAAGCTTGTAAGGCATTAACAGAAGAAGGATTTAGAGTTATTTTGGTTAATTCTAATCCCGCAACTATAATGACGGACCCTGAAATAGCTGATGCTGTTTATATTGAGCCCGTTGACTGGAAAGCGCTTGAGAAAGTTATACAAAAAGAAAAACCAGATGCACTATTGCCAACAATGGGAGGGCAAACAGCATTAAATTGTGCTTTAGATTTGGTTCGAGAAGGTGTACTCGAAAAATACAATGTTGAATTAATTGCAGCCTCTCAAAAAGCCATAGATATGGCTGAAGATCGTGAGCAATTTCGGAAAGCAATGTCTGAAATAAATTTAGAGAGCCCCAGAGCTGAAATTGCACATACTCTGGATGAGGCTTTGACTAAGCAAAGAATTGTGGGTTACCCAACAATTATTAGGCCTTCTTTTACTATGGGCGGAAGTGGTGGAGGAATTGCTTATAATCATGAAGAGTTTGAGCAGATAGTTAGCCATGGCTTAGAGATGTCGCCAACATCAGAAATTTTGCTAGAAGAGTCAGTAATTGGTTGGAAAGAATTTGAGATGGAAGTGGTTCGTGACAAGAATGATAATTGTATAATTATTTGTTCTATAGAAAATTTTGATCCGATGGGTGTTCATACAGGAGACTCTATTACAGTTGCTCCAGCACAAACGCTTACTGATAAAGAGTATCAAAGAATGCGAAATGCTTCTTTTGATGTGCTAAGAAAAATTGGCGTAGAAACCGGAGGGTCGAATGTTCAATTCGCTCTCAATCCTGATGATGGCCGACTATTAATCATTGAAATGAATCCTAGGGTTTCACGTTCATCTGCGCTTGCATCCAAAGCTACAGGCTTTCCCATTGCAAAAATCGCGGCAAAATTAGCGGTTGGATTTACTTTGGATGAGCTTAGTAATGAGATTACTGGAGGTGCCACACCAGCATCCTTTGAACCATCAATTGATTATGTAGTTACCAAGATACCAAGATTTACTTTTGAGAAATTTCCTGGCGCAAATGATCGACTGACTACACAAATGAAATCTGTCGGCGAAGTAATGGCATTTGGCCGTAATTTTCAAGAATCATTGCAAAAAGCACTTAGAGGATTGGAGATAGGAACAAATGGTCTCGATGAGCAAGTAAATGATATGAGCATGCAACTTGACGAGCACGAGCTCAGAGAAGAGCTAAAGTTTCCTGGTGCTGAGCGATTATGGCATTTAGCCAATGCCCTAAGATCAGGGCTTGATGTCGCAGAGACTTATTCCATTACAGGCATAGATCCTTGGTTTCTTACCCAAATAAAAGACCTTGTGAATGAAGAAAAAGCCCTAGAGAATTTTAATTACAAAGATCTTGATAAGGATCATTTATTAAGGTTAAAAAAGAAAGGGTTCTCAGACGGAAGATTAGCATCACTCTTGAATATTGAAGAATCTTCAATGAGATCGCATCGAATTAAACATGACATTCGCCCGGTCTTTAAAAGAGTGGATACCTGTGCCGCAGAGTTTGAAACCAATACAGCATATTTATACTCTACTTATGATGAAGCTTGTGAGGCCAAGCCAAGTCAAAATAAAAAAATTATGATACTTGGGGGTGGACCCAATCGTATTGGGCAAGGCATTGAATTTGATTATTGTTGTGTTCACGCATCTATGGCCCTTAAAGAAGCGGGGTATGAAACAATTATGGTGAACTGTAATCCTGAGACAGTTTCGACTGATTTCGATATTTCTGATCGTTTGTATTTTGAATCTTTAGCTTTTGAAGACGTTATGGAAATCATTGATCTTGAAGAACCTGAAGGCGTGATAGTTCAATATGGCGGACAAACACCCTTAAAACTAGCTCGTGATTTGGAGCTAGCGGGAGCACCAATTATAGGCACCTCTCCTGATTCAATAGATTTGGCTGAAGATCGAGAACGATTTCAGCAGTTAATTGTAGATCTTGATCTTGTGCAGCCACCAAATAAAACCGCTTCTGATAAAAATGAAGCAGTGAAGATGGGAGCTGAAGTCGGTTTTCCACTGGTAGTCCGTCCCTCCTATGTCCTGGGTGGTAGAGCTATGGAAATTGTTCATAACGAGAAAGACCTGGGTGAATATATGACCAAAGCGGTCAGCGTTTCAAATGATAGTCCAGTTTTATTAGATAGATTTTTAGATTTAGCAATAGAAGTGGATGTCGATATTATTTGTGATGGCGAGAGTATTTTTGTTGGCGGCATTATGGAGCATATTGAGCAAGCAGGAGTTCATTCTGGTGATTCCGGTTGCTCGCTTCCGCCTTTCAGTCTCTCTGAAAAGATACAAGAAGATCTTATTGAGCAAGTCAAAAAACTCGCTCATGGTTTGAATGTAATTGGACTGATGAATACTCAGTTCGCTATTCAGAATAATGATATTTATATACTAGAAGTTAACCCAAGAGCCTCAAGAACGATACCTTTTGTCTCTAAAGCTACGGGTGTTCCTTTGGCTAAAATTGCGGCTAGAGTGATGGTGGGAGAGAATCTGAAAGAAATGGGGTACATCAAACAAATAATTCCTCCGTATTATTCCGTTAAAGAGGCAGTCTTTCCGTTTATTAAATTTCCAGGAGCAGATCCAATCCTTGGCCCTGAAATGAAATCAACTGGTGAAGTAATGGGTATTGGTAAAACTTTTGGAGAGGCTTATGCAAAAGCCCAATTAGCGGAAAGCGTTATTTTACCTCTTAAGGGTACTGCACTAATGAGTGTTAGAAATCGAGATAAAAGTGATGCCATAAGACTAGCGAAAATTCTAGTATCTAGAGGTTTTGATATAGTGGCTACTCATGGTACCGCGGCAGAACTCACGAAAGCTGGTATAGACTGCAATAGAGTGAATAAAGTTAGGGAAGGTCGACCACATATTGTTGATATGATAAAAAATGCAGAAATAGATTTAATTGTTAATACAACGGAAGGTAAAAAAGCAATTTTTGAGTCATCGTCGATCAGAGCGGAGGCGGTCAAAAAACAAGTTACTTACTACACAACACTTGGAGCTGCTATTGCTACTTGCGAAGCGCTCGAGCATATTAATGACAGTGAGGTTAATCGTTTACAAGATTTGCATAAGGAATTAAACCAATGAGTAAAGTACCAATGACCGTGCATGGGGCTCAATTGCTTCGTGATGAGCTTAGGAATTTGAAATCTACTGATCGTCCAAGAGTTATTTCGGCTATTTCTGAAGCTAGGGCCCATGGAGATCTAAAGGAAAATGCTGAATATCATGCCGCTAAGGAGCAACAAGGTTTTATTGAGGGCAGGATAAAAGAAATTGAAAGTAAGCTTGCTAACGCTCAAGAAGTAGATATTAATGCTGTTAATGCGCAGGGAAAGGTGGTTTTTGGTTCAACTGTCATGGTTGTTGATTTTCAGAACGATCAGGAGATTACTTATAAGATTGTAGGTGAAGATGAAGCTGATATTAAGCTTGGTATGATATCTTATACCTCACCGATCGCAAGAGCTCTCATTGGAAAATCAGAGGGTGATGAAATTTTATTCCAAGCTCCCGGGGGCGAAAAAGAATACGAGATTATTACAGTTACCTATATCTAGTCACCAGTGTGTTCGAAACATATAAAGTAGTTATTTAGGAAGTTTTATTTTTTGATTATCTTTATTAGGACGATAAATAAGGGCAATATTACCGATTTTACTCACAAGCATCGAAGTAGTTTTTTCACATAATTGACTGAAGATTGTATTTTTTGATGCTTTGCCATGATTCCGTACTCTGATTTTTATTAATTCATGATGATTAATCGTGCTATCAAATTCATCCAATAGAGGTTGAGATAGACCTTGACTACTTATTGTGATGATTGGCTTTAGAGGGTGCCCTTTGCCACGTAAGAATTTTTTATGTATTTCGCTTAATATCATGAGATACAAATTGTAACAGTATTTTGATGATATTATTTTTAATTTGTCTAAAGTAACAAAATATTATATGGGTAAATCTAATCAAGAGTGGCGAAATCGGCAAAATCGAGATCCCTATGTTAAACGAGCTCTCAAAGAAGGCTGGAGATCAAGAGCTGTATTTAAGTTAGAGGAGATTAATAATAAAGAAAAGATATTATATCCAGGGATGACCTGCATGGATTTAGGTTCTTCGCCAGGAAGTTGGAGTCAATATACAAGCTTGAAATTAAAAGAAAAAGTTGAAATTATTGCCCTAGATATCCTGCCGATGGATTACTTACCTGCAGTTGAGTTCGTTCAGGGGGATTTTTCAGATGACGAGTTTTTCAATAGTATAATACTATTATTAAAAAATAGAAAAATAGACCTTGTAATGAGTGATATGGCACCCAATATAAGTGGTATAAAGATTAGTGATCAGGCAAGATCAATGCATTTGGTGGAGCTTGCTTTGGATATTGCGAAGAAAATTCTCAAAAAAAGAGGAAATTTTATTTGTAAGTTATTTCAAGGTTATGGTTCTGAGATATTCATAAAAGAAGTTAGGCAGGAATTTGAAAAAGTGAAGGTGTTTAAACCAAAATCTTCACGTCCCGATAGTCGCGAGGTATATTTGATCGCAAAGAGCTATCTTGGTTAGATTATTGTAAGATATTTGTAATACTAATTGAGATAAATGTTGATTTTTTATTGGAGTGAAGCACGCTGTGAATGATTTAACTAAAAATATATTGGTGTTTGTAGTTGTTGTCGTTGTTTTGATGTCTGTTTTTCAGAATCTAAATGGTATAAGCGGCAGCGGCGTTGAAAGACAAGATTATTCAGATTTTTTAAATCAAATTCGTTCTGGGAAAGTTCAGCGTGTTGAATTTCAAGGTGATAAAATTACCTACGGGGACAGGGACCCTCTTTCTTATTACACGATAAGCCCTGAAACTGATAATAATGCACTTATTGGCTTGATGGAGGATAATAATGTCCGTTTTACCGGCGAGGAACCTGAAAGTCAGAGTTTGATCGGTCAATTACTTATTAGTTCTTTTCCAATACTTCTTTTGATTGGAGTATGGATATATTTTATGAGGCAAATGCAGGGCGGCGGTCGCGGTGGTGCAATGTCGTTTGGTAAAAGTAAGGCTAAATTACTCAGTGAAGATAATATAAATATTACATTTGCTGATGTGGCTGGTATCGAAGAAGCGAAACAAGAATTATCTGAAGTTGTCGAATTTCTTCGTGATCCAACTAAATTCCAACGTCTTGGAGGTAAAATCCCAAGAGGTGTATTAACTGTTGGTCCTCCAGGAACAGGAAAAACGTTATTGGCTAAAGCCATTGCTGGTGAAGCAAAAGTTCCGTTCTTTTCTATCTCAGGTTCTGATTTCGTTGAAATGTTCGTTGGTGTAGGCGCCTCTCGTGTCCGTGATATGTTTGAGCAAGCCAAGAAACAAGCTCCTTGTATCATATTTATTGATGAGCTTGATGCGGTTGGCCGTCATCGTGGTGCCGGTCTTGGTGGTGGTCATGATGAGAGAGAGCAGACTCTTAATCAAATGTTAGTAGAAATGGATGGCTTTGAGAGCAATGATGGCGTTATCGTGATTGCAGCCACAAACAGGCCCGACGTTTTGGATCCAGCATTACTCAGGCCAGGAAGATTTGATCGACAAGTAGTAGTGCCTTTGCCCGATATACTTGGTCGTGAAGCAATATTAAAAGTTCATATGCGAAAAGTGCCTTTGGCGGATAACGTTGAGCCTAATATTATTGCAAGAGGGACACCTGGTTTCTCTGGTGCTGATTTGGCAAATTTGATTAATGAAGCGGCTTTATTTGCAGCCAGAGAGAGTAAACGTGTCGTCAGCATGGATGAGTTTGAAAAAGCAAAAGATAAAATAATGATGGGTGCTGAACGTCGTTCAATGGTGATGAGTGAAAAAGAAAAACTAAATACAGCCTACCATGAAGCTGGTCATGCCATAGTTGGTTATATTGTTCCTGATCATGATCCAGTCCATAAAGTAACTATTATCCCTCGAGGAATGGCGCTTGGAGTTACTATGTATCTCCCAGAAGAGGATAAATACAGTATCTCAAAAGAAAAATTAGAAAGTAATATATCTTCTTTGTATGGAGGAAGGCTTGCTGAAGAGATGACATTAGGGCCCAATGGAGTTACCACGGGAGCTTCTAATGATATTGAAAGAGCAACTGAAATAGCTAGAAATATGGTTACAAAATGGGGTTTGTCGGAAAAATTAGGACCACTTACTTATAGCGAAGATGAGGGTGAGGTTTTTCTGGGTAGGTCTGTAACTCAACAAAAACATGTATCTTCTGAAACAGCTAAAACTATTGATGTAGAAATTAGAGCAATTATTGATAGAAATTATCAACGTGCAAAAGATATTCTAAAAAAGTATAAAAACGAATTAGATGCAATGGCAGCTGCATTGATGAAATATGAAACAATTGACCGACCTCAAATAATAGATATTATGGAAGGGCGAGAGCCCAATCCCCCCGAAGGCTGGGAAGACAAAGGTCGGAAAAAAGCATCTACTACTAGAAGCCCAAAGACAAATAAAAATACATCGCCGCCCGTAATCGGTGGTCCTGCTAGTGAGCATTAATTACTAGTATAGGATTATGTTACTTAATTTAGGTCAGCGAACGCTTGATTTGTCAGCACCTAAAGTTATGGGCGTTATAAATATGACACCTGATTCATTTTCTGATGGTGGTAAATACCAAACATTGGACGATGCTTTCTCAGCTGTATACAAAATGATAAGTGATGGCGCTGCCATAATTGATATTGGGGGCGAATCAACAAGGCCTGGCGCCCAGGAAATCCCCACTCAAATTCAACTTGATCGTGTAATCCCATTAATTGAAATGATCAAAAAGAATTCCAATATTATTATTTCAATCGACAGTGGTAATCCAGAGGTGATAAAAGAATCTATTAGCAGCGGTATAGAGCTAGTTAATGATGTTTTTGCCCTACAAAAACCAGGTGCTCTTGAGGTACTTGCAAAATCAGATAAAGCGGTTTGTTTGATGCATATGCAAAACCAGCCAAAGAATATGCAAAATAACCCAATTTATAATAAATTACCGGATGACATCCTTAGCTTTTTTGAGCAAAGAATTAATGATTGTCAAAATGCTGGCATAGCTAAAAATAGAATAATTATTGATCCTGGGTTTGGTTTTGGAAAGAATATGCAGCATAATTTAATTTTGCTTAAATGCTTGAAGAGTTTTACAAAATTTAACACTCCAATTTGTGTGGGTTTATCGCGAAAAAAATTAATTGGAGATCTTACCGGTAAATCTATAGAAGAGAGGCTTGTAGGTGGTATAGTTGCGGCTTTACACGCAATTAAAAATGGAGCAAATATAATTAGAACTCATGATGTCGCCGCTTCCGTCGATGCAATAAAGATTATGCACTCAATTGAAAGTATAGATCTTTCTTTGTAATAAACAGGATTTTGAAAGTTATGAAATATTTTGGAACTGATGGGATAAGAGGAAGGGTAGGTCAAGATACTATGACGCCAGAGTTTGCATTGCGCATAGCTAATGCTTCTGCTCAGGTATTGGCACCGAACGGTGGTACCGTGCTTATCGGGAAAGATACCAGAATATCTGGCTATATGTTTGAATCGGCATTAGAATCCGGGTTTGTATCTGCTGGAATGGACGTAAAGCTTCTTGGACCAATACCTACGCCAGCTATTGCCTACCTCATAAAGAAATACAAAGCTGATCTGGGTATAGTTATCAGTGCTTCGCACAATTCTTATTCAGATAATGGCATCAAATTTTTTAATCATTTAGGCACCAAACTGGATGATGAGACTCAAAATAAAATTGAAAATTTACTTGATCAGCCACCCTTGACAAAAGACTCGGCAGATCTGGGTAGGGCGTCAATTGACTCATTGGCAAGAGAGCGCTATCAGGAGTTCTGTATATCAACTTTTGAAAGCGAACAAAATTTAGAGAAGTATAAAATTGTATTTGATGGAGCTAATGGCTCTGGGTATAAAGTAGGTCCACGAATTTTTAATGACTTAGGTGCACAAATCCTTTCTATTGGTTGTTCGCCAAATGGTAAAAATATTAATGAAAATTGTGGTTCTACTTATCCCGCTCTATTACAACAAACTGTTAGAGCGATTGGTGCTAATGCTGGTATTGCACTTGATGGAGATGGTGATCGGGTATTAATGGTTGATGAGTTCGGTGAATTATTAGATGGTGATCAGCTTTTATATATACTTGCGCTTGATCTAAAATCACAAGGAAAACTCAAGGGTCCGGTCATTGGTACTATAATGAGTAATATGGGCTTAGAGATGGCGCTAAAAAAAGAAAAAATTCCTTTCTTAAGATCTGATGTTGGTGATCGTTATATTCTTGAAATATTACGTCAAGAAGGTGGCAATATTGGCGGTGAAACTTCGGGTCACATGATATGCATGGATTATGCTGAAACGGGTGATGGTTTAATAACTGCATTGCAAATACTTGAAATCATGGTGCGAACAAATAAGACGCTCAGTCAGCTAACTAAAAATCTCACGAAATATCCACAAATAACTGAAAACATTGATATTAATAGTAATTTTGATGTTATGAAATCAAAAGATATCGCCTTATTTATTAGTGAGGCAGAGGCGCAATTAATGGGTTGTGGTAGGGTTATTTTGAGACCCTCAGGAACTGAGCCGGTCGTGCGTATTACCGTGGAAGGTCAGGATTATGATTTGGTAGCGAAACTCACTGAGCAACTTGTTGACAAAGTTAAGTCAGTTATAAGATAAGTGCTTTTATCAACACAGATTGCTTTGGTATTACTTGCTCTGTATCCTTGCCATCCCTTCTTAATGTTTTTTTAAAGGTTTTTTGATATGCGTAACCTAATGGTTGCTGGAAATTGGAAAATGAATGGCGATTCAGTCATGGCATCTTCATTAATAGATGATGTTGTTGCTGACTTTAAGCGCTATGACTCTTGTGAGCTATTGATCTGCCCACCATTTCCATTATTAAGCCTTGTTGCAAATAAAATTAAAGGCACCTCTTTATTGCTTGGGGCGCAAAATCTTTCTGAATATAAATCAGGCGCATACACGGGCGAGATTTCAGCATCTATGCTTGCAGATATGGGCTGTCAGTATGTCATTGTAGGACACTCTGAGAGAAGAGCTGTTATGCGCGAAACTAATGAAATGGTAGCTGAAAAATTCCATGCTGCTGTTAATAATGGGTTGGTACCCATTTTATGTGTGGGTGAAACATTAGAGCAAAAAAACCAAGAGCAAACTACGCAAATTATCGAAGAACAGTTAAAGTCAGTTATGGGTATCAATGCCGACTCAATGGCTAATGCAATAATTGCTTATGAGCCGGTTTGGGCTATTGGCACTGGGCTCACAGCAACTCCCGAGGAAGCACAGCACATCCATCATTTCATAAGAAATACAATTTCATCGATATCTCAAGAGATAGCAGATAAAATTCAGATTCTTTATGGTGGAAGCGTTAATGGAGATAATGCTAAAGGACTTTTTTCAATGCCGGACATAGACGGTGGATTAATTGGGGGAGCATCATTAACTGCTCGTGATTTTCTATCGATTGCTAAAGCAACAAATAAATAGGTTTTTTTATGAGTACAATTCAGACAATAGTTTTAATCGCCCACACAGTGATCGCGTTGTTAATTATAGTTCTCGTGCTTCTGCAAAGAGGTAAGGGCGCAGATGCTGGAGCTGCATTCGGTTCTGGTGCATCATCCACGGTTTTTGGATCTCAAGGCTCATCAAACTTTTTTTCAAGAACTACGGCTATATTAGCTGCTTCATTTTTTATATCTAGCTTATCCCTTGCTTATTTAAGCAGTCAGCAGGCGGATACACCAGATAGTTTAATCGAAAGTATTGTCGATATTGATACTGGGGAGAGCCCAGTGGTTATTGATGAAATGGCACCTGAAATTACAAATGAAAATTTATCAATGGATGCTATGCCTTCTATCGAGGTATCTGGCTCAACAACCGAATCCGAACAATAATTCATTTATATCTCGCTTTGCAAAAAATCGAAGGTAGCCGATGTAGTGGAATATTAGACATGGTTTTTTTAGGTAAGTGTATCTCTAAAAATTATCCAGCTAAATATTAAGAGTTTTGACTGAATTAACTTATAAAAATAAACAGTTCGAAGTGATCAAATGCAGATGTGGTGGAATTGGTAGACACGTAGCCTTGAGGGGGCTATGCCTTTGGGCGTGAGAGTTCGAGTCTCTCCATCTGCACCAAACAAAGTAATGTCTCAGGTTATATAAAATTTGTATTTTTTTAGCGTTCTCGTGCATGCTTTTTTTATTTTAGAAAAATAATAAAATTCATTTCCAAAAGACTGTTATATCGACCCTTCAGGCTGGTATAATAATGGAATAATTATCTAAGGTACGCTGATAAAATGCTTGAAAACTATCTGCCAATTCTTATTTTCTTAGCGGTTGCTACTGCAATTGGATTAGTTCTATTGGGGCTTGGCTTTCTTTTTGGCAGTGGCAGTAAAGATAAAGAAAAATTATCTCCTTATGAATGTGGCTTCGAGCCTTTCGAAGACAGTAGAATGAAATTTGATGTTCGTTATTATTTGGTAGCCATTCTTTTTATTATTTTTGATCTGGAAACTGCTTTTTTGATTCCTTGGGCAGTATCTCTAGATGTAATTGGTGGTTTTGGTTTAATAGCGATGGCTATATTTTTAATCATCTTGGTGGTTGGTTTTATTTATGAATGGAAGAAAGGGGCGCTAGAATGGGATTAGCTGAATCAGGTGAAATGACTGTACCTAAGAATGATCCAGTCTCAAGTAATGATGATTTTCAGAAAAAAGGTTTCATGGTAACCAGTGTTGATGCTCTTGTTAATTGGGCTCGCACGGGATCCATGTGGCCAATGACATTTGGTCTAGCGTGCTGCGCTGTTGAGATGATGCATGCGGGGGCAGCAAGATACGATTTAGATCGATTTGGCATTATCTTTAGACCTAGCCCGCGTCAATCTGACGTTATGATCGTCGCCGGTACATTGGTCAACAAGATGGCACCAGCTTTGAGGAAAGTATACGATCAAATGCCTGAACCTAGATGGGTTATATCAATGGGCTCATGTGCAAATGGAGGTGGTTACTACCATTATTCTTATTCGGTCGTTAGAGGTTGTGATCGAATAGTTCCAGTAGACGTCTATGTGCCAGGATGTCCACCAACGGCAGAAGCATTACTCTATGGATTAATTCAACTGCAGAAAAAGATTCACAAAACGTCAACAATCTCGAGATAATAATTAGTTTATGAAAATTTCACACGAGGAAATGAGTGCTCGGATTATTGCTTGCTTTGACGGTAAGATGGTCGCAGATAGCTCTCAGTTTAATGAATTGACCTTCGTGCTCGATCAAACTGATTTGGTCGAGGTCTCACAGACATTGCATGACGATGATGATTTTAAATTCACTCAACTGATTGATCTATGCGGAGTTGATTATCTGACTTACGGTCAGGATGAGTGGATCACGCAAAGTGCAACCGGTAGTGGTTTTAGTCGTGGCGTATCTCGTAAACCAGTCATTTTAGACGATGCTGATACCTTTGATGCTAAGCGCTTTGCTGTTGTATACCACCTTCTATCAGTAGAGCATAATATTAGGCTGCGTCTCAGAGTTTATACAGGTCCGAGTAATCCACCTATTGTCCCTTCCGTAGAGAGTGTCTGGAGTGCAGCAAATTGGTTTGAGCGAGAAGCTTTTGATATGTTTGGAATCCTGTTTGAAGGACATCCTGATTTGAGGAGAATACTTACTGATTATGGATTTATAGGGCACCCATTTCGTAAAGATTTTCCTTTATCTGGGAATGTTGAAGTTCGTTATGATGCCGATCAAGGGAAAGTTGTGTATCAACCTGTTTCTATTGAGCCAAGAACGCTTGTTCCAAGAGTGATTCGAGATGACAACCGTTACTCAGATGAGTTAAAGGATTCTACTGATGGCTGAAATTCAAAACTACACTATGAATTTTGGGCCTCAACATCCGGCCGCTCATGGTGTATTGAGATTAATATTAGAGATGAATGGTGAAGTCATACAAAGTGCCGATCCTCATATCGGTCTTTTGCATAGAGGTACTGAAAAATTAGCAGAATCTAAACCTTATAACCAAAGTATAGGCTATATGGATCGATTGGATTACGTTTCAATGGTATGTAATGAGCATGGTTATGTTTTGGCAATTGAGAAGTTACTCAAGCTTACTCCACCCAGAAGAGCGCTTTATATTCGTGTTTTATTTGATGAAATTACGCGAATATTAAATCATTTGATGTGGCTTGGGACGCACGGCCTGGATGTGGGTGCGATGACCATGTTTTTGTATTGTTTTCGGGAGCGCGAAGATCTGATGGATTGTTATGAGGCGGTTTCAGGCACTAGAATGCATGCCACATATTATCGTCCTGGAGGAGTTTATCGAGACCTACCAGAAATGATGCCTAAGTATGAATCGTCGAATAATAAAAAGAAAAAACACACTGACCGCTTGAATTATAATCGTGAAGGCTCATTGTTGGATTTTATTGAATCCTTTTCGGAACGTTTTCCTTCTTGCGTTGATGAATATGAGACCTTGCTTACTGACAATCGAATTTGGAAACAACGAACCGTTAATATTGCGGTTATTTCACCTGAGAGAGCACTGAATCTTGGTTATACCGGACCCATGTTGCGTGGCTCAGGAGTAGAGTGGGATTTAAGAAAGAAACAACCATATGCTGTTTATAACGAATTAGATTTTGATATACCTATCGGCCTCAATGGTGATTGTTATGATCGGTATCTCGTCAGGGTTGAGGAAATGCGACAATCAAACCGCATTATCAAACAATGCGTTGATTGGTTAAGAGATAACCCAGGTCCTGTCATGACTGATGACCAAAAAATTGCTCCACCAAAGCGAATGGGAATGAAAGATGATATGGAATCTCTTATTCATCATTTTAAACTGTTCACGGAGGGTTATTGCGTCCCTGAAGGTGAGGTATATGCAGCCGTCGAGGCACCAAAAGGAGAATTTGGTATTTATTTGGTTTCAGACGGTGCCAATAAACCTTACAGAGTAAAAATTAGAGCACCGGGTTTTGCACATTTAGCATCCATGTCAGAAATGGTGGTTGGACATATGCTAGCAGATGTCGTTGCGGTAATGGGAACACAGGATATTGTATTTGGTGAGATTGATAGATGAAAACATTATCAAAACATGCGAAAGAAAAAATAGATTTATTGTGCGAGCGATTTCCTGAGGATCGTCAGAGATCGGCCATAATAGGTGCATTGCATATAGTACAACATGAAAATACTGGCTACCTAACTGCTGAGTTGATGAACGAGGTAGCCGAATATCTATCGATTCCAACCATGCAAGTTTATGAAGTTGCTACATTTTATTCGATGTTTAATACCTTACCAGTCGGGCGACATAATGTAGCGATATGTACCAATATATCTTGCATGCTCAGAGGTGCAGATGAAATTGTAGACCATGTTGAGAAAAAATTAGGCGTAAAAATGGGTGAAAGCACGGCTGATGGTAAAATTTACCTAAAGAAAGAAGAGGAATGTTTGGCAGCTTGCTGTGGGGCCCCAATGATGATGGTGGATCACCATTATCACGAGAACTTGACTATGGATAAAATTGATAAAATATTAGGGGATCTTGATTGAAATCTATTCCTGAAAATCTAGTTTGTTTTAATACCTTTGAGGCAGATGAGTCATGGACTTATGAGACCTATCGAAAACATGGTGGGTATGATGCTTGGGATAGAATACTAAAAGGTGAGCTGTCTCCTGAGCAGGTGATTGAGGAGGTTAAGGCATCGGGTTTAAGAGGACGTGGCGGTGCTGGATTTCCTACAGGCTTGAAATGGAGTTTCATGCCTCGCTTACAACCAGTCCAAAAATATCTTGTTTGTAATTCAGATGAAAGCGAGCCAGGCACTTGCCATGACAGAGAGGTACTTCGAAAAAATCCACACGCTCTTATCGAAGGTATGGCAATAGCTGCTTACGCAATGGGTGCAACTATCGCTTACAATTACATCCGCGGAGAGTTTATGGAGGAGCCAGTACCTCGTTTTGAACTCGCCGTCAAAGAAGCTTATGAACATAAATTATTAGGCAAAAATATTCAAAGCTCAAATATAGATCTTGAGCTGCATACTTTTGTGGGTGCAGGAGCGTATATCTGCGGTGAGGAAACTGCGTTATTAGAATCTCTCGAGGGTAAGCAAGGAAAACCCAGGTTTAAACCTCCTTTTCCTGCAAATTTTGGCTTATATGGCAAGCCAACTACTATCAACAATACGCAAAGCCTGGCCAGTGTTCCAAGTATTATAAGAAATGGCGCAAAGTGGTTTAAGGATATTGGTGTTGAAAATTCTGGAGGAACGGCTCAATTTTCCGTTTCCGGGCATATTGAAAGGCCGGGTAACTATGAATTACCCATGGGTACCTCATTTAAAGATCTGCTTGAATTATGTGGCGGCGTCTTAGGAGGTGCCAAACTTAAAGCCGTAATTCCAGGTGGCTCATCTGTACCAGTCATGCCTGCAGAAACCATCTTAGGGTGCACGATGGATTATGATTCACTCCAAAAAGCGGGTTCATCGTTTGGAACAGGGGCGGTTATAGTAATGGATGAAACGACCTGCATGGTGAAGGTTCTAAGAAGAATCGCTCGTTTTTACATGGCTGAATCGTGCGGTCAATGTACCCCTTGCAGGGAAGGTACCGGGTGGTTATATCGCATGCTTACTAGAATTATTGAGGGTCAGGGTGAACTAGAAGATCTAACGAAATTAGTCGAGATTGCAAATAAGATCGAAGGTCATACTATTTGCGCTTTGGGAGATGCAGCTGCTTGGCCAGTGCAGAGTTTTTTGAAACATTTTCATCATGAATTCGAATACATGGTTAACAACAAGGGTCGCAGCATAGTATCAGTCAATGATGAGGTGACTGTATGAGCGATGATTTAATTGAAATTGAGGTTGATGGAAAGTCAGTCCAAGCAAAAAAAGGACAAATGATTATTGAGGCAACAGATACAACAAGCAGTTATGTCCCTCGTTTTTGTTATCACTCTAAATTAAGTATCGCGGCAAACTGTCGTATGTGTTTAGTTGAAGTTGAAAAAGCCCCTAAACCTCTTCCGGCATGTGCTACACCAGTTGCTGCGGGCATGAAAATATTTACACGATCGCCTTATGCTATAGCTGCACAGAAAGCGACCATGGAATTTCTATTAATCAATCATCCTTTGGATTGCCCTATATGCGATCAAGGCGGTGAATGTGAGTTACAAGATATAGCCATGGGGTATGGCCGTGGCATTTCTCGTTACAACGATAACAAACGAGTGGTTAAAGACAAAAATATTGGACCATTAGTGTCCACAGATATGACGAGATGTATTCATTGCACGAGATGTGTTCGCTTTGGTGAGGAGATAACTGGCGTCCAAGATCTGGGGACAGTGATGCGCGGTGAAAATATGAGAATCGATACTTATGTTGAAAAAAGTATCGATCACGAATTGTCCTCTAATATTATAGACTTGTGTCCAGTCGGTGCTTTGAATAACAAACCTTATAGGTACAGCGCGCGGTCTTGGGAAATGATTCAGCACGAAACTATTGCTGCGCATGATTGTGTCGGAAGTAATATATATGCCCATGTACTTAGGGGTACAGTTAAGCGAGTTGTTCCTAGAGAAAATGAAGCTATTAATGAAACCTGGATTTCAGATCGCGATCGTTTTAGTTATGAAGGAATCTATAGTGATGAAAGATTAATGTCACCCATGATAAAAAAAGACGATCAATGGCAAGAGATATCATGGAAAGATGCCTTAATAGAGATTGTAGAAAAACTTAAAGTAGTGGAAAAAAATTCTGCAGCGGTACTCGCCTCTCCAAATTCGACGTTAGAAGAGTTTTATCTGCTGTCTAGACTGAGTGATGAGTTGTCTATAAGTAACATTGATCATCGACTTAGAATGGTTGATTTTACGGATCAATTGAATGACCCAAAAATTCCTCTTTTAGGTATGAATATAGCTGAAATAGAGAACTGTAAGCAAATTGTTGTGGTTGGCTCGGATATCCGAAAAGAAGCTCCAATCATAGGTCATCGTATAAGAAAAGCGGCACTCTCCGGTGCTCAGATTGGCATTATTAATGAGAATATTAACGAATACTTTTTTGATGTAGCGGTGTATTTATCAGAAAGTATTATCGGCAATCTTTTGGGCTTATTAAGTGCATTGAATGGCGAGCCACCAGAAGAAATGCGTGATATTTTTAAACAGATAAAGCCGACAAAAGAACAGCAAAAATTAGCAGCGATACTAAATAGCAAGGATAAGAAGCACCTCATATTAGGGCATCTAGCTATTAATCATCCCTACGCATCGGTGATTAGATTGCTTTCGGCTAAGATAGCTGAACTAACTGGTGCAGTTCTTGGTTTTATCACAGAAGGTTCAAATGCGGCTGGCGGTCATCTTATGGGTGTATTACCGCACAGAGGTTTTGCTGGCAGCTCTCAGGAAATCATTGGTCATAGTATAAGTGAGATTTCTGAGAATAATTTGGATCTATTGCTGTTGTTTAATGCTGAGCCTGGCAAGGATATCCCAAGTTTATCTGCTGAAAAATTAACCGATTCACTGGTGATTGCCTTAACTCCATATGCAACAGAAAATTACAAAACAACAGCCGATATTATGCTGCCAATTGGAACTTTTGCTGAAACATCTGGCACCTATATCAACTGCGAGGAACGCTGGCAGAGCTTTTCTGGAATCGCTAACCCGGTTGGTGAATCTCGCCCTGGCTGGAAAGTCTTACGTGCTATTGGGTCATTATTGGGAATGAGTGAGTTTGAGTTTGAGTCATCAGAATCAGTGCTTGATGAGATTTCTCAAAGATTAAAAGATACACCTATGAGCAATGAGATCAATAATTTTTCGTTGCAGAATAAGATAAAAGAGAAAGATTTACTTGGTACTCATTTAGTTCACAGAGTACCAATGTATGAGGTCGACTCCGTGTTGCGTCATTCCGCTTCATTGCAGTTAACGCCTGAGGCATCCCGCTCGGACAGCACATGAATATAAATGTCTTGATACCCTCAATAGTAACGAATCAATGGAATTTATTGCCATTGTATTTGCAAAATCTAGTGATTATTACGACACAAATCTTAGCTGTAACTATCTGTGTGATCTTAACGGTTGCCTTTACTACTTATTTCGAGAGAAAGGTCATCGGTTATATGCAGGGCAGAATTGGCCCAAATAGGGTGGGTATAAAAGGTCTAGGGCAACCATTTGCTGATGTGATTAAGTTATTGATTAAAGAAGTGGTGATCCCTTCACGATCAAATCGTTATCTTTTTATCATCGCGCCATTGCTGTCACTCATTCCAGCATTAGCAACTTGGGCGGTAATTCCATTAACAGATGGTTTCGTTATAGCTGATATTAATGCCGGTTTACTGTATGTATTGGCACTGACTTCAGTGGGTGTTTATGGGGTACTTTTAGCGGGCTGGGCTACCAATTCAAAGTACGCATTTTTAGGTGCCATGAGATGCGCGGCACAAATTGTCGCTTATGAAATTGCTATGGGGTTTGCATTGGTTGGCGTTTTGATGGCCAGTGGCAGCCTTAATTTAGGCGACATAATTGCTTCACAATCGGGCGGGTTTAGTCAGTGGTTTATCGTTCCTTTATTTCCTTTGTTTATGGTTTATTTTATCTCCGGAGTGGCAGAAACGAATCGTGCTCCATTTGATGTTGCAGAAGGTGAATCTGAGATCGTCGCTGGTTTTCATGTTGAGTATTCAGGGGTTGCCTTTGCCGTATTTTTCCTAGCTGAATACGCGAATATTATTTTGATCGCCGCTCTTACGTCAATTTTCTTTTTAGCTGGCTGGTCATCACCTTTTGAAGGTTGGTCATTTCTTGGTGAAGGGAGCTTCTTAAGAGAGCCGAGTTTTTTCTGGCTGGCAGTCAAAATCTGTTTCTTCATTTTTGTATTTTTTTGGATTAGAGCGACATTTCCACGTTATCGTTATGACCAAATTATGCGTTTAGGATGGAAAATATTCATACCTGTAACAATTGTTTGGATTGCTGTTGAAGGCGTGATGGTTTGGATGAAAGTTGGGCCCTGGTCAATATAAATAGGTTAATCATGAAAAAATTAAAAAGCTACATAAAGACATTTTTGCTCTGGGAGTTATGGCAAGGTCTTTCTATTACCTTAAGAAATTTCTTTAGACCCACTACCACTATTCAATACCCAGAAGAAAAAACACCTCAGTCTTCTAGATTTAGAGGGTTGCATGCATTAAGACGATACCCAAATGGTGAAGAACGATGTATTGCTTGTAAGTTATGTGAAGCTGTCTGCCCGGCATTAGCAATAACCATAGAATCTGATGTCAGCGATGACGGGACACGAAGGACCACTCGTTATGATATTGATCTGTTTAAATGTATTTACTGTGGCTTTTGTGAGGAGGCCTGTCCAGTAGATGCTATCGTTGAAACTCGTATCCATGAATACCACATGGAAGCACCGGGTGAGAATATCATGACAAAAGACAAGTTACTCGCGATTGGCGATAAATTTGATAATTTAATTACCAAAGATAAAGCAGCTGATGCTAAGTATCGATAAAAGGATATAAGAACTTGTTTCAAGCCATTTTATTTTACGCGTTTTCAGGACTACTGCTTGCTGCTGCGTTAGGCGTAATATTTTCTCGTAATCCTGTGCATGCCATCATGTTCTTAGTCGCTGCTTTTTTTCAAAGCGCTGTTTTGTGGTTACTAGCCGAAGCCGAATTTTTAGCGATAATTTTGGTGCTCGTATACGTTGGTGCGGTTATGGTGTTGTTTTTATTTGTGGTAATGATGCTGGATATCAATATTGAAGAAGCGCGTGGTGGTCTTTCTAAATATGCCCCATTAGGCTTAATCATCGCTGCGTTAATGATAGTTGAATTAATTCAGGTAATTAGGTTCCGAAGTGACGGTGAGGTATTGCAGGGCTTTGCTGTTACTCCAGAAAATTACAGTAATACCGAGGCATTAGGGGCGGTGTTATATACCGAGCACGTGTATGCCTTTGAGATTGCGTCAGTTATTTTGTTGCTGGCTATTGTCGCTGCCATAACTCTGACGATGCGAAAAAGGCCGGGCCTAAAAGCTCAAAATATTTCTGAGCAAGTGGCGGTGGATCCTAAGGACCGAATGCGAATCATAAAAATGAAATCGGAGTCTTGATGATATGGTAATTGGACTCGATCATTATTTAATTATATCGGCTGTTTTATTTACCCTCGCCATAGCGGGTATTTTTATCAATCGTAAAAATCTTATTTTATTGTTGATGTGCATAGAATTGATGCTATTGGCTGTAAATTTTAATTTCATAGCATTTTCCCGTCATTTGGGAGATGAGACTGGTCAGGTATTTGTCTTTTTTATATTGACTGTAGCCGCTGCTGAAGCAGCTATTGGCTTGGCGATTCTAGTGGTATTGTTTCGTAATCGCCGCTCAATCAATGTCAATGAGCTTGATGAGATGAAGGGCTGATAATGATGGATATATATAGCGTGCATCTTGCCATCGTTTTATTGCCTCTGATCGCGGCCATTGTGGCTGGCTTATTTGGCTCAAGAATTGGCAGAAGTGCAGCACATTGGCTGACGATTTTGGCTGTTGGGTCATCGTTCTTACTGTCTTTTTCATTGCTCTTGAATTCGCTAAGTGGTGATTTTTATACTGAAAATTATACGCTTTATACCTGGGCTATAAGCGGTGATCTGAGAATGGAGATTGGTTTTTTAGTGGATCGCTTGTCGTTATTGATGATGTCGGTAGTCACTTTCGTCTCACTGATGGTGCATATATATACGATTGGGTATATGCATGAAGATCCTGGGTATCAGCGTTTTTTTAGTTTCATCTCGCTCTTTACTTTTGCGATGCTCATGCTGGTCATGTCAAATAATTTTCTTCAGCTTTTCTTTGGTTGGGAGGCAGTGGGTTTAGTCTCTTATTTACTGATTGGTTTTTGGTTTAAAAAAGAAAGTGCCGTTACGGCTAATTTAAAGGCATTTCTAGTAAATCGAGTGGGTGATTTTGGCTTCTTATTGGGCATCGCTGGAATTGTAATGTTTACTAATAGCCTCGATTATTATGAGGTATTTGAACAGGCAAATTTTATTGCCTCACAAAACCTTCACATTGTTAATGAGACTTCGTGGAATGCCATGACCGTTATTTGTATTCTCTTATTTATCGGTGCCATGGGGAAATCTGCACAAGCGCCATTGCATGTCTGGCTTCCTGATTCAATGGAAGGACCAACGCCAATATCTGCTTTGATTCATGCGGCCACGATGGTCACTGCTGGAATTTTTATGGTAGCAAGGATGTCGCCTCTATTTGAACTCTCAGAAACAGCATTGGCCTTTGTATTGGTTATTGGTGCCATAACCGCCTTTTTTATGGGTCTTCTGGGTATCATTCAAAATGACATTAAAAGAGTGGTTGCTTATTCCACGCTTTCTCAATTGGGTTATATGACAGTAGCCCTTGGTGTATCTGCCTATGGAGCAGCAATCTTTCATTTGATGACGCATGCGTTCTTTAAAGCATTATTATTCTTAGCCGCAGGCTCTGTCATTATTGCCATGCATCACGAGCAAGATATTCGTAAAATGGGTGGTTTGAAGAAGTATATGCCTATAACGTATTGGACTTCATTGATTGGGTCTTTGGCGTTGATTGGTTTTCCAGGCAGCTCAGGATTCTTCTCAAAGGATGCTCTCATTGAAGCAGTAAAATATTCTCATTGGGACGGGCAGGGCGCGATTTATTGGATTGCCTATCTGAGCGTCTTGTTGGGCGTTTTTATTACGGCTTTGTATTCATTTAGAATGTTCTTTTTAGTGTTTCATGGCAAGGAACGGATGGACAAAAAAACAAAAAGTCATCTCCATGAGCCACCAAAAGTAGTCACCATGCCATTAATTTTGTTGGCGATACCTTCTTTGATTATTGGTTGGATAACCATTGAGCCGATACTTTTTGGCAGTTATTTTAATGAGGTGATTTATGTTCTGCCAGAACATGATGTCCTGAGGAATATGGCACCTGATTTTCATGGTAGTTTTGATTTTTTAATTCATTCTTTCTCAGCTGGACTGGCTTTTTATCTCGCTCTTGCCGGGGTATTGACGGCTTGGTTTTTGTACATCAAAAAACCATATATTCCCGCGATTATAAATTCTAAATTAAAGTTTTTGGTGAATTTATTGGAGGAGAAATACTACTTCGACAAGCTATGGATGTCCGTGCTTCCAAAAACGGGAAAAGCCATCGGCTATTTTTTATGGAAGCAGGGAGATGAGAAAATTATTGATAATGGTTTGGTCAACGGGACGGCATCATCAGTTCGTTCTTTGTCATTCGTTATGAGAAGACTTCAAACGGGATACCTCTACCATTATGCCTTTGCCATGATACTGGGCCTTATTTCGATATTAACCTGGCTATTGTGGGTGTAATGATGCTGATTAACTCCATTCTAAGCACGATGATTTGGTTGCCAATTTTAGCCGGTATTTCGCTGCTGTTTTTATCCGATAATGACGAGCGTACAAAAAATACCGTTCGCTATATCAGCCTTGGCGCCTCTCTTGCCACACTCTTCTTAGGAGTGTATCTCTATCTTGAGTTTGATGGCACCACTGCTTCCATGCAATTTATAGAAAAAATGCCATGGATTGAATCACTGGGAGTGCAATATTATTTAGGTGTCGATGGCATCTCTGTGCCATTGATATTGCTGACTGTTTTTATCACGCCCTTTGTTGTTATTAGTAGCTGGGATGTTATTAAACTTAAACCGGCACAATATTTTGCTGCTTTTTTAATACTAGAAGGACTGATGATCGGTGTATTTAGTGCTCTGGACGCCATCCTCTTTTATGTTTTTTGGGAGGCAATGCTGGTACCGATGTTCTTGATTATTGGAATCTGGGGTGGCCAAAGAAGAATATACGCGACGGTTAAATTCTTTTTATACACCTTCCTGGGATCGGTATTGATGCTGGTTTCTTTTATTTATTTGTATGGGCAAACGGCTGATTTCGATCTGCAAAATTTCATGATGACTCCTCTCACTATGTTTGAGCAGCAATTAATATTTATTGCATTCTTATTGGCTTTTGCGGTGAAAGTACCGATGTGGCCAGTGCATACTTGGCTTCCTGATGCTCATGTTGAAGCACCCACTGGCGGCTCAGTTATTTTGGCAGCTATCATGCTTAAAATGGGTGGTTATGGCTTTATCAGACTCTCTATGCCCATTACACCCGATGCCAGTGAGTATTTTGCCTTTATGATGATAGTGTTGTCATTGATTGCCGTGACTTATATTGGTTTTGTTGCCTTGATGCAAACAGACATGAAAAAACTCATTGCGTACTCATCAATAGCTCATATGGGTTTTGTGACACTGGGGTTTTTTATCGTGTGGTCCTTTGTCGAGACATCCCAAGGTACACTTGGCGTGACCGGTGCCATGGTACAAATGATTTCTCATGGCCTGATATCAGGCGCCATGTTTCTTTGTGTGGGCGTGCTCTATGATCGTATGCACAGCCGTGAGATATCAGCTTACGGTGGGGTGGCAAACACGATGCCAATATTTGCTGCCTTTATGGTCTTTTTCTCTATGTCCAACGCAGGATTACCTGGCACCTCAGGATTTGTAGGTGAATTTATGGTCATTCTGGCAAGCTTTAAAGCGAATATTTGGTATGCATTTTTAGCAGCAACTACTTTAATCTTAGGGGCGGCATATACATTATGGATGGTTAAAAGAGTCTTGTATGGTGAGGTTGCTAATGACAATGTTGCTAAACTCACCGACTTGAATTCACGAGAGTTTTTTGTCTTAAGTGTGCTCGCTGCCTCGGTGCTATTGGTAGGTGTCTGGCCGTCACCATTAATTGATTTAATGACCGCCACAATCGATCAATTGATGTTACAAATTTCAGAAACTAAAATTATAGGCGTTGAATCATAATGGATATGCAAACCATATTTTCAGCATCGGCTGAAATATTTTTAGTCATCATGATATGTGCCGTTTTAATCGTGGACTTATTTGTTGAGGGTGAAGAGCGAAAAGTAACGTTTTGGTTGAGTTTGGCCTCATTGCTTGGCACGGCTCTTTTGGTGCTCAATAATACCCCAGAAAGCAGAGAGTTTATTTTTGATGGCAGTTATGTAAATGATCCATTGGCTGGATTATTAAAGATAGCCTCGATTATCATGGTGGGTATTGGCTTTATTTATTCAAGAAAGTATCTAATCAAAAATAACCTCATGAAAGGTGAGTTTTTTCTCTTAAGCCTATTTGGTCTATTGGGAATGTTGATTATGATCTCTGCAAATAGTCTATTGATCATGTACCTAGGCCTTGAGACTCTGTCATTAAGTCTTTATGCCTTAGTGGCATTTGATCGAAATTCTTCGATTGCAGCAGAATCAGCTATGAAGTATTTCATTCTAGGTGCCATAGCATCGGGTTCGCTTTTGTATGGAATCTCATGGATTTATGGCGTTACCGGATCGTTAGAATTTAATGAGATAGCCTTATCAATCTCTCAAGACTCAAGCTTAAATTCATTACCACTTTGGTTTGGTATGGCTTTTGTTGTAGTCGGAATTGCCTTTAAATTTGGTGCTGTGCCATTTCATATGTGGTTACCTGATGTTTATCAAGGTGCAAGAACGCCGGTGACTTTGTTTATTGCTACCGCACCCAAACTTGCTGCATTTGCTTTAATTTACAGAATATTGGTGGATGGTTTGGGCGGGGTACAAGATGCTTGGCAAGGCACTATTATGATCGTTTCATTGCTTTCTTTGATATTAGGCAATGTGGTGGCTATCGCTCAAACGAATATCAAAAGAATGTTGGGTTATTCTGCTATTGGTCATGTTGGGTTTATTTTTGCTGGTATTTTTACTGGCACACAAATTGGTTACTCGGCAGCGTTATTCTATTCCCTGACATACATCATCATGGCCGCCGGTGCTTTTGGTGTGCTGATTGCTCTCAGTGATGAAGAGCAGGGCGATCAATTAGAGGATCTTAAAGGCTTGAGTCAGCGTAACCCTTGGTTAGCAGGTATTATGTTGTTTATTATGCTTGGCATGGCAGGAATACCGCCTTGGGTCGGTTTCTTCGCTAAATTAGATATTATCAATGCCGTGGTCGATGCTGGTTTTGCAGGATTTGCGGTTGTGATGGTACTGACTTCGGTTATCGGCGCCTTTTATTACCTTAGGGTTATATGGTTTATGTATTTCGAGAAAGCACAAGAGTCAAAAGCCATTGTTGTTAGTAGAGATATTGGTGCGGTGCTCAGCCTAAATGGCTTGCTGGTACTGGCTCTTGGCCTATTTCCAGGCGCTCTGATGCAGCTATGTATTTCTGTGATGAACTAGCTCGTCAAAGCATTATCATTTTACTGTTTGAAATAACTGCATAGTATTGTATGATTCTGCTTCGTTGTTGCGGGGTGGAGCAGTCTGGCAGCTCGTCGGGCTCATAACCCGAAGGTCGTAGGTTCAAATCCTACCCCCGCTACCAAATCTAAGTTATCGATTATATTAATAAAACCTCTTTTTTTGACCTTAACAAGTTTAGAAA
>JAOIZZ010000008.1 GCA_028227395.1 Woeseiaceae bacterium | reverse complement strand
TATTAAATAATTACTTATTGATCAAATCAGTTGATAAGGCTTTCACTGCCTGTTTAATTAGCGAAAAGGTATTTTCAAAATCATTTAGATCACCAAAATATGGATCTGGAATAAAGGAGTAATCGGACTCTTTTATATAGTCAGCTAACTGTTTTATTTTGTAATCATTTCTCCTTGATCTTCTTAGTAGGTTTTTGTGGATACTTTCATCCATTGAAAATATTAAATCAAACTTTGCAAAGTCATGATCAGTTATTTGTCGCGAGCGTTGTTTTGTGATGTCAATACCACAAGAGCTTGCTACAAAACACGCTCTCTTATCGGGAGGTGCATTGTTATGATAATTATGAGTTGCAGCTGAATCTACTTCAATATAATTATCATACTCCGCCTCTTTGATTAAACAATTCAACAACCCCTCTGCCATAGGAGAACGACAAATATTACCCAAACAAACAAATAAAATACTTAGCTTTTTCATTATGATTAAATATTCAATTTTTCTTTAAATAGTTCATAATAATTTCCAATAAATATTTGTAATATTTGATATAGATAAGCAATGTCGCATAATAAAATAAGTAGTAATTTATTTATACACGAAAACTCGAAAAAATAATTTCATGAAATATAATCACAAAAAATTCTTAACAATTCTAATTATAATAATGCACTTTATCTTATTAAGTGCTTGCGGTGGAGGATCTGCAGATTCTAACGCTAATTCAGACTCTACAACAAACCAATCATCAACATCAAACTCAACTTCGTCTTCAATCACCAATAACTCGTCAGAAGTAACTTATTCAACTGGTAATATTTTGTGTAATTTAAATGAGCTCACTTTCAATGACGATGAATCCATAAATGCAAATAGTAGTTATAACTGGTCATGTAATACACAAAATAGAATGCTTACAGGGAATGGTATCCCCAATCATGAGGTTGGCACTTTCCCTAATTCAAACAACCCGAACACAATTAGTATTCAAACTATCAATAAAACCTTTACCAATAATCCAGTTTTTACATCCTCTTCAGGCGCTGCAGTCGGCGGGCCCGGTAATGTCATAGCTTATGCTTTAAATAGTGTTAAATTTGATCCAGGAACCGCTGGTACCTGCTCAAGCTCCGGGTCTTGCAGTTTAGGACCACCATCACTTGGATCATGGAATATCGAGGCACTCGGACATAGTACTTTTAATTTTGGCGACGATATGAATCATGCTCATGTCCAACCATCAGGTGAATATCATTATCATGGCATTCCTGAGCTTTACCTTGATAAATTGGGCAAAGGTAAGACGATGACACTTGTTGGTTGGGCTGCAGATGGTTTTCCGGTTTACGCTAGATATGGTTATACCGATGCAAATGATTCTAGTAGCGTGATTAAAATCGTGAAGACCAGCTGGAAACTTAAAACGATTGCTGATAACGGTCGTCCTATCACTAATTTAGGAACTGGCACCGTCATTCCGTTGGGTGCTTTTACCCAAGACTTTGAATATGTTGTTGATTACGGTGATTTAGATCAATGCAATGGTCGATTTGGCGTGACACCAGAATTTCCTGATGGCATCTATTACTACATGGTTACTGATGATTTTCCATTCTTTTCTAGGTGCCTAAAAGGAAGTTTCTGATATTCATTTTAATGCTTTAATCACTAAATCAACATCCTCAGGAACATCGACACTTACCCCAGGCCGATCACAAGTAACACCGACCTTAATCTTTAACCCGTGATAAATAGCCTTTAATTGCTCTAACCCCTCAATAATCTGAATCTGAGAATCTTCCAATATAGCTAATGCTCTGAGTGATTTACATTTATATGCATAAATTCCATGATGATGCAGCACGATATTATTCTTAATGATGTCAGCTTCATCCTCCCTAGGGTAAGGAATCGATGACCGGCTGAAATAAAGTGCACATTCATTACAGTCAACTAAAACCTTAACCATATTAGGGTCTAGCCAATCTTCTTTACTTAAAAATGGTGAGCCAAGAGTTCCAATATCTATTAAATCCTCATTAAGCAGTAAAGCGCATTCATTCATTGCAGTATGGGGCATCAATGGTTCATCACCTTGAACATTGAGAACAATTTGTTCATCTTTCCATTTTAATCGATTAATCACTTCTGTAATCCGCTCTGTACCCGATTGATGCCCTTTATTCGTCATACAAACAGAAGCACCAAATTGATTTGCTTTAGATGCAATTCTTTCGTCATCAGTGGCGATTATAACCTCTTTGGCCTGACTTTTTTTTGCGTTAATCCAAACGTGCTCTAGCATAGTTTTACCCAGGATATCTATTAATGGCTTACCAGGTAAACGAGTTGAGGCATATCTAGATGGTATAACTATATTAAAATCAATCATCTGTTTCTCTTTTTTTTACTAGATTCACTATATCAATTAACCATGTTTGGTGATTTCCATCAAACATCAAATCAACTGGAACATACCATAATCGACCATTTTTAAATTTTTTACATTTAACGGCATCCTTCTCAGTCATAAGAATATCAAGATCATCATTAAAGGATAAATCATTTAATAAATATTTTTGATGATCTCTAAAGTAATGCTTTTCTATTGAAAGCTTCTTTCTTTCCAATAAATTAAAAAACCGTGCAGGATTGCCAATCCCAGCGACAGCATGAACTTTATTATTCATAAATTCAGAGAGCAGCTTCCTTTCACCAGTATCAATGTTAACCGCAATATCACCATTTAAATAGAATGTATTGATATTAGTATAGGCATTCTCATGATTGCCCTTATCTGACGGAATGCCAATTTGAGATAACTCAAGATTAACATTTTTCAGTCTTGAGATTGGTTCTCTAAGTGGACCTGCGGGTAATAATTGACCATTACCAAACAATCTCTTGTGATCAATAATCGCGATTTCATAATCGCGCTTTAACATATAATATTGCAATCCATCATCACAAATAATCAAATCAATCTTTCTTTTTGATAAATATTCACATGATAAATTTCTATCTGGATGCACCATAACAACACAATTCGTCTTAGTGGCAATCATTATTGACTCATCGCCAACAATATCTACATCAGAATTTTTCGAAACCTCAATCGGCATGCCTTTAATTGTGCCGCCATAACCTCTGATTAAAATCGCCACTTTTAAATTTTTAGCTGTTAAATAATTTGCAAGCCAGATAATAAAGGGAGTCTTTCCAGTACCTCCGACAGTTATATTTCCTACAATGATGACCGGACAAGGAGGTTGATAGAGGCTTTTTGATAACTTTTTAAATAGGGATTTTCTAATTAAAATAAGGGCAAAAAATAACCCACTGAATGGAAGAAAAATAATATACCAATAGTTTTTCCTATACCAAATTTTTAACAGGAGCTGCTCTAGGTGACCAAAAACTTTACCAGACAAAAGCTACTCCTTTTTAAACTGAAGCCGGTGCAAGTCCGCGTAATAGCTCTCATTACCCATCAAGACTTCATGACTGCCCTTCTCTACTACTCGCCCCTTCTCTAAAACTACTATTTGATCGGCATTTTCTATAGTAGATAAGCGATGAGCGACTACCAATGTTGTTCGATTTTTCATTAACCCTTTGAGAGCTTGTTGAATTTGAAATTCTGATTTTGTATCTAAGGAAGAAGTGGCTTCATCGAGAATCAAAATGGGGGCATCTTTAAGAATTGCTCTTCCAATGGCGATCCTTTGTCTCTGCCCACCTGAAAGTAATACACCTTTATCCCCAATCATGGTATCCATTCCATCAGAAAAATTATCAGCAAATTCAATAATTCTAGCACTCTCAGCTGCTGATAATAACTCAGCTGATGAGCGATTTCTTAATTCACCATATGCCAAATTATTCAATATTGAATCATTAAATAAGACGACATCTTGACTCACTAAACTTATTTTTTTACGAAGATTCTCAATGCTATAATCCTGAATCAACAGGTGATCAAGAAAAATTTCTCCGGACTGATAATCATAAAATCTTGGTAGAAGATTGACTAACGAAGATTTACCACTACCTGAATGACCCACGATGGCTATAGATTGTCCTTTTTCTACACTAAATGAGACGTCACTAATGAGTTTCTTCTTATCGGTTTCATCGTAGGAAAAGCTAACGTTTTTAAACTCAATTTTACCATTAGATAATTCAGTTGATTTAGCTCCAAGCTCCTTCTCGTTTGGCTCATCTATTATCTCGAACAAACTAGAACTTGCAGCGATTCCTCTTTGTAAAATTGAGTTAACATTGGTTATTCTTCTGATCGGTTGCAACATCAACATCATTGCACCAAAGAATGACATAAAACTTCCAGGGCTTAAATTACCATTAATAGATTCAATTCCAGCAAAATATATAACACCAGCCAAACCAAAACCAAATACGATCTGTGTTACGGCAACACCCAATGAACGAGAGCGAATAAGCTTTAAATTTTGTTTACGATTTCTCTCATCAATAACTACTAATCGATCCATTTCATAGTCTTGTCCGCCAAAAATTTTAATAATTTTATGTCCCGTCAACGCTTCTTCAGTAACTTGCGTTACCTCACCAATAGAATCTTGAATACGTTGACTGTATCGGCGAAAAACCGATCCTAGAAATCTAACTATCAGAGCAATTAGAGGTAATACAACTGCAACCGTCAAAAAAAGCTGTGAACTCTGATACACCATTAAACCTATAGCCGCAATGACTGTTAGAACATCTCTAACAAGAATCGTTACTACACTTGTAACGGACTCCGCTACCATTTCAACATTATAAGTCATTTTAGAAAGCAATGAGCCCATTGCGTGATTCTCAAAATAGCGAGTCGGTAAATAAAGAAATTTCGCAAAAACCTCCCTTCTAAGTGAACTGATAACACCTCGTCCTATCCAGCCCAAGGAGGCTTCAGTGCCAAAGCCCGAGATACCACGAGCAATAAAAATAGCAACAAAGGCAAAAGGTAGCCACTTTGAAGCTTCTAGATTTTTAGCAACTAGTGCTTCATCCAATAAAGGTTCAATCAAAGCCACCATCATCATTTCTACAAAAGCGGTAGAAGCCATTGCTATTATTGCTATACAACCAATAAAACGATATGGAGTGACATAACCCCATAATCTTTTATAAGTTTCTAAGACTTCATTATTTGATGAACTATCCATATATCAACCAAGCGACAAATAAATATCTTAATGATATTAGTTAGTAAATACTAAAGATACCTTAGTTATATGTTGATAGCGAAGCGTTGTTAACTTACCCTTAACCTCATGAAAATCAATGAATCCCTTGATAATGCAAAATTTGATATCATAATCTATGGTGCGAGCAGCTTTACTGGTAAATTAGTTCTTGAATATTTCTTTAAAAAATACAGTAATAGCCCTCAATTAAAATGGGGTATTGCTGGCAGGAACCATAAAAAACTTAGCCGAGCACTAACTGAGATAAAAGAAGCTTATCCAACGCAAAATAATATTGATATTCCAATTATAGTTGCTGATGGCTATGATCCCTTATCCTTGGATGAGCTAACAAAACAATCAAAAGTGATATTAACCACGGTGGGTCCATATGCTAAATACGGATCTTTGTTAGTTGCATCTTGCGTAGAAAATGGAACTGATTATTGTGATTTAGCTGGTGAAACACAATGGATAAGAAAAATGATTGATACCCATCAAAGTAAAGCTGAAGAGACCGGTGCGCGTATCGTTCATGCCTGTGGATTTGATTCTATTCCATCCGACATGGGTGTCTTTTATATGCAAGAAGAGGCAAGAAGAAAATACCAAAAACCATTAAAGCAAATACAGTTATTCGTCAAAGCCATGAAAGGTGGAGCTAGTGGAGGAACCATCGCAAGTATTCTTAATGTTATTGCCGAGGGAAGCGCAAATCGTGACATAGCAAGAACTGTTTCGCATCCTTATGGACTTAATCCTAACGATAAAAAAACAGGGCCCGATAAACGTGATCAAGCTTCAATTATTTATAATGATGAATTAGAGTGCTGGACTGCTCCATTTTTTATGGCGAGTATCAATACAAGAATAGTACGAAGAAGTAATGCACTAATGAACTTTATTTATGGGGGAGACTTCTCTTATTCAGAGAGCACTATTTGCGGAAAAAAATTAACGGGTCGACTAAAAGCAATATTTCTTACAGTAACTCTAGGTTTGTTTTTCGTGGGCAGTGCAAACTCTGTTACAAGAAAGTATATTATAGAGAAACTCCTTCCAAGCCCTGGCCAAGGACCTAGCAAAGAGCAACGTCAAAATGGTTTCTTTAAGTTAATTTTACTCGGTAAAACTAAGGATAATGAAGGTTTGTCTATACAAGTCACTGGTGATCGTGATCCAGGTTATGGCTCAACCAGTAAAATGCTTAGTGAAACTGCTATCTGTCTGGCTTGTGATAAAATTGAGACAAAAGGTGGTATTTGGACGCCAGCTTCAGCATTAGGAGCTAAATTATTAACTAGACTGAAAACTAATGCTGGCATGACCTTTAAAATATTATAGAATACGCCTCTTTTTCCCCTTCTCATCATAATGCACTAATCTCAGATAGTGATACTAAATCATGCCAATAATTAATAATATAAGAAATATTGCAATCATCGCACACGTTGATCACGGCAAAACAACACTTGTAGATCAACTTCTAAAATACTCTAATAGCTACGATCCTCGTACAAAATCTCCAGATAGGGTAATGGATTCTAATGATCTTGAAAGAGAGCGTGGTATTACTATTCTGGCTAAGAATACCGCCATAGATTGGAGTGATTTTCGTATCAATATCGTTGATACCCCTGGACATGCCGATTTTGGGGGCGAAGTTGAGCGAATACTCTCAATGGTAGACAGCGTTTTACTGCTTGTTGATGCGGTTGAGGGGCCCATGCCTCAAACCCGTTTTGTAACCCAAAAAGCCTTTGCCAGAGGTCTTAAACCTATTGTAGTCATCAATAAAATCGATCGGGATGGCGCTAGACCAGATTGGGTGTTGGACCAAACATTTGATCTCTTTGATCGACTGGGTGCGACCGATGATCAGCTAGATTTCGCTATAGTTTATGCATCCGCGTTATCCGGTTACTCTAGCCTTAATTCAAAAGATAGAGGTGGTGATATGGTTCCATTACTAAATACTATTAGTACAGAAGTTTCGCCGCCTAATGTTAATCTCGATGGAGCCTTTCAGATGCAAATTTCTAGTTTAGGTTTTGATCCCTACCTTGGTGTCCTTGGGACAGGCCGAATACAACGCGGAGAAATTAAAACTAATACTCCGGTTGCAGTCGCATCAGAAAATAGCAAAATCAGAAACGCAAGAATCTTAGATTTATTTGGTTTTGATGGTTTAGAGAGGAAAAAAATAGATACCGCACATGCTGGAGATATAATAATAATTTCAGGTATTGAAAACCTTTCCATATCAGACACATTGTGTGATCGTGAGCATATCGAAAGTCTTCCTCCGCTCACTGTGGATGAGCCAACTATTAGCATGACTTTTCAGGTTAATAAATCACCTTTTTCTGGCAAAGAAGGTAAATTTTTAACCAGTCGACAAATCCACGAAAGACTAAAACAAGAATTAACTCACAATGTCGCTCTCAGGGTTGAGAATACAGAAGATCCAGATAAATTTCGGGTTTCTGGTAGAGGTGAATTACATCTTTCAATATTAATTGAAACTATGCGAAGAGAAGGTTTTGAATTAGCAGTATCAAGACCTGAAGTCATATATCGAGAAATTGAAGGACAAATGCAAGAACCATGGGAACAGCTTACCGTTGATTTTGAAGAAGATTATCAAGGAGCCATTATGACTAAATTGGCTGAACGCAAAGGTAAATTACTGGAGATGACACCAGATGGAAAAGGTCGAGTTAGGCTAGACTACCGTATCCCAACTCGTGGATTAATTGGATTTAGAACTGAGTATCTGTCTGCCACATCCGGTACTGGACTTCTTTATCATGTCTTTGATGCCTATGACAATAGTGTTGGATCCTCATTAGGGCAAAGAAATAACGGAGTCTTAATCTCAATGGTCACTGGTAAAGCATTAGCCTATGCTCTTTACAATCTTCAAGAAAGAGGAAAACTAATGGCCAAGCATGCTGATGAAGTCTATGAAGGCATGGTAATTGGAATCAACAGTCGAATAGACGATCTTAACGTCAATCCTACGAAAGCCAAGCAATTAAACAATATGCGTGCTTCGGGAAATGATGAAAATATTGTACTTACAACTCCCATCAATTTTTCACTAGAACAAGCACTAGAATTCATTAATGACGACGAATTGGTCGAAGTAACACCACAAAATATTAGAATTAGAAAAAAATTACTTACAGAAGTAGAGCGAAAGAGAGCTTCAAGGTAAGTAAATATAAAGAACCTTAAAAATGCTATTCTATCCTTGTGAGTAATTATAAAAAAATAGATTCCGACTATTCAAATCTTAATCCTCACGAAATATTAGCGGCGCTCAATACTCTTAAATATAAAGATAATGGCCAAATATTAGCCTTAAATAGTTATGAAAATCGTGTTTATCGAGTTGGGCTTGAATGCGGAAAAAATATAGTGGTCAAGTTTTATCGCCCAAATAGATGGAGTGATTCAACTATCAACGAAGAGCATGAGTTTACAAAAGAATTACATAACCTGGGTATACCTGTCATTGCACCAATGACAATCAACAACAAAACGCTTCATTATTTTAGATCCCATCGATTTTCAGTATGGGAGTGCTTTGGTGGTAGAGCTCCAAATCTTGATAATAAAGATACATTAAAGCAAATCGGAAGACTAGTGAGTCGAATTCATCTACATGGTGAAATAAAAAAATTTGACTTCCGACCAGATTTAAATATTGAAACATACGGATATGAATCAGAAAAATATCTACTTGAAAATATGTTCATCCCTATCGAGCTAGAAAATACCTATATCAGTATTATCGATCAATTATTGGATAATATTAAAACTTGCTTTGATTGCTGTGGAAACTATCAGAATATCAGACTGCATGCAGATCTTCATCCCAGTAATATTTTAACCCAAGGTGAGATGATCAAAATTGTTGATCTTGATGACGCAAGAAATGGGCCAGCAATACAAGACCTATGGATGTTTATTTCAGGAGAAAAATCTGATCAGCAATTACAATTCACTTCATTGCTTGAAGGTTATGAGGAATTTCGTAACCTCAACCTAAAAGAACTTCACCTCATAGAAGCCTTAAGGACACTTAGAATAATGCATTATACAGCCTGGATAGCCAAAAGATGGGATGACCCGGCCTTTAAAATAGCTTTTCCATGGTTTGATACTCCAAGATTCTGGGATGATCATATCCTCTCGTTACGAGAACAGACATCGTTGATGCAAGAATCACCATTAGACCTGTCATTGTAACCAATCGTATACTGACGCTAGAGATTCTTGCACTGACAGAGAACACAGTCTAGAGTCTAAGTGATGAATGTAAAGTATATTTCAACGATCGCCTTGTTAGCCATATTTTACGGCTGCTCGACACAAGTAAAAATTGATAATCCCAATATACCAAAATTACTTATAAATCAGGCACCTTTCTCTGTAGCTATAAAATATCCAGATAATTTCAATAATTTCCTTCATGAAGAAAAAGTGATAGGGAAAAAATCCTGGCAAGTTGATTTTACTAGCTCCAATAGGCTTCTTTTCAATGAGATATTTCAATCCTTTTTTGAGCAAGTTACGGTTATGGAGAATTCAGAAGATAATATATATGAAAATTTCAATTTCACTATCATGCCAAGTATAGATGCAATTGAATTCTCAGTTCCCGAGCAAAGCCAGGATGAAACATTTTCAGTATGGATAAGGTACCGAGTTAAAATTTTTGACTTCACTGGTATGGAAATCATTAATTGGCCCATCAGCGCTTACGGAAAAACTTCAACCACAACTTTTTCTGATGATAAAGATCTCGCTAATGCGGCAATCTTGGCAATGAGAGATGCCGCTGCGTTAATAGTGCTTCAATTAGAAAAAACCAATAAACTATCTTCATCAACTCAGCAAGTGAAAATTAAATAATACTGATATGACAAATACACCAATAAATAAAGAAAAAACTCTATATCAATACAAGCTGATAGTGCTTTTTACTGTATTTTCTTTTAGCTTAAGCTCCTGTGTGACAGCCAGGATAGAAGATAATAGAGTTGGTAATACTGGACTTGAGGAAGGCGAAGGAGTTGTTATTTTAGCCAAAAGCTATCATCTTGGAAATGATACAGAAACTGATTTCATTAAATGTGTTAGTTCGAATATAAGTAAAGGAGCTTCGAGAATAAGAGTTGTGCCAACCAATAACTTCAAAGATCTACTATTTCCATGGTTTGAGCCAAGAACTGTCCCTTCAGATACCAAAAGTCTGACTACATTAATGGCCAGAAAACAAGTAAGTGATGTTTTTCGAAATCAAAACCTACGTTATATCATTTGGTTAGATGGAAATACAGATAGTTCGGGTGGCGGTGGCAGTATGTCATGTGCTATAGGACCAACTGGTGGCGGTTGCTTTGGTTTTGCCTGGTGGCAAAATGATTCTAATTACGAAGCAACAATATGGGATGTGCAAGATATTAAAAATGAGGGCAACATCAGTGCGGAATTCAGTGGGACTTCTTTTATGCCTGCCATTGTAATCCCAATTCCATTATTTGCCAGAACCCAAGCAAAAGCCTGCAAAGGGCTATCTGATCAACTTAAAATTTTTATAGCTGGATAAATAATGTACTCGAAAGAATAAAGTTTTTATACTTAACAAGCCAATAATTCAAAATCATTTAATTTGATAAAGTAACGACATCAACCATGAAAAAAATTATCATATTCTTCCTCTTTTTTCTCTTTGGTCTTTTGGTTTTACCGTTTTTATTTTTCGCAGTGAATGACTCCATCTTTGGGAAATATGGTGGTGAAGGATTTATCGGATTTTACAGCGAATATTTTACAATGATGCAAAGTGGTCATCCAGCTTCATGGTTTATTTCATTAAGCCCATATTTTTTTTATTTATGCATAAAAATAACAATACGAACATGCGGTAAATTCAAGTCATAGGATTAAAAAATTGAAACAAAAAATACAAATTCTTAATATTAAATACTATTTATTTCTTCTCCTTATTGGATTTTCTTCTGCATTCTCGAATACAGAAGAAATAAAAGATGAAGATTCACTAATAAAAATAGAATTAAAACATGAAAAAGTTAGTGCTTTAATTGAAAGATTGATTGAGCGGTCACACTATAATCATACTAAAGTTGATGATGTATTATCATCCCAAATACTTGATAATTATATTGAAAACTTAGATGGTAACCGATCTTATTTTATAGCTTCTGATATTGAAATATTCGAATCATACCGCTCTAAAATTGATGATATGCTTGGGCCTGACTCCCTTCAACCGGTTTTTGAGATTTTCGATACATATCGCACAAAAGCAATCAGTAGAATGGAATTTGCTTTGGCGTCGCTCGACAATAAACCTGATTTTTTGATAGATGAAGATTATCAGTTTGATCGATCAGAAGAGCCCTGGGTAACATCGATTAATGACCTTGATGAATTATGGAGAAAACGTGTAAAAAATGATGTATTAAATCTAGTGCTCAATGAAAAAGAGTGGCCCGAAACAAAAGGTTTACTCACAAAACGTTACGAAAGATTTTTAAAACAGCTCAAACAGCTAAATAAGGATGATATTTTTGAGACTTTTATGAATTCAGTAGTTCACTCACTTGATCCTCACTCAAGCTATTTTTCACCAAGGAACTCAGAAGAATATCAAATACAGATGAGCCTATCTTATTTTGGAATAGGCGCCTCTCTCTCCATAGAAGATGATTACGTCTCAATAGTTAATATTATTCCTGGTGGACCTGCGAGTATTGATGGTAATTTAAAACCTAAAGATCGAATATCCGCAATCGCTCAAGGAGTGGATGGAGATTTAATTGATGTAATTGGTTGGCGTTTAGATGATGTAGTTCAATTAATACGAGGACCTGTGGATACAGTTGTTCGCTTACAAATACTTCCCGACGGATCGGTTCCAGGTGAAATTGAACATATCATCAACCTCACCAGAGATCAGGTGAAACTCGAAGAATCTGCAGCAAAAAGCGAGATAATAAAAACTAAAAAAAATGGCAAAGACTACTCCATCGGGGTTATAGATGTTCCAAGCTTTTATCGCGATTATAAAGCCTTAAATAATGGCGATGAAGAATTCACAAGCACAACTTCAGATGTAAAACGTCTAATATCAGAATTAAAAGAAACTAGTATAGATGCTCTTATCATTGATTTGCGAAACAATGGTGGTGGTCACCTCACTGAAGCAACTGCTCTCTCTGGTTTATTTGTTGATAATGGTCCAATTGTCCAATTGCAAAATGCGCGTGGAAGGATCAGTAGACTGGATGATCCAGATCCAGTGCCAAGATCTATTTACGAAGGACCACTTATCGTCCTTGTTAATCGATACAGTGCCTCGGCTTCAGAAATTTTTGCAGCAGCCATCCAAGATTATGGGAGAGGCATCATCGTAGGACAGCAAACATTTGGAAAAGGCACCGTTCAAAACCTTTATCCTCTTGATCAGTATGTCCGTAAAAGTGATGATCAAGGTCTAGGTCAGCTCACATTAACAATTGGCAAGTACTATCGAGTAACAGGTGAAAGCACTCAAAATAGAGGAGTTGCTCCAGATATAGAACTTCCATCTTATATAGATATTTCTTCAACTGGAGAAAGTGCTCGTAAAACAGCCCTTCCCTGGGACACTATTCGTTCATCTAGTTTCAAAAAAATCAAATCTTTGGGAAATACCATCCAAGCATTATCAATTGGTCATGAGATTAGAAAAACAGAAGATCCACATTTAATTTTTCTTATTGAAGATATTGAGGCAGCGAATAAGAATAGAATAAAAAAATCGATTTCTCTTAACGCCAACAAAAGAACAGAAGATCGAGAGAAGGATATTGATGATCGAAAGAAACGCGAAGAAAAAAGAAATTTAACTATAAAGTCAAACAATACAAATGGCCTTGACGCAAATAATAGTGACCCAGTTAGTTTAGTGTCCTCCGATAATTCAAACCTAAATAACAAAAATAACGATGAAGATATAAATGATGATATTGATATCCATCTAAATGAAGCTGCTGCGATTGCTACAGACTTTTTAACTCTCAATGATTTAGAAGGTATAACTCTAACTAACAGATAAATTCATTCAAATAGCCAGACTTATGAAAAATAATATTCTTTATCACCTATATGCTCTAACCACTTATTAAATACCATATTATTTCTCCATAATAAATTGATAATATCATCATGAGAATGAACGATTTTATTAAATATACTATTATTTTGATCCTCATTTATACCGCTAACTTGAGCGAGTCTTCCATCTAAATAAACATTAACTTTCATATTTGGCTCAAATTCAATACCAAGGCTATCTTCAAATATATAAGACATCGAAAATGAAATAGTATGTTTTGTTTTTTCGTTTATTGTAAATAATATATCATTTTCATTTGATGTATTTGCGATATAGGTGCCCTCAAGATCTCTAAAATTCGGAATTAAATTAAATAACTTTAAGTAATTACTCTCATATAAAGTCATTAAACCTATAAAAGAATTTGGCTTTACAATTGCCTGAGGGTTTATTTGGTGGTCATGCATACATAATTATACTCATATATTCAATTATCTGAATAGACTTAGGGCCTAAAGCGTCTTTGAACACCAGTTTGTTCAATGATTTTTCCGGATATTTCTTCGATAGATAGCTCAGTCGTATCTATAAATTTAATCCCATTTTTAATATAGAGTTTTTCAGCTTCGCGAATCTCATAACTCACTTGTTTAATTGACGCATAACTGCCAAGAGCGCGGCGCTCCTTTCTAATTTGACGCAATCTTTCAGCGGAGATGGTCAAGCCAAATAATTTATTTTTATAAGCTTTGAGCGTATCAGGTATCGAGCCATCCTCAAGATCGTCTTCCGTTAAAGGAAAATTTGCCGCATAAATCCCATATTGCAATGCCATATATAAGCAAGTTGGCGTCTTACCTGATCTAGAAATACCTACTATTATTATATCCGCTTTATCATAGTGACGCGTCACTCCACCATCGTCATTAGAGAGCGCATAATTCGTTGCCTCAATTCGTTTCATATAAGTATTAGCATCACTCATGCCATGCGCTAAGCCACTTTTTTTGGCTGGCTTCTGCTTTAACTCATTTTCCAAAGGCTTTAAGAAGACATCAAATATATCTAAATGTAATCCGTTTACCTTTCTAACAATATCTCTTAATTCTGTGCTTATAAATGTAGAAAAAATAATTGGTTTTAAAGAATTATCTTTAATTGAGGAATTAATCCTTAAAACAGCATCTTTAGCCTTGTCTTCATCATCTATAAATGGCAAAGTCACTTGTTGAAAGTCATGACCATCAAATTGAGTAATCAAACTGTGCCCGAGCGTCTCTGCGGTAACACCTGTTTGATCAGAGAGGAAATATACAAATCGCATCTTAGAATTCTAACCTTATATCCATGATTATTTAATCGTTATTGTCTAATTACTAAACTATTAACTCAAGAGAAATATGCAGAATCCATACGTTAAAAAACTCAATAAGCTTAATATGCAAGATATCGATTTAGTCGGTGGGAAAAACGCTTCTCTCGGTGAAATGATTGGTAACTTATCTAAACTTGGTATCAATGTTCCCGGGGGATTTGCGACTACTTCTCATGCCTATAGAGACTTTCTTAAACATAAGAACCTTGGCGATCGAATAAATGACGCTTTAGATAATCTTAATGTCGATAATATTTCAGAATTAACTACAACCGGTAAAAAAATCAGAGCATGGGTCCTTGAGACTGAGTTGCCTAATAAATTAATGCTAGAAATTGAACGTGAATGGCAGGAAATGTCTGATGGGAAAGATATTGCGGTTGCGGTTCGCTCTTCTGCTACAGCTGAAGATCTTCCTGATGCTTCTTTTGCAGGCCAACAAGAAACATACCTAAATATTAGAGGTCTGGAAAATTTAATTATAGCTCTACACCATGTTTATGCTTCGTTATTCACAGATAGAGCAATAGCATACCGAGTGCATCAAGGATTCGATCATTCACTCGTCGCACTATCAGTTGGTTTTCAATATATGGTAAGAAGTGATATTGGTGCTGCTGGTGTAATGTTCACTTTAGATACAGAGTCTGGATTCAGAGATGCCGTATTCATCACTTCTTCTTATGGCTTGGGTGAAACAGTTGTTCAGGGATCAGTTAATCCGGATGAATTTTATGTCTACAAAGAGGCAATAAAAAATAAAAATTACCCTATTCTTAGAAAAACTTTGGGTGATAAAGCTACAAAAATGACACTAGGTGGAAGCAAATCCCTTGGCAAAACCGTCCAAATTATAGATGTATCCAAAGAGGAGTCTTTAAAATTTTCACTTAGTGACAAGGATATAATTGAATTAGCTGAATCGGCTATGGTGATCGAACAACACTATGACAGACCAATGGATATTGAGTGGGGCAAGGATGGTTCAGATGGGCAAATATACATTCTTCAGGCAAGGCCTGAAACAGTTCAGAGTAGGAGCGGTAAAACCATTAATCGATTTACCCTTAAATCACAATCTCCCATATTATCTGTTGGAAGAAGTATCGGACAAAAAATTGGCGCAGGTACAGCTAAGATAATCAATGATGTATCTGAGATGCACCGAATTCAAAATGGCGATGTTTTAGTGTCTGATATGACAGATCCCGATTGGGAACCTGTAATGAAAAAAGCTTCGGCTATAGTAACGAATCGTGGTGGAAGAACTTGTCATGCAGCTATTATAGCAAGAGAATTAGGCATACCTGCTGTAGTCGGTTGTAATAATGCAACTAAATCAATCCTTGACGGGCAATCTGTTACGGTTAGTTGCGCAGAAGGTGATGAAGGGTTTATATATGATGGTGTTCTGGAATTTGATGAACAGCACATTGAAGTTGACTCACTCCCTGAGATACCAGTTAAAATAATGATGAATGTCGGTAACCCGGACCGGGCATTTAGTTTTGCTTCTATCCCAAATCATGGAGTGGGTCTGGCACGACTCGAATTTATAATAAATCGTATGATCGGAATTCACCCCAAGGCACTAATAAATTACAGTCAGATGGATAAAAAGACGCAATTATTAATCAATGAACAAATGGCCGGATATGATGATCCAATGGAGTTCTTTGTTTCTAAATTAGCAGAAGGTGTCAGTACAATAGCAGCTGCATTTTCACCTAAACCAGTAATTGTAAGAATGTCTGACTTCAAATCCAATGAATACGCTAATCTTATCGGTGGTAAATTTTTTGAACCTGATGAAGAGAATCCGATGTTGGGTTTCAGAGGTGCTAGTCGTTATGTTTCAAAAGAATTCCAAGATTGTTTCGAACTAGAATGTCGCGCCATTAATAAAGTTAGATTAGATATGGGGCTAAAGAATGTTCAACTCATGATTCCATTCATAAGAACTGTTACTCAAGCAAGTCAAGTAATTGATCTACTTGCAGAAAATAACCTAGTGAGAGGTCAAGATGGATTAAAAATTATTATGATGTCTGAATTACCCTCAAACGCACTCTTGGCAGACCAATTCCTTGAATATTTCGATGGAATGTCCATTGGTTCAAACGATATGACGCAATTAACATTGGGTTTGGATAGGGACTCAAGCTTGATAGCTGATACTTTTGACGAAAGAGATGATGCGGTTAAAATTATGCTAGCAATGTCAATTGATGCCTGCTTAAAGCAAAATAAATATATAGGAATTTGCGGTCAAGGTCCATCAGACCATCCTGATCTAGCGGCCTGGTTACTTGAGAAAAAAATTGAAAGCATGTCTTTGAATCCAGATACTGTAATTGAGACATGGATGGCTTTGGCTGGAAAACAAGTTTAATAATTATTAATGCTATGACACATTTAACTATCGCTTATTGGTGTGTATTAGTGGCAATAATTTTGCCAATTATTTGGATTGGTTTTGCCAAATCTGGCACAAGCAATTATCTTCATAAGCACAACTCAGCTCCTAGAGAATTATTAAATACACTCACAGGTTTTAGGAAAAGAGCTGTTTGGGCACAACAAAATGCATTTGAAGCGCTGCCAGGATTTATAGCTGGTACCATCATCGCCCATCTCATGGAAGTACCTCAACTGGAATTAGATATAACAGCGCTCATTTTTATAGTAGCTCGTTTAGCCCATGGAATATTCTATCTCATTGACTGGCCATTCTGCAGAAGCGTAGTTTGGATAATAGGTTTTGGCGCTACAATAAATATGTTTTTTATATCTATCTAATATTAATAATTTTAATAACAATTAAATAAATTTACCTTTACGCCAAATGGAAAGATAGTTATTCGAGGGCATTTCATAAAAGCCATATCTTTTCATTCCTTCTTTTTCGGCCAAAATATCTAATTTCTCTATATCCCTAATACCCATCAAAGTATTCTGTTTTTTTAGCATACTATCAAATTCTTGATTGCTTTTACTGGTGAATTGATTGTTTATATTGAAGGGTCCATAGAGGTAAAATTTACCCCCTAATGGTAATAATCGACCAATCATAGAAAACATACATTTTACACTTTTATAGCTCATTATATGAGAGGTATTGGATGAAAATACATGATCAATGTTTGTATTAAAATCTCGATCATTTAATCCCATCTCAAGATCAAATGGTGGTCTTATATTTGATCCATGATATGTCTCAAGCCACATTTTAATGCCTGCATGATTACTTTTAATGTCACTTGTGAGCCAGGTAATTAATGGTAATTTTTCTGCAAAGAAAATTGCATGCTGCCCCGTTCCGGAGCCAATTTCTAGAATATTTGCAGTTGATATTAGCTCTTTACTTAAAATCTCCAGTATTGGCCATTTATTTCTTTGTGTTGGAGGCGCTTCAGGTTTTTCGATCAATCGCATTCGATCACTTGCCTAAATTAAAGAAGTAAGATCGATAATATGATAATTCATTTATTGAATCCTTGATATCATCAAGCGCTCTATGTTTGGACTTTTTATTGATATTTTTTGCAACATCTGATTTCCAGATCTGGGCAAGTATCTTAATTGTACTTACATCTAAATTACGGTAATGAAAGAATTTTTCTAAGTCATACATTTGACGAGCTAAAAACCTCCTATCCTGGCATATTCCATTACCACATAATGGTGAGGTTCCCGGTGCAACATGTTTCTCTAGGAAATCTAAAGTTTCTTGTTCGGCTTCCTGCATAGTTGTTGAACTATTTAATACCTTTTCAATTAACCCTGAATTTCCATGGTGCTTTGTATTCCAATCATCCATCGCACTCATTATTTGTTGCGATTGATGGATGACAAGTACTGGTCCTTCAGCCACAATATTCAAATCATAATCAGTAACAATTGATGCAATCTCAATAATATTGTCATGATTTGTGTCTAATCCGGTCATTTCAAGATCAATCCAGATTAACTTATTTCTATCGTTGGTGTTTTTCATATAAATTCAAAATTTAAGTAAATTAATATAATTAAATATCCATTTTATAATACATGAACTAATAATTGACTATAAATATCCATCAGAGCGCTATAACATACAACTAAATGAATACCAATGTAACCCAACAAGCAACAATAATAGGTACTTATAGCCAAAGAATGCTAGTTAAGACGTCCAATAATGAGATTTTATTTGCTAAAATTAAAGGAAAAAAAATTCAACCTGTCTGCGGAGATCAGATAGAAATCTCCCCTATAGCAAAAGAATCAGACTGGTTAATTAATAAAATCATACCTAGAAATAATGAGCTTACAAGAAGTAACTACAGTCACAAAAGAGAAATAATTGCTGCAAACATAACCATGATTGCGGTAGTTGTTTCTGATCCGCCAAAACCTGATTGGTTTATCGTTGATCGCTATATCGGTGCAGCAGAATCTATGAGCATTAAAGCCTGCATTATCTGCAACAAGTTTGACTTGAACTGGAAGACTGAACAATACTCAAAAACAATCAAAAACTACCAATCAATAGGTTACCCCGTAATACATTGTAGCGCTGAAACGAAATCTAACTTAGAGAAAATTTTAGAGCATTTAGAAAATGAAACAGCTATATTCGTGGGACAATCAGGTGTTGGCAAATCGTCTATAATTAATCAAATTTCTCGAAATTCCAATCAGTTGACTCAAGAAATTTCCAGTAAAAAGAAAGAAGGAAAACATACCACAGTTAACTCAAATATTCTCGATCTGAATAACGGTGGCAAAGTCATGGATTCACCAGGGGTAAGAGATTATTCCCCTATCATTGACTCAACTTATAAAGTTGTAGGGAGTTTTGTTGAAATTGAAGCCGAGGGCTTGAAATGTAAATTCAATAATTGCTCGCATGCAAAAGAGCAAAACTGCGCCGTCAAAGAAGCAGTGAATGATGAAAGAATTGATCCCAGGCGCTATGAGAGTTATAAGAGATTATTGAACATCACCCAAAAAAATAACCAAAAACGCTATTAATTTCTTTATTCATCCTGGCGGCCAAGATAATTTACGTCCAGCCAATAAATGCAAGTGAAGATGAAATACAGTCTGACCTGCATCTTTATTGCAATTCATAACAACACGATAACCTTCTTTTGCTACATTATATTTATCTGCAATCTCAGCAGCGGCCTCATACAAATAAGCAACAACAAAACTATTTTTTGTATCTAATTCATTAATTGTAGCTATATGCATTTTTGGAATAATCAGGCAATGCAACGGAGCTTCGGGATTAATATCATGAAATGCAATCACATTTTTAGTTTCATAGATGATCTCAGCAGAGATTATTTTGTTAGCAATATCACAGAATAAACATTTATCTTCAGTATTCATAACCTATTATTCAATCACTCTTCGGCCAAAAAAGGCATGAGATAAAGTACCTCCATCCACATACTCAAGTTCACCTCCAAGAGGAATTCCATGCGCAATTCGACTGGCCCCAATATCATATCTTGATGCCATTTCAGCTAAATAATGCGCAGTTGCATCACCCTCAACGGTGGAATTTGTTGCAATAATTAACTCAGAAATCTCCTCTTCTTTGAAGCGAATCTCTAGTTGCTCCAAACCAAGATCATCAGGGCCAATGCCATCTATTGGGGATAAATGCCCCATTAATATAAAATACATGCCACGATAACCAGTAGCATCCTCAAGCGCCATGACATCGGCTGGCGATTCAACCACACAAATAGATTTTTCATCGCGACCACTAGCTGAGCAAATATTACATAACGCTACTTCGGTGAACATTCTGCATTTTTGACAATGCCCAATATCATTGGCTGCGGCCATCAGGCTTGTTGATAAAATTTTAGCCCCTTCCCGATCTCTTTCGAGTAAATGAAACGCTATTCTTTGAGCAGATTTTCGTCCAATACCGGGCATACAGCGCAGCGCTTCAATTAGATTTATAAGTAATGGTGAATAAGACATTTGGTTATAAGTTTAAACTCAAAAAGGTAATTTCATGCCAGGTGGTAAATTTAACCCAGCTGTCATCCCTGATAATGATTCTTGAGATTTTTTCTCAACACGACGAATTGCATCGTTAAATGAAGCAATAATTAAATCTTCCAACATGTCCTTATCATCAGAAAGAAGTAGGTCATCAATTTTTAATGCTTTTATCTCGTGCTTACACGACATAGTAACAGTTACCATGCCACCACCAGATTCGCCGGTTACAGTAATATTTGAAAGCTCATCTTGAGCTTTTTTCATATTTTCCTGCATCTCTTGTGCTTGCTTCATTAATTGACCAATACCACCTTTCATTGATTACCCCTTTTATTGTATTTAATTCTTAACATTTAATTTTTTAAAGTTATAGATTCTGGATTCATACCCACGCCAAACAAATCCTCCGCCTCTTTAACATCTGGATCTGATTTTAGACTATTTCTTGCTGTTTCAAGTTGCTCGTCTTTTTGCCTAATTTTTTCTTGACTCGGTGTTTCACTATCAGCTTTAGAAGCATCAACTTTTACAATTAAATCCTCATTAAATAAACCCGACAAGGATTTAGATAATATTTGCTCGCGCTCCTGGTTTTTATAAGATACTGATTTTTCATCTAAACTTAAATGAATTATATTCTCTTTTCTGCCAATTAATGCACAATTATCGGCCAACATTTTCGTAAGCCCAGATAAATTTAGCTCTTTAATAAGATCTGACCAGATCATGCCTTCAGACCATTTTTTAATGTCTTTTATTGGTTCAACGATTTTATTTTTGTTCAAAATCTCAACTTTTTTAGGTTGTTCTTTTGGTTGATTTTCTGGCTTTATTATTGGGTTTTTATTTTCGATGGTTGAAGGTTTTTTAATCTCAGAATCAATTTTTTTTTGCTCGTTATTGTGAGGTCGAAATGCAAACATACGTATAAGAGTCATTTCACAACCGGCACGAAGCGAAGGTGCGAGATGAATATCACGCCTACCCATAATGGCTATCTGATAATATAACTGAACATCCTCTGGGCTTATAATAGATGCATATTCTTGCATATTCTCACTCATAATGATCGACTCATCTACACCTCCTGCAACCTGAATAACAGCAACTTGTTGCAGATGTTCAGCGATTTCACCAAGTAAATTTTCATAATCTGGGAAAAATTCATCGATAGTGTTGATAGTTTCTAGTAATTTAGGAACATCATGATCAGCAATTGATCTCATTATTTGGTGGATGTATTTACGATCAACAGTCCCTAGCATAGTCGCAATATCGATATCATTTAATTTTCCACCACAATGTGCAATTGCCTGATCCATCAAACTTAGTGCGTCACGCAAACTTCCATCTGCCGCCCTAGCAAGACTAGCAAGACCCTTTTTCTCATATTCAATATTTTCAGCATCACAGATAAAACACAATCTATCTAAAATTAATTTTGGTGAAATTCTTTTTAAATTAAACTGTAAGCATCGTGATAGAACCGTCACTGGCAATTTTTGGGGATCTGTCGTCGCTAAAAAGAATTTTACATGTGGTGGAGGTTCTTCTAGTGTTTTTAATAATGCATTAAAAGAATGCTTAGACAGCATATGTACTTCATCAATGAGATAAACTTTGAATTTTCCGACTGTTGCTGCAAATTGAACGTTATCTAATAATTCTCTGGTATCGTCTACTTTTGTCTTGGAGGCGGCATCTACCTCTATAAGATCAATAAATCGACCTTCGTCAACTTCACGACAAATATCGCATTCACCACAAGGATTGGAAGTAACTCCACTCTCACAATTAAATGCTTTTGCAAGTATTCTTGCAATAGTAGTTTTACCTATTCCGCGAGTACCTGAAAATAGATAAGCATGATGCAATCTCTGACTCTCAAGTGCATTTATTAACGCTTGAACAACATGCTCTTGGCCGACTATATCTAAAAAATTTTTAGGTCGCCATTTTCTAGCGAGTGCAAGATAACTCATATTATTGCCAATACAGAATCAATTAATCGTAAACTATTCAAAAACAGTGTACCCAAAAAAAATAAAATTAAAAACCAAGTAAAAAATCTATTTCTAACTATAAAGAAGATCCGCGCTAGCTTACTCCCGGCACCCGATTTTACCGCTACCGCTGCTCCCTTCCGGGTCTGACGGGGTTAACAGATAATCGCCGCAGGAAAACCAGCGCGGACCAATTTAATTATCACCCCGAATCATATCTTTCTCAATAAATTTATGAAAATAAGAGTGCCGAAGACTACTTTTAGATATACTTTAATGATAAAAATTTAATCGAGAATATTATGTCTGATCCAATGGAATTCATTAGTGTTGATCCGATAGACGGGATGACTCAAAAAAAACCGGGAATAGTTTGCAACTTAATAAATGGAAAATGGGTTACTACCGACAATATACGAAAAGATATAGTCGACCCCATGAATGGCGAGCATTTTCTTCATATCCCCGATACGATTGATCATTCAAATTTTATTAATGATATAAATCTACAAAAGAGCTTTGGTACTCATAATCCACTATATAAGCCCGAACGTTATTTAATGCTAGGTGAGGTATGCGCCAAAGCTGCTGCTTTAATGGCCAAACCCAAGGTTGAGCATTACTTCACAAAACTGATTCAGCGGGTTATGCCTAAAGAATATAATCAATGTCGTGGCGAGGTAATTGTAACGCGTATATTTCTTGAAAATTTTTCCGGTGATGGTGTTCGTTTTCTTGGTCGTGGTTTTTCCAATCCCGGAGATCATCAAGGTCAAGAATCAAGGGGTTATCGCTGGCCTTTTGGTCCTGTTATAGTTATTGCACCTTTTAACTTCCCTCTTGAAATACCTGCTTTACAGACCTTAGGTGCCCTATTTATGGGAAATAAACCATTGGTAAAAGTAGATTCCAAGGTAAGTGTTGTGTTTGAGCAATTTTTAAGATTACTCATTCACTGCGGACTTCCGAGTATAGACCTTAATCTGATTCATTGTCGCGGAGCAGAGATGGGTAAATTGATTGACAGCACTAAAGAATTTATAAGATTAATTCAATTTACAGGATCCAACAAAGTAGCAGAAAAGATATCTAATACTATGAATGGTCTAGTTAGGCTTGAAGATGCTGGTTTTGATTGGAAGATAATTGGTCCAGACTTTGATCCACTTTGGTTGAATTTTGTGGCTTGGCAGTCTGATCAGGACGCTTACAATGCTTCAGGACAAAAATGCTCTGCCCAAAGCATCCTCTTTTGTCATAAAAATTGGTCGTCAACATTAATTCCTAAAATAAAAGAACTTGCCTCCCAGAGAAATACGGATGATTTGAGTATTGGCCCCGTTCTATCGTGGACTAACGAAGCTATGCTTAATCATATAAAATCAATATTAAATTTACCCGAAACTGCTCTCTTATTTGGTGGTAAAACTCTCATCAATCATCAGGTACCTGAATGTTACGGAATGCTTCAACCAACAGCAATAAAAGTCCCTTTAGATCTCCTTCTTGGAGATAAATTTGAACTTATTACGACGGAACTTTTTGGCCCTTTCCAAATTATTGTCGAATATGAGGACAATGATTTATCGAAAATCACTTCAATTTTAGAAAAAATCACAAATCGGCTTACTGCTGCAATTGTTAGTAACGAAATCCCTTTTCAACAGAAGATTCTCGGCATGACGGTAAACGGTACCACCTATTGTGGTATGCGGGCTAGAACAACTGGAGCTCCACAGAATCATTGGTTTGGGCCAAGTGGTGATCCTCGCGCCGCTGGTATTGGAACTCCAGAGGCTATTCGAAATACTTGGAGCAGTCATCGTGAGATCATCTTTGACCAAGGCCCACTATCGTTAGATTGGCAACCACCCAAATTTTTGGAGCCCTAGCAATGAAAAGTAAACTAGATACAGGTTCGTCAATTTTTACGATAATGACAGAGTTATCAAATAAACATGATGCAATTAATTTGTCTCAAGGTTTTCCTGGGTTTAATCCAGATCCCAGATTGCTGGAATTGGTATGCAAATATATTCGCAGTGATAATAATCAGTATGCACCAATGGCTGGAATACCAGCGCTGCAGGACTGTATTGCAGAAAAAATAAAAAAATTCTATGGAAGAACGATTGATGCCCGCCAAGAAGTTACTATTTGCGATGGGGCTACGGAGGGACTCTTTAGTGTCATTCAGGCAGTAGTTTACCCTAATGACGAAGTGATTGTTTTTGATCCAGCTTATGATAATTATGGGCCCGATATAGTTTTAGCGGGCGCCATAACCCGACATGTTCCACTCATAAGGACAAAAGAACGAAATGATTATCATATTGACTGGCAAAAGCTAAAAGACACTATTAATGAGAAAACAAAATTAATAATCTTAAATTTTCCGCATAACCCAACTGGCGCTATCTTAAGATCCGAGGATCTCGATACATTAGCCGATATTCTTCGTGATACCTCTATATATATAATGTCAGACGAAGTGTATGAGCATATTGTTTTTGATGGTAAAAAACATTTAAGTCTAGCGAGTCATGATGAACTCTGGTCGCGATCTTTTGTAATTTCCTCATTCGGCAAAACATTTCATGCAACTGGTTGGAAAGTCGGATATTGCGCTGCACCCATTGAGCTTAGCAAGGAGATGAGACAAATACATCAGTGGACCTGCTATTCAGTTGTAACTCCTATTCAACACGGTTTAGCTGAATTTATGCAAACCTGCCCTGACTATATTGATTCCTTATCGAGTTTCTATGAGGCGAAAAGAGATTATTTTTGTAAATTAATAGAGTCTTCTAGGTTCTCATATCAAGTTTCTGCCGGTTCTTTCTATCAATTATTAGATTACAGTGGAATTTCTGAAGAAAAAGACACCTCTTTTGCCAAAAAGCTAACTGAAGAAATTGGTGTCGCATCTATTCCGATATCTGTATTTTATGAAAACCCCCCTTTCGAGCAAAAACTTAGATTTTGCTTTGCAAAAGAGGATGATATCCTAGAACAAGCAGCAGAGAAGTTATGCAGACTTTAAAAACAAATTTCTGGCTATGATCACTACAAAATTTCGATATACCACGGTAACTGCAGTTGTAATTGCAAATATGATCGGGACCGGGGTTTTCACTAGCCTTGGGTTTCAATTATTGGATATTCAATCTGGTTTTACTATTCTCCTACTTTGGATGCTTGGAGGAGTAATTGCACTCTGTGGCTCGATGACATACGCAGAACTCGGTGCTGCTCTTCCGCGATCGGGTGGCGAATATAACTTTCTCTCAAAAATATATCATCCGTGCGCAGGTTTTATCTCTGGCTGGGTATCCGCAACCATCGGATTTGCAGCGCCTATTGCTTTGACGGCAATTACATTTTCTGCTTATTTAATGTCTTTATTTCCCGAGCTTGATGCACCTTGGGTTCGACAATGCATTGCGTGTGGATTGGTTTTAAGCCTAGCCATTACTCATTCAAGCAACAGAAGGAATAGTGGCAGACTTCAAGTTATATTCACCATTCTTAAAATAGCCATAATCATTTTATTTTGCCTGAGCGCCCTTATGCTTTCTGATGATATCCAGCCCATCTCCTTCAAGCCTTCCACAAATGATATCGATCTAATATTAAATGGTTCATTTGCTGTATCATTAATTTACGTAAGCTATGCTTACACGGGATGGAATGCCGCCACCTATTTAAGCAGCGAATTAGAGGATCCTCAAAAAAACCTTCCTAAAATTTTAATCTCAGGAACTTTGATCGTCATGGTGCTCTATGTTCTCTTAAATTATGTTTTTTTAACAGTAACCCCCATTGAGGATATGCAAGGTAAACTTGAAATAGGGTATATAGCAGCTCAATCTGCTTTTGGTGATATCGGTGCGAAATTTACAGGATTAGCGCTGGCGCTTCTCCTGATTTCCACCGTGAGTGCAATGACTTTAGCTGGACCTAGGGTACTTCAGGTTATTGGTGAAGATTTTACTATCTTGAAATTTCTATCAAAAACAACGAAAGATAAAATTCCAACCACGGCTATTTACACACAATCAGTGATCGCAATATTATTCATCGTTACATCAAGCTTTGAATCCATTCTTATTTTTGCTGGATTTACACTTGCATTAAATTCTTTTGCTACAGTTCTAGGAGTATTTGTTCTAAGAGTGAAACAACCAAATCTTATAAGGCCATACAAAACCTTCGCATTCCCTATTCCGCCATTAATTTATTTAAGCTTAACGGCATGGACCTTATACTTTGTTATTATCACCAAACCCGTGGAAGGTCTATTCAGCTTGGCTATAATAATATCAGGGGGTTTGGTGTACCTATATTCCACGCTTCGAACTGAGAAACAAATAAAACCATAAATTCTTACTAATAAAGAGATACCCAATGATCAAAAAAACCACCCTCCTCTTCTTGTCTTTTCTTATTATTAGCAATATAAATGCACAATCTATGGAGGATCAAGCGGTTATATGGTTAAAAGAATTCATAAAAATCGACACCATCAATCCCCCAGGAAATGAATCTAGAGCAGTAGAATTTTATAAAAAAATATTTGATGCTGAAGGCATTGATTATAAAACGGCTGAAAGCGCGCCAGGCAGGGGAAATATTTGGGCTCGAATAAAAGGTGGCAATCAACCAGCTCTTATTTTACTCCAGCATACCGACGTTGTTCCTGCTGATCAAAAATATTGGACAGTCGATCCATTGCTAGGTGAAGAAAGGGATGGTTATATATGGGGAAGAGGTGCACTAGACATGAAAAATACCGGTATCTCCCAACTGGCTACTTTTCTGAGCTTGCATAGAAACAATGTAAAGCTAAATCGTGATGTTGTCTTTGTGGCATCGGCTGATGAAGAAGCTGGAGGTTACTATGGAGTCGGCTGGCTAATTGAAAATCATCCTGAAATATTTGCGAATGCTGGCTTACTTATAAATGAAGGTGGAGGCGGAGAATTTAATGGCACTGAAACCATTTTCAGTGTCGAAGTAACTCAAAAAGTGCCTGTCTGGTTGAGGCTAACAGCTACTGATACCCCAGGACACGGATCAATGCCAAACCCGACTAGCGCGGTCACTAAGATGATTACTGCCTTGAATACTATCAAAAATCATGCGTTTCCAGCAAGAATCATACCCTCGGTTGATGCTGTATTTTCCTCGATGAGTTTGAGCGCTGCCCCTGAATGGGCTGACGCCTATGCGGATATGTCGTTGGCCATTAAAGACCCAGAATTTTTAAAGAACTTACAATTACACTCTCCCAGTCAACATGCGTTAACAAGGGATACCTGCTCAATAACTCGTTTAGGTGCTTCGAACAAAATCAATGTAGTTCCTCCAGAATCATGGGCTGAAATTGATTGCAGAATACTTCCCGATAGAGCTGCTGAGGATTTTGTTGCTGATTTTAATTCATTGCTAAACGATCAAGATGTAAGTGTTGAAGTTATAATGGCTTTTACCTCTGCTGTGTCTTCTGCTAACAGTAGACTCTATCAAGCCATTGAAAAAGTTACTGGTGAGCGCCATCCAGGATCTAGAGTAACCCCAGGTGTTAGCACTGGATTTACGGACAGTCACTTTACTAGAGATTTAGGAATCTCAAGCTATGGATTTGACCCTATAATCGTACCAGAGAAAGAGTTTTCTAGAATTCATGGTAACGATGAACGAGTCAGTGTTGTTGGGTTTAAGCGAGGTGTAATAGATTTATTAGCCATTATCAGTGATGTCGTATACGACTAAATCCCCATCAATTTTGAAGCATTCTTTGATACTAACCGATGAATTTCTTGCTCGTTATAACCTAAATCTAAGCACATATTAATAACAGCTCTAAACCCATCTACCGGAGATGGGTTACCCACTTGGCCAAGATCTGAACCCAATATAGTTTTATCAATACCGGCTGCTTTAATCATATTATTTAACTCTTCTGGCTCATAAAACTTATATTTAGAGCGCTGAACAAACATACACATAGAATGCTCTATATACGCTCCTATAGAGACCAATTGGGTAATATCGATAAGTGATGCACCTACGATATATGTGGGATGATTACACAAAAGACGACTCACACCCCGTTTTTTAGCTTCATCAAAAAGAGGCCAAATCTCTGAAATATGCAAGTGACCCGAAGATAACACCAAATCATTTTCGGCAATCAAATCTAAAATAAATTTTACTTCATCGAGCAGCAAGCCATCATTAGTAGTAACCTTCAATGGTGTTGGTGCTAGCATTGCTTCTTTAGTGGTAGGAAATTTTTCCTCAAAATCCTTGTCTTTTTTATGGGCATTAATGTGATTTTCGGCAGAAAAAGTAGGCATCCAGACTAATTTAGCTCCTAAATTAATCCCATGATCTACGGCATATCGATTGAGCCCACCTGAAGTATTATTAAGTGGCACACCAGATAAAAGCTGAATATTTAGATGGCTAAAATGATTCATGAGCAATTCGGTAACAGGGGTTACTGAGTAATAATGATCTTTAAATAAAAGCGCCTTCATTCCTACATCAGAAGCCTCTTTGGCAGCCTCGATATGATCAATAGAGCGAGGCATAACAGATGGCCCAGAGTGGCAATGCAGATCAACTGCCCCCACAAGTAAACGTTCAATTAAAACCTTTCGCTCCTCAGGGGCGTGCTTGTAATTATCCATTATTTACTCTTTGAGTTAGTTTAATTGTTCTGTGAGATTTTTAAGAGCACTTTTTAAGTGCGTCTGATCAGAACCAATGATAAACAGTGAAAAGCCTTTATCTCGCCAAGTATCTATTGCCCTTGAGTCCGACAGATATATTCCCAGTGGAATATTAGCTTTTTTAGCCGCAATAACGACTCGATCAATTGAGTTAATAACACGAATATCATTCATATCATCGCAATCTAAAGAAACCGCTAAGTCTGCAGTACCAATAAATAGGCAGTCAATGCCCTCTTGACTAACAATATCATCGATATTCTCAACCGCTTGTTTTTCTTCAATCTGACAAATTAACGCGGTTTTATTATTAGCTTTATCGATCATTTTAGTTAGAGATAGCGATCCATAATTACCTGAACGTGACGAATTAGAAAAACCTCTTTTCCCTAATGGGAAATTAGCATCACGATACTTTGCGAATGAGATCACATCTTTAGCATCGTCAATAGAGTTTATATGCGGCACAAGGACGCCATCTGCACCTTGATCCAAGGCGTTAAGAATATATTCATCACTTGATTTTGGGGCACGCACCATAACTGGAATGTTCGATGATTTTGCCGCCATGATCGAAGTATCCAATTCACTCCTATCAAATGGAGCATGCTCAGCATCAAGAACAATAAATGATAAATCACATGATGATACTATTTCAACTAACTGATAATTCGGAGTTTTTATGAAAATACCAATCAATTCTTTACCACTTTTTACGAGGGTTCTGAAGTCCAATGCCATCAATTAAACCTCGCTCTCATCGAAATTTTGATAATCGACTAGATGCATATAATCCTCTCTTAGAGGAGCAAAAATATCTAAATTAAGAACTGGTTCATCGCCATATGGTTCGGCGTAGTGCTCAATATTGGGTGGGATTCTAATAACCGAACCAGGACCGCCCTCAAACACTTCATCCCCAACATGGAAACGAACTTTACCTTGAACTATATATACAGCTTGCTCAAATGGATGTGAATGGGGGTTAATTTCCATACCTGGCTCAAGTGTATTCATTACCATCATGAATTGATCGCCTCGAAAGCCCTTTCTAGATACCCCTGGCCTCACCTCTTCTCCTTCGATGGTATCCCAATTATATAACTTAGCTTTTTTTGTCATTTCTCATTACCTCTAACAATTATTATAATTTTTTATTCAACGCATCATCGGAAACAAATTGTCGCCAATAATCGGGTCTTAACTCTTGCTCTGCATAGGATTCAACCTGATCTGATGTAATACCAATCAAATCCGGAGCATTCATCTTTTTTTCCTTTAAGTACCCATCTAATTGATCGATATTCTCTTTAATTACCTCAAAACCTCCAGTAAATATTGCAGAAGTTTGTTCGACAGCGGTTGCGCCTGCCAGCATCATTCTTGCTATATCATACCCATCTCGTGCACCATTTGTACCAATTAATGGATAGTTTGATTCTAATAATTGACGACTTTCGCTCAACCAACGACAAGTTATAGGTAGAGCCCAACGACCTCCGTAAGCACCTTTTGTCCCCAATATCGGCTGCATTGAATCTAGATTTGGTATCAATGCCATCACTCGACCCATCATGACAACAGCATCAGCGCCTGCTTCTTTAGCGGAAAATGCCAGTTGACTAACGTTCTCACTCATCCCTGATGTTTTTGCCCACAAATGGCCTTGAAATACCTTCCTAACCTCTCGAATAATCTCGCTTGCTTTAGTTGGATCAAATGTTAAGCGAATATCTTTACCCGCCTCTATACCATGCGGTGCACCTATGTTGATCTCTAGAACACGTATTCCTAGTTTTTGAGCGAGTTCCGCATACTCAATCAAAGAGGATGTGCTTGCAGGGATAAGACTTGCCACTACATACGACTTATATTCTGCCGCTTGTTTATCTAAATGTGCAATTGTTCGTAACCATTCTTCTGAATCAATACTTATCAAACCCGACCTTCCAAATAGACTAGTGCTTAACCCCTTATCTTTTTGCCAATCAAGTTGCGTTAGATTTTGATCTACCATCGAATAATCTGTTTTATCCAATTGCTGTCTAGCTATTTTACTTTCGTTCGTAGATTTTGCTACCACCGCTGCCGCACCAGATTTAAGTGCCATAATGATCCCAGCCTCTTCGATAAGATGTTCGCCAGAGCCGCATATCAATGGATTCTTTAGAGGTAATGATCCTAAATTTATTTTTAATCTTGCATCAATCATAAATACATCATTAATTTTGTTCTTGACTGAATAAATTTATTCTTTGAAGGGCCACAAACAAGAGGCTGCTAATTACCAACACTATTAGTACATTCATCGAATCCCTTCCAAGCCATAGAGTAGCACTGCCAACCACTAAGGATAAGCATACACAGCATAGCATTCGTAAAATACCATTTGGTGATCTAAAATTAGCTTCACGCAATGCAGAAGCAATCATCAGTCCGGATACTAAGCAAGTCAGGAAGATTAATAATACTTCAATCCAAGTACCTCTGAGCAAGAGACTGTCATTGTAAACAAACAAAAAAGGTAAAAAATAGGCAGCGATACCCAATTTTATGGCCGTAAAGCTTGTTCGCCATAAAGAAGCTTCCGCTATTCCTGCTGCGACAAAGGATGCAACAGCAACTGGAGGAGTAATCATTGAAAGTAATCCAAAATAAAATATAAATAGATGTGCCGCTAAAACTGGAACACCCATTTCAATTACTGCAGGTGCTAGAACAACCGACAAAACAATATAGACGGCTGCTGTAGGCATACCCATGCCCAATATGATGGCTATGATACCGGTTAATATCAGCATCACCAGTAAACCATATTGAGCTCCGATCTCGGTTAAACCTAAAGTTAAATTAAAACCAAGGCCAGTAATATTAAGAACACCTACAATTATTCCAGCTGCACCACCAATCAATATGATGGGAATTAATGTCTTTGAAACATTTCCCAAAAATTCCATTACTAAGGACAAACTAAGTTTTATAGTGCGCAATACAAGGCCGGCCAAAACCGCCAAAAAACCGGATATTAATGCGGATTTTGCTGGTTGCAATCCAATTACAAACATTAAGAAAATTAAGCTTACAATTGGGATCAAATGTAATCCTTTTCGCTTAATCAATATGCTAAATACAGGTGTTTCACTTTTTTTCAAACCTTTTAGATTGTTGTCCTTAGCCATAAGGTCAACTTGAGCAAACAATATCACATAGTAAATGACAGCCGGTAAAGCGGCCGCACCGACAACCTCAAGATAAGGAATATCCAAAAACTCAGCAATTAAAAAAGCCGTTGCCCCCATCACTGGTGGTGCGAGTTGACCCCCATTAGATGCGATCGCTTCGACTGCAGCTGCAAAATAACCAGGAAGGCCAGTCTTTTTCATTAGAGGGATGGTTACAACACCGGTAGACATTACATTGCCAACGGTCGAACCACTAATGGATCCAAATATTGAACTTGCGACTATTGAGACTTTAGCTGGACCGCCCCTAAAATGTCCCATTAATGACAGCGAGATATCAGTTAAAAACTGACCGCCACCACTGGTTTTCATTAATTCACCCATTAATAAGAAACCAAATACAACAGAACAAACAATCGATAAGATTAGACCAGGCACGCCTCCACTATCAGCATAAAAATATAGTATCAATCTAGTTGGACTAACAGCTGCACCTTCAAAAATACCACTCAAATTATGACCTAAAAATCCATAAGCAATAAACACAACCGCTAAAATGGTAATTGCAGAACCACAAAATCGACGAAGCGCTTCAATCAATAGGATTATAGCTAAGGTACCAGGTAACCATTTCTCAAAACCTCGATTCGCTAAATCGGTTAACCAATCTATATAATTCAATGCAACCCAACCCCATGACATCAGCGCTAATAGACCTAGTCCAACATCAAGTAAAATGGCTGATCTACCCTCATAAGATGGCTTTAGCAAAAAACCAGCGGCAATTGATACGGCAAGCATTAATGAGATATAGCTTGCTGTAACTATTCCGATATTAAGGCGCACAGGTACATCAAGTATCCAAAGCATGCCTAGCAAAACCAATGATGCTAAGTAAAAATTCTTTAATTTTAGTGACAACCATTCTAAAGGCATAAAAATAGACTCTAATAATTACTCATAAATTTGGCTGTCATCCTGAATACTTCAATAGCGAGATAGTAGTAATTGATTTCTTGTTTCAGATTCATCGTTCCACCGATTTTTATCTTGATAATACTCAATAGCTCCAGAATGAAATGGAATAGTATGATTTTTTCCAACAAAAAGACTTGGGTGACCTCTCTTTAGAGCAGTAAATTGAGTTTGAAGTTCGCCCCAATTCTCTTCAATTACTCTCACTATTGCCGAAGCGTCGTCATCAGACATCGCGGATGAGGTAACGAGATAAATATCCACTGAGCCTGTCAACAACCCTTCGGTTGCACCGGGTAATTGATCTTCATTTGAAACTGCATAGGCATTAAATCCTTGACCTAAACCATCAAAATATTGTTGAACATTCTCAATATCTGACATATCTAAAAAACGAATGCCTCCTGGTGTTGTAGCATTGGCTTTTCGAACGTTACCTTGACCAAGAGCTATGGGAGCAGCATCTGCAAGACCATCAGTAACGGCCGTTATACCCTGAGGCAAACCTCCTACTATAATAGATTTATAATCACCTTTTCTTAAGCCAGACACCATCAACATCGAGCTATTCCCTATACTTAAGGTTATATTTGCTGACTGCTCATCGACCACACTTCTTCCTTTTAGGTCGCTAACAAAATGCAAATCAGAATCCCCTCTTACCATATAACCATAAGGCATTGCCCAAAAACGCATTAATACTCTCAGATTTGGTTGTTCTTGAAGGTCCATTTTTCCTTGATAGTAACTACCAGCTTCAATGCTAGTACTAAACCCCAACGACATCTCACCACTATTAATGAGAGGAACATAAACAGCTGAACCGGATGCAGGTTGAGCGATAGCTCGTTTATCAAGTTTTTCTGAGAATAATTTTGATAACCCTGTTCCAACCACGTAATAAAAAGTTCCTGCTGGATTAGTGCCGATAGTAATCGATTTAGAATTATTAGTGTCCGCGCATGAAGCTATTGCAAAAAATACTATTGTAAATATTATTTTTTTTAAAAAAATCATCAAACATACTCCAATTTTTATTCATTAATTCAAGTAATAATCAGTCAAGTAGGCGTTTCGGTTATTCGAAATAACGATTTATTCGACCAATTATTAGTGTAAGTTAATCCTGTCAAGTATGATAAACCATTAAGAAAATTTTTATTTACAAATACAAATATTACAAAAGATTAAAAATATGACAATAATTTCTGTTAGTTTGAATGAGATTGAAAGCCACACAATAAAAGCTTTGGAGGATCACGGTGCTGCATCTTGGGTGGCAAAAGAAGTGGCAAAAGCTGTAAGAGTGGCTGAAGCCGAAAACAATAAAATTTGTGGTCTCTATTATCTTGATAGTTATTGTAAACAACTACAAAGTGGAAGGGTAAATGGTCAAGCCCATCCAGAGGTAACTCAACCTAAACCAAGTACCGTTCATGTGGATGCTAAAAATGGTTTTGCTCAAGCTGCATTCTCAAAAGGCCTCCAATCTGCAGTAAAGAGCGCTAAAGAAAATGGAATTTGTCTTTTTGTTATAGCGCATTCTCATACCTGCACTTCTCTGGGTTACTTTACGGCACAGATAGCTAAACATGGCCTTATAGGGATAGGAACAACAAATGCACCAGCATGTGTTTCGCCACCGGGAGGTAATAAACCGATACTGGGCACCAATCCAATTTCAATGGCGATTCCATCACCCGATAAGACAGTCGCTTTTCAATTCGATCAATCAACAAGTGCAATTGCCATCGGAAAAATTCGTATGGCAGCGGCAGCTAATGAATCTATTCCTGAGGGCTGGGCAATAGATAAGGATGGTAACCCAACAACAGATGCTGAAGCCGCTCTTGGTGGATCACTTTTATCATCAGGAGGCTATAAAGGTTATGGTTTTGGATTAATGGCTGAAGTCTTAGCTTCCGCCCTCACTGGCTCTGTAAGTAGTATAAATGCACCACCGCTAAAGACGGCAGATGGTAAGCCACATAGTCTTGGACAATCTTATATACTTATTGATCCCGACTTTAATGGAAAAAAAGATCAATTTTCTGAGCATATTAGTAAATTATCCGCTGCGGTTGAAAATCAACCTAAAGCAAGACTTCCTGGATCAAAGAAAAACCTATCAAAGGATATCGAAATTGATACCACACTCTGGAAACAAGTATTGAAATTAGCTTCCATCGAATCAAAATAAATTTGAAAATTAAGCTTGATATAAGAAGATTTAGCTCCATATATTAATTGTAAGTGCCTTAGGGGCTTACAATTTTAAAACTTAAACTTGCTTAATTAAAAAGGAGTTACAAAATGGTTAATACAACCTTTGATACAATTTGGAGAGATATTTCTCCATTCGCAGTTGGATTTGATAGGACTTTTGGGGCATTAGAGTTACTAGCTAATTCCAGAGGAAAAGAGGCCAACTACCCGCCTTATAATATTCGAAAAGTTAACGATGATCAGTATACGATTGAACTTGCTGTGGCCGGCTTCGATGAGAAAGATATTGATGTCGAATTGGCTGGTGAAAACTTAATCATAAAAGGTATGCGCGCTAAAGAAGCCTCAGACGGTCTGCTTCACCAAGGATTAGCAAATAGAGACTTTACGAAGAAATTTGTTCTTTCCGAAGATATGGTTATAAAAGGTGCCGCACTCTCAAACGGTATGCTCTATATTGGAATAGAGAGGATTATTCCGGAAGATAAAAAACCAAGAAAAATAAAGCTTACTTCAAAAAGCAAACTATTAGGTTAGGTTGAGTCATTCAGCAAGGATGAATTCATCCTTGCTGTTTAGCTCAAAAATCATTTAAAGTTTAAACGTTGAAGCTTTCTGTCTAGAATATTATAATCAAAGAATAATAATACTGAATTAATAGGATAAAAAATGGCAAAACACAACGCATTACAAATGTTTGGACGATCTGGCAATCCCGCTCTAAATGCTGCTACCTTTAAAAATGAAAATCGCGTCATAGGTCAGACTATGACGCTGCAAGGTACGGTTAATAAAACAGGTTTTTTACTTGGGATTCTTGTATTAACTGCTATTTATACTTGGAATCTATTTTTTCAGTCAGGTAATAATCCAGCAGCAGTTATGCCAATCGCCATTGGTGGTGCCATTGGTGGTTTTGTGTTTGCGTTAATTACAATGTTTAAGAAAACATGGTCGCCGATAACAGCGCCAGTATATGCGGCTTTGGAGGGTTTATTTTTAGGTGGTATCTCCGCCATATTTGAATCTCAATATCCCGGTATTGTAATTCAAGCTACAGGGCTCACATTAGGTACTCTCGCCTCATTATTAGTGTTATATAAACTGGGTATAATTAAACCTACTGAAAATTTCAGGCTCATGATCGTTTCTGCCACCATGGGGATAGGCGTCTTATATTTCATTAGTATGATTATGAATATGTTTGGCTCAGGTGGTATTGGCTTTATTCACTCCAATGGCTTATTTGGGATTGGATTTAGTCTGTTTGTCGTAGCCATAGCTGCACTAAATCTAGTGCTAGATTTTGATTTTATCGAACAAGGAGCTGAGATGGGAGCGCCTAAGTACATGGAATGGTTTGGGGCATTTTCATTAATGGTTACCCTAATCTGGTTGTATCTTGAAATGTTGAGATTATTGGCTAAACTGCGAAGTCGCTAGTGGATTTTAATTCGCTTTTCTTTGGGTTAATTATTGTCCTATCAATGGCTGTTTTTTTGTATGTAGGAAAATTCAGAGCTTCAGAAAAACAGCGTAATCGTGACGATAAAATCAATTGGCAATCTAACCGTTACCGCTATATCAAGATAATTATCTTGGTAATGGGAGTCATACTCGGTATTGCATTGTTAACTAGATTATTTATTAGTTAATTGAGATTGGTTTTTTCATAACCAAGGCAGTAAAAAAAATCTTCCAGAAAACATCCATCTTATTGCTGAGCCAACGAGCAAAGAGGTGAATGAAAACACTAATGACATTAGTATAAATATACTATCCAGCTGAGCATTGAAGACGATTAGTGCTCCAATGACAGCGATACTGATAGCAAAACAAAGCCAATGCGTCATCAATGCTAATTTCCTTAAAAAATTTTCCATAATTCAATGCCCCCTAGTTTACTTCTTGCTAGTAAAAAATTATTGTTAGCAGAGGATAAACAAATTATTACGATAAATAAAATTCTTTGGAAAGGTTATGAATAAAAATCTCACCTCAATGGTAAACCTAAGCAATCTTAATAATATTTTTCAAGTGATTGGTGTTATTGGTCTAATCGCATCACTTATATTTGTGGGAATTGAACTCCAACAGAACCAAAAAATTGCATTAGCGAAAACACAGCAAGAAAGAAATAATTCAATTCGTGATCAAATCACTAATTACACAATAGCTGGTTTAGACTGGCAATCATTAGCTATTGACTCGAATGATGATTATGAATATTCACTTAAAGAAATTGCAAAAAGAAACGCTTATCACTCTGCCTGGTTTTTATATGAGAATGATTTTTTCCAATACCAACAAAACCTAATACCAGCAGATGTCTGGCATGCAAAAGTCAATGCATTTAAGAAATGGTATAACAAGTGCGAAATGCGATATTTGTTTGAAGTTCGATCAAAATGGATGCCAGTGACTTTTAGAGAGCTCATTGAATCTTTTCCGGACGAATGCAAGAAAAGTTAATTTGGCTTCTTAATACGATCCGTTTGTCCGCCATCCATAGCATATGGGTTTACCGGGCACTCTAATAATTCAGAGCTATCTCCTTTAGTTTTAAAATCAAGAAACGTTGTAGCGGCATACGTCACAATAATCTCTATATTTCTATAACTATCCGTCTCCATATTCGAATGCTCAACTTCAAGCTGATATATTTCTCCAGACTCTAATTTATCGCTTGAAATTACAAATTCTTGCTTATCAAAAGTCAATGCATCTTTATTACTAATTGCATGGCCACTGTGCTCAATTTCTTCGCCGTGACAATTACCTAAAATTACATAAATCATATCGTCAATGATATTATTGGGATCAACAGCACCTTTAGTAAAATCACTCCAAGTCACTTTGAGATCTTGATCTGAATTTATCGCACTGACGTCAACTTCATTTCCTTGCTGGTAAAGCGTTATCAAAATAGGTTCTGGGTTACTGATTACACCCTCTTTTTTGACAAAAGTAGCCGGCAGACTTTCAATACTTCCGTCAGGAGTATCAAAACTAAAAATATAAGTGTCATCTGGAAAGCGTCGCGTTAAAGCCTCGATCGTCATTTCACGCTGACCTGCTAGAAAAGGTATACGCGCTGATGAAAAATTCAACCCATCCCTTGCATCACCCAGTCCAGTTAATAAACCATTGGTAATAGACGTGCTAATTGAATCTATCTTGACAGGGAAGATTTCTGCAAAAAATACGGTGTTCAAAAGATTAAGTTTGGCACTTTCCGATTGACGATGATTGATGGATTTTCCCATCACGACATAATCAATATGATCACTTGGTTTTCTAATACTATTATTACTATCATCATCACAGGCAGATAAACCTATAGAAAAAAATATCAGCATAAATAGTGTTGTTATAGGTAGTAATTTATTCATTGAAAATCTCTGGGTATCGCTTCTTCCCAAATTCTTTCTCTTTGCTTCTCCCCGTCAACCAAAATCCAACGATGAAACTTTAACTTGAAATTTTCAGGATCACTCTTGAATTCAACATTCTGTTCAAAGGTCAATACTCTATCGGATAGCTCTTGAGTAACCTTATAACGACCAACTACAATTGAATTTGCAGGATCATCATCACGTGTCCTTTGTTCTATTTCTTCTTCAAAATACTCCACTCCCCAGGGATATTTTTTTACTCCTTGGTTGGTAGCGATACCTACGGCCTCACCAGTTAATTCATCTCTTTGGATCGCCTCTATTGCCGCATAGCCAGTGACATTTCCAGAATCCATTACCTCATAACCATCAAGGCTTGGGCTAAAAACTGGCTCTTTAAATATAGGCGCTTGATACCTACTCTTTGTTATAACTGGAAGCTCAATTTGTGCACCCACTTGGCCACCTATATCCAAAGTAGTATTTACTGGGAAAGCACTTGGCCACAACATAGGCCATTGCGAATTACTTACTGCTATTCGAATTCTGTGCCCTTTATTGAAGGTCCAAGAAGTAAAATGAAGCTCAATTTCTAATGGAAATTTGTCTCCAGGAACAATGTCTTCGGGGCTGCGCGCAGAATTTCGATGAGTCCCATTAAAGGCTGCGCCAACAACTTGAGTAACTTGACCATCTGGTGCTATATCTGAAAGTCTAACCACCCAATTTGCCCGTATTGCATCGGCTGATACATTTAATTTTGCAACTGGCCTACCTGAGATCTCAAAAGTTTCTTTAAGAATACCGCTATCATAAACCAAACTATCCTTATCCATTGGAGCTTGATCAGGGGGAATACTGCCCCACCACATCGTTGGGCCACCACCCTCCAAGCCAATTGAAGGGATATTCTTCAAGCTGTGCTCAGAAATTATTGATTTTGTACTTGATAAACTATGATTATCTTGAGCATACCAGACTTGTTTATTTGTATCTTTAGCAGGCCACTCATCCTCCCATCGCCAATAACCCGGTATATATTCAATAGAAGAATCAGGTGGATGGTAATCTCTTATATAGATTGAGAATTTAGGCTCGTTCAGAATACCCGTATCCTCATTTTTCAACCATTGATCATACCAACGAACTGCCTCATGACGCCATTCCACCTGAGGTTTCAAGGCAGCATTATGGGGGAAATCGTGATCCCAAGGACCAATCATCGCTTTTACTGGTGCACTGACATTCTCTATCATCCTTGGTAGGCTGTTCCTATAGCCGTCATACCAGCCACCAATATGATAACCAGGAACCTTAATTGAATCATATTTGTTCTTTGCAGAAGCACGATCCCAGAACTCACCATCTCTTTGTTCTCGCATATAAGTATAGACACTAGGCTCCACATCAAATCTATTTCTATACCATTCGTCATTCATCGTGAAATTAGGTGCACCAGGTATGGAGTTATTTAAATCATTGCTCATCATCCATGAATCACCAGCCACCATGATCCCATCAATATAATGAACATCCTCTGCATAGAGATATTCAGTTGCCATCACTGCAACAAAGGCTTTTAAAGCCGATGGATTTCTCATGGCCATTTGAATGGAATTAAAACCACCCCAAGAAATACCAAACATGCCTATATTTCCGGTAGACCAAGGTTGATTTGCAAGCCAGTCAATAATGACCTCTCCATCATCAAGCTCGATATCTGAGTATTCATAAGGTATAACCCTGCCTTCACTATTTCCTGTTCCTCTCATATCTACCCGAGCAACAATATAATCATGATCTAGAAAATAGGAATATAAAGGATAATTTCTACCACGAGACTCGTCCTTACGATAAGGAGTGTATTCTAGTAATACTGGATATTTTTTTTCTTTTTTGTAATCTGCTGGCCAATAAATGTCTGCAGCCAACCGAATATCATCTGGCATTGAGATCCAAGCCTCAGTTATCTTATAGTCCTTTTTTCCTGTATCCATGCAAGATAAAATAGACAGAATTAGACCTAAGATCACAAAAAAATATCTAATTTTTATTATTTTATTCACATTAAGTTTTACCTATAGAAATATGATTAATATGAAATAATTATAAACCACTTGCACCTTTTTTGATATCTATTTGCTTGCCTTCTAAAGCCGCTTTTGAAGTGACAAAATTAATACCATCAATCTGATATATTTGTCTTTCACCAATCTCTTTAACGGGTTTTTCGCTTCCTGATCTTAATTTCTGCAGACTCGTCTTTACCAATGCTAATCTTCCTGCATCAACTCTGGCTGTGGTATGAGCGCCAAATAAATATTGTATTTTATTCTCAACTTGAACTAACCTATCAATGGTGTTTGAGTAATCGTCGAGATTTGTTTCTGGGGAAAAAAGCCATAAATTATCATCATAAAATGTATCGCCAGTAAACAATAAGCCATTCTTTGCATCTAAGAGTGCAACTGCATCAGGTGTGTGTCCTGGTACATGCATAACCTCTAAAATCCTTCCCCCTAAATCAATTTTCTGTCCATCTGAAACGTAATCATTGGCAGACCATGACCTTGTATGATAGGTACCTGTATTAAGACCGATTGGTGCTTCACCACAAAACGCCTCTAACGCAACATCTCCAGCAACTTCTTCATGCTTAAACCCTTGCATATTGCTTTTTGTATACAGAGAATCGATAGCTAATATTTCAGAAAATTCAGCATTCCCCCCAACATGATCAAAATGCGAATGAGAATTAAGAACTGTGATGGGTAAATTTGTTATTCTTTCAACTATGGGCTTAATTGGCAGAATCCCCATACCCGTATCGAAGAGTAAAGCTTTATCAGTACCGATGATTAAATGAGAGATACTCATTTGAAATTGATAAGGCTCTACTATTGAATAAACACCCTCATACGATTCATAAACCTGAAACCAATCATCAGACGTATCTGATAGTGGGAAAGCCTTGTTGGTGCTTAGATTTTTACATATTTCAGAGAACGAACTGTCTTCAACATAATTAATTTTCTCGCTAGTGCAGGCCCCCATTGATACCAAAATTAAAATAAATAAGTAATTTATTATTTTGTGATTCATATTTTCTCTATTCCCTGTATTCAAATATAAAAATTTATCATATCTTTAGTTATCTTTTCTTGAACTACTCACTATATGACATATCTTCAGTGCAGCAGCCAAGCCCAATGTGCAGATCCCTGCCACAACCAAAAAGAATACACGATAACCTTCAATAGTTGGCAATCGATCAAGTAGTAGCCCTCCCACTAGAGGCATAAATATATCTGGCGTGAAACCAATCATGGAGATCAACCCTGTTGCAATACCTGTAACCTTCATAGGTATACCGCCTTCTTCAAGGAGGGCAAAATAAATCCCTCTAAGTGCAAATACCGCAAGTGATGCTATCGCTATATTAACAAGCATCAGAGGAAGTAGTGATGGTAAACCAGGCATGAACGCAAATATTAAAAATGAAAGGATAAGTACAACAAATAAAATAGCGACAGATTTTGCGATTCCAATTTTATCTGATACAAAACCTGCCACTAACGCAGATGGAGGACTCATAGCCATTTTCCCAATACTAATCGCACCTGCCACTACTACGCTCAAGGAAAAAATATCCGTTGAATATGAAGTAAACCTATAAGTACCCCAGTAAGCTGAATATGCAGCTAAAACAACGATTGAAATAAGCCATACTACAGGCATCTTCAAAACCGAAATTACTTCTTCAAATCCCGATTTAAAAGTCCCTATAGTACTATTCTCACCACCATCATCATCATTTAGAACGTACCAGGCTATAATGCCCGAAATAATCGTGATCAAAGAAATCTGAATAATTACAACTGATAACGCAAAGTAACTGCCACCAAGTAGCCCAAAAATCATGAGTATTGGCATCGATACAATTATATCACTGATGCCACGCCCCATTTGAAGGAACCCAAATGCCCTTCCTTGCTGATCACTTGGGGCCCAATTACGAGTCACCCTGACAATAGCACTCCAAAACAAGAAAGTTGTAGTGATTCCCCAAACAGCGTGAATCATAAGGCTTACTTTAAAGCTGGGAAGCGTTGCAAAAAATAAACCTAATAGACCAGTAATAACTAGAGAAGAGGATATCAGTATTCTTGGTGCTATTTTATCCGCTACCCAACCTCCTGGAAAATAAGAAATCATGGCAAAAATACCATAAATACTCATTAGAGCTCCCACTTGAGTGTTATTTAAGCTAAGCGCATCAGCTAATGGTTTGTAATAAACCTCTTGAAGAAATGGCAAAAGATAAATTGAGGCGGCAGAAACAGAAAGTACTGTCATGACAAGCCATTTTCTTATATTTTCTTTCTTAGGCATATCTCTATGTAGCTCTTAATAAAAACTTTAATTAATTAGAGTATTCATTTCCTTCGCTAAGTCAAAACCACTTCTAAAAGCAGCTTCTATTCGACCTTTTTTACACCAATCACCACAAGCAGCTAGTTTGGATGCAGGGTCAATAAAAAGAGTATTTGTATCTTGTCTTGGAATATTGGCATAACGCCAACGATGCAGATCAATATGCTGAGCCATGCTTACATCTTGCCCAGTAACCATCTGAACCTCGGAGCATAGATGCTTAATAACTGCTTCTGAAGCATCATCAAGATGATTCTCAGCCCAATCATTAGTGGAATGAACTAACAAACTGTAATTCTTTGGCCGTCCTAATTTAGAGCTATTAACGGAAATCCAGCTGATATCGGCTTCACTTATCAGAGCAGCATCCCAATCAATATTTAATGCTCGTTCAAACCCAAGCATTAAAGAGTAACAACCCAGCATTTTTTTCTGCTCTATTGCCTTAGTATGCGAAAAGTACTCTGGTAATAATTGCAACGATTGCTCGGCGGGTATGGTTGAAATTACCCAGTCATATCTACCCATATCTCTGCCCTTGGAATCGACAATATTCCAGCCCTGATTGCATTTTTTTATAGATACTTCGGTGTTTAGATTAATATTTAAATCTTTAGCTAGATATTGACCGATAGAGCTCATGGTAGGGGTTCCAATATAATGAGGATGTTCTTCACCCCAAACCCTACGATTCATAATGATATTCTTTCTGAATTCAATGAATCTTGCATTCCAATTAGCAATTACACCAGACTCAATAAGAGGCTCAAGAAAATGCTTGAATTGTGGGGTTCTTGCAGTAAAAAATTGAGCACCATGATCAAAACTATATCTATCCGTATACCTTGAACAGATTCTGCCACCCGCCCCTCTAGATTTCTCAAACAAGGTTATTTCTGCAACGTCATTCAAATGCATAGCTGCTGTTAATCCAGATATTCCAGCGCCAATTATAGCTATTTTCATATTAATTTTAGTGCGAGGTAATCAAGAAAATGTAAATATTGAAGGGAGCTTGAATACAACTATTCCAATGATGGATATCTTTTGATGCAATGCTTCATAAATCGGAGAAGGATATGACTTGTTGTCTCCACTAACATAGACGCCTTCATCAGTAATTGAGCAAATTCTCTTCAAGATCCTACCATGTGATTTTACATCCATCACTACTACATCATTGATTTTAATTTTTTTTGATCTTCTACAAAAAACAATGTCTTCGGGAAGGTAATTAGGCGCCATGCTGACGCCCCTTACTTTATATAAGGCAAACAACCTTAAATATCAGGAATTCGTTTTAAGTACTGGGCATACTATTGGTAGATTAGGGGCATATGGTGCAATTTTAGTTTCCACTTCTACGCCTTTTGTAGACCAGAATATTTCACTAAATCTATTCACCTTATCAAGTAAATCAAGCCCATTTTGCCTGTCTAAATTTTGCTTACACTTGGATGCATCCATCATAATAGAGTGCACCAATTCATGGGATTCTGGAAATTGCTCGAATTGAGGTGCTTTAAAAAAGTCGCCCCAGATGACTACAATCTCATTTTTCACTATTTGAGCATGCTTATCTTTATCTCCAATAAGACGAACAAATTTTGCCATATCTGCACTATTACTAGTTTTACCTTCAATTTCAGCGATTAAATCTAAAAATCTAATTACTGACAGACTCGCATATTGCGCAGCTGAGGTATCATAAATAGCACAAGGAATATCACAGTGGGCATCAACACTTTTTATTTTGATCATACTTTTTCTCTTATTGTGGTTGTTAAAAGATTTAATAAGATAATAATATAATTCAAAGATAATGAGTATCATTATTGAATGATTCAATGATTTAAGATCTTTTATTCAAATTTAAACTAAAAATTATTCGCTAGATTAACAAAGGAATGTGTTAGAAATAATTAGCTTAAATGGTGTTTTAATTGAATTTGAATCTTGCTTAAAACAAACAATATTGGATAAACTCTATTGATGAGCTCAAATCCTATAAAAAAATGGCATCAAGTAGTCCAGGAGAAAAATTTCGAGTTACTTGAGAGTATTCTCGATGATTCGGTTGTCTTTTATTCGCCTGTGGTATTTACCCCTCAAAAAGGTAAAAAAATAACTTTAATGTATTTATCCTCAGTAGCTATGGTTTTTAATGTTGACTCTTTTTCTTATACTCATGAAGTTATTGATGGCAATATAGCGAGCTTAGAATTCGAACTAGAACTCGAAGGTATTCATATTAATGGGCTCGATTTAATCACTTGGAATAAAGATCAAAAAATTACTGAATTTAAAGTATTTATTCGCCCTCTCCAAGGACTAAATGCCCTTCATAAAATGATGGGTAAGGCATTGAAGCAATAATAATATTTTGGTCTAATGTTCTGAGATTTATAAGGGCTTATAGAGTATCTTGGTAATTATTGATCACCATGATTATTAGCGAATAAGTTTGAAATTGCAAAAAAAGTGGGAAAGTTTTAGCTGCCTTGTCTGATATTAATATTGGATGATGATCCACCATTAATTACGACTATACTTGCAAATGCTAATCTTTTTAAGAAAATCAAGAAAAAATTTATCACCACTCTCAATAACTTAAATGCTGCCAAAGCCGGATTCTATAAGCCAGGAGCGCCTGGATCGCTTGCAATAGACTCTTGATGCTCTTCGAGAGCTTTATATAAGGGAATCTCAACCCAAGTATCTTGGATATAATGACGGAGACGTTCTTGCTCTTGAGGGTCTTTTAATAAATTATAAATTGCAGGATCAATACCCGATATGACAGGCTCGCCTATTCTCTCAAGCTCCTTAAAAAGCATTTTCCAGTTACGCCATTTTACTCCAACAATTTCGTTACTAATGTAATAGACGATTGATTCTCGAGCTGATTTTTTCGATCTACCCATTAGAAACTCTGAGTGATCTGCGCTGTCCATAATTCGGTCATTAGGAACTTCAAGATCTAGCATAGCAGCTAATGTCCCATACACATCCATAGCATGGACAATTTCATTAGAGATCTGCCTTGCAGGTATCTTGTTAGGCCATCGTATCAAAAAAGGGACACGATGAGATCCTTCGTAGCTCGTAAAAAGACTGCCTCGCCATGGGCCATTAAAGCCCTCTCTGCCAACACCACCATAACCTCCGTTATCAGAGGTAAAGATAACAATAGTATCGTCCTTAATCCCTAAATCCTCAATCGTACCCAAAAGATCCCCTATATATTTATCTGTTTGGGCGAGAATATCTGCGAAATCACCATTACCTGTTTTACCCCTAGCATTGGGATGAGGGTCATGCGGTGTATGCGTTTGTGTATATGGGATATAAACAAAAAATGGCTCTTCTTTTGTGGCTTTTCGCTCGATAAAATTGATTGCATGATCGGTGATTTCACGATCAATTGTTGCTCGTTTTTGACGGTCATATACTTCTAGTTCTTTAGGTTTCTCGCCTCGCTTGGCTGACATAACATGCATTAAATTAATATCGAGATCTGTCTGAAAAGAACTACTATCTGGCCAGTATGCTCTGTCTGATGATCTAGGGAGTCCCCACCACTCATCAAAACCTTGATCTGTGGGAAAACGACCTTCAGTATCTCCAAGATGCCATTTTCCAAATAACCCTGTCGCATAACCAGCATCAGATAAAAGTTCTGCCAATGTATGCTCCCACTTAGTTATGCCATACCATGGATTTCGTGGTGGAGCATCTTTCCTTAATCTTGTACGTATCGATTGACGGCCAGTCATTAATGATGCGCGTGAAGGAGTACATTCTGCCTCAACATTATAATTTGTTAGCTGAAAACCTTCATGAGCGAGGCTATCGACATTGGGTGTCGGAGCACCTCGAATGGCTCCGCCACCATAAACACCGATCTCACCATAACCAAAATTATCCATTAAAATCAGAACTATATTGGGTGTTTTTTTGTTTGCGGTAGCGGCTTGACTAGAACCACTAAGTAGAATGATTGTTGATAGAATTAATGGGATGCAGAGAATTAAAATTGGTTGCTTCAGATAATTATTCATAATGAATCCATTAACTCCTGAGTTGCACGATAACCTTGCTCAATTGCAGCTTCGCTCATAGCGCTAGCATCAGCATCAGAATTAGCAAACGCAATACGTCCATACCTAACTCGTCCTGATAGCCAGAGTTTTTTTTCTTCTGGCCATTCTTGCTGATTTGAAAAATTCCACCCCATCATTTCTGACTCATAGTTATAGCCAACAGCATAACCATGTGGCCAGCGATTGACTATAATACCTTTGATATCTCGCGCTGAATCAAAACCGCCATCTTTGAGCATCCTATTTAACTGATCACGAATATTTCTCTCAAATGTCTCAAAAGACATACCCAAAAGTTCATGCCGCCCTAGACGAAATTGCTCTCTAGCAAACAGATCATTACCAGACACAGGGATACGATACATATGGAGCATTATCGGCTCATCTGGTTTAGTGGCTGATTGATAGTCATCAAATTTTAATGGGTAGGCAAGTCTGATATCACTAGCGAAACTAGATGGGCAATAAGCTGATTTAATCCCGAGTTTTTCAAAGGCATTCCAATTATCCAATAACACAGAAATCGAAACTAATGGCGTCCGAATTGTTTTACGAAGAGATTCTTTTTGTTTTGTCGGTAATTCTGGGCAAATATATGGAATAACTGAATGGTAACAGGCCATGATACAGTTCTTTGCTCGGACGCGATTGGCTGATTGTCCCTCGACATATGTAATCTCCACTGTCTTCGCATTGATGTGCTGAACATTCACTGCTGTAGAATTAAGGCGAATTTTTACGGGACTCTCAGTTTGATCTAATTCACTGTAATCAAACTTCGCTGAGACAATATCATGCATTGAGTTACCTGATGCGATTTTAGGGATCAATCGTCTAACAATTAGACGAGCAACTGATGCATTTCCATCTGGAAAATGAAAATCATTTTGGTTATCGTGGTGTGGCTGTCTGCCACTTTTCAGATAATCGATTAAACCAAGCCCTTTGGCGCCAGGCAGTCCAGACCGCATACCATTAAAAGTAGGGGTCAAATCTAAAGCATGTCCCATATAGCTAGTACGCCACATATGGAAAAAATCTAATGTTTCCTGAGTAGCGCCCACAATCTCTTTCAAAAAATCACTGTAAGACAAGGAACTAAGTTTGATTACTTTCTCATCAAGAGGCAATTCGGAAAGATAATCAATACTCCCTGAAAATAATCCAATTATTTCTTCGCTTGCAATTGTGGATAATGGTGATTGGTCAAGAAAAGCACTTACGTCTTCTTGTGAGCCAATACTATTTTCTAGCTCAGCAGGGAGCGTCACATAACCGCTTTGACGTTTACTGTTAAGAATATCTTTCTTACCTACGACCAGTTTATCTTTGCCAAAAGTATTTGATTCGAAGAAAATACTGCCCCGCAGACCTAGTGAGGGATACAATTCATGATCAAAAACCTCTCGAGATTGAGCAATATCAATACCCAGATCATCAATGAGCTCGCGTGCTTCTTTCGGGTAACTACTTGGGTTTTCAATAAATTCAGCACCTCCCAGATCTATCAGAGTATGATCTTTATATTGAAACTCATTTCGTTTAGCGTGACCACCAAAGTCGTCATGATTTTCGATAATAAGGATCCTAGCATCCGACCCATGTTCTTTTTGGAAAAAATAGGCCGCAGCAAGACCACTGATGCCACCTCCAACAACCACCAAATCAAACATTTCACCAGTATCTATCGAATCTGACGGCTTATCCCATCTTTTACCATCTCTTATAAGATGCCCTAGCTCAAAAGAACCTGGATGACTTCCACGCATTCCTGCTAGGGTTGGTGGGTAATATCCAGGCATATTTTGAGCAGATGAAAGGGATTTAGTTACTGCAGATGCTTTTAGGGCAGGAGAAATCAGCGAGCTACCAATCGCTAAACTAGTACCATTAATAAAATCACGACGTGTAATATCATGATTCATCCCAAGTATTCGATCTCTTTTATTCAATATTCTTTATCTTCCGAATTTTTATTAGTTATTCCGAATAAGCGCTAAGGACCCGGTGCTCCAGAATCATTTGCAATAGATGCTTCGTGATCTTCCATCACCTGATACAAAGGAAAATCAACCCAAGTATCATTCAAATAATTGAGTTCAGGCACTTCTTCTTTTGGATCTACAAGTAAATTATAGACCGTTGGATAGGCCATTTTCTTAATCCCATAGCCATCACTATCCATCTCCTTTAGAAGCAACTTCCAGTTACGCCACTTCACGCCAAATAACTCATTTCCTATATAAATGACCATTGATTCTCTGGCAGATTTATCTGACTTACCTTTCAAGAAATTGGATTGATCCACGCCATCAATTATTCTATCTGTGGGGATATCAGCTCCAATAAAACTTGCAATGGTTGGAAAAAGATCTATCTGGTGAAATATTTCATTGGAAACTTTTTTTGAAGCTATCTGACCGGGCCAACGAATCAAAAAAAGGGACTCTTAAAGAGCCTTCATAGGGTGAAAACATACCTGATCTCCAGGGTCCTGTGAAGCCAAATGATCGTGGCACACCTTCGCGACCATTATCAGAAGTGAAGATAAATATAGTATCTTCTTTTAAGCCTAAATCGTCTATGGTTTCTAAGAGCTCACCAATATAATCGTCGGTTTGCGCCAAAACATCTGCAAAACTCCCATTCCCAGTTTTACCATAATAATCAGGATGAGGGTCAACAGGTTCGTGCGTTTGAGTATAAGGAAGATACGCAAAGAATGGTTGCTCATCAGCAGCCTTACGTTTTATAAAATCAATAGCATTATCAGTAATATCTCTATCAATAGTGGCTCTTTTTGCTCGATCAAAAACTTCGAGCTTTTTTGGCTTCTGCCCCTTAAATGATGACATAACATGAGTAAAAACAGCATCTGGATGGCTGCCTGGTGAAAAACTATTACTGTCTGGCCAAAATGCTCGATCTGAGGATCTTGGGATCCCATTCCATTCATCAAAACCTTGATCTGTTGGATAGCGACCCTCGGTATCTCCTAAATGCCATTTTCCAAAGATCCCTGTTGAGTAACCTTGGTCGGATAACATTTCTGCTAAAGTAATTTCCCATTTGGTAATCCCGTACCAAACACCTCTTGGAGGTCCATCAGGTTGCTGTCGTGTTCGAATGCCGTAACGGCCAGTCATTAAAGCTGAGCGCGATGGCGTACATTCTGCCTCAACATTATAATTTGTTAATTGAAAACCTTCATGTGCAATACTGTCTATGTTCGGCGTTGGAGCTCCGCGCATTACTCCACCACCATAAACACCAATCTCGCCATAGCCAAAATTATCCATTAAAACCAAAACTATATTTGGCTTCTTTTTTTCCTCAGATGCTGCATGAATAGAACTATTAAATAATAATATAATTAAAAAAAATAAAGGAGAATATAAGACTGAAGTTAGCAGTTTGCAGGGGTTGATTCTCATTGTTTAGCAATCTTAAGCATAACTTTAGTATATTCAATTTCTGCCTCTTTATTTCTTTTTAAAAACAGCTTCCTTGCCTCTACTTCGGTTAGCTTTTTCGTTTGGACCGATTCAACTAAATCATCATAATAGGCAACAAGTTTATTTCCTTTTTTACTGCACTTATTTTCAGGTAAACAATAAGAGTTTCTTGTTGTTTTTCCACATTGCATTGATGATATAAAATCAAGTGACATGAGATCACAGGCTCTATAATGCTCAAAAGTTGGTAATGTTTTTGATTTCAGTTCTTGGTTAGCGCAGGCACTAAGAATAGAAATACTCAAAATTATTAGTATTATTTTCATGGGTATAAAATAG
>JAOIZZ010000007.1 GCA_028227395.1 Woeseiaceae bacterium | reverse complement strand
CGGAGCATACATGACCCAAAGAGCTGTAAAAGGACTTTATGATCCATCATTTGACCGTGATAGCTGTGGTTTTGGTCTCATTGCAAATATAGACGATCAATCCAGTCATTGGGTCATTCAAACAGCAATTGATGCACTTACTCGTTTGACCCACAGAGGAGCGGTATCAGCAGATGGAAAGACGGGTGATGGTTGCGGTTTACTAATAAAATTTCCTGTAGAATTTTTAAGAGCAATAACTGTTCAAGCAAATATTAAGTTAAATGACCAGTTTGCAGCCGGCACAGTTTTTCTGAACCCAAATATTAAGATCGCAAAAAAAACAAAAAGCATCATTGAGAAAGCACTCATTAATGAGGGTATGGAGGTTGCAGGCTGGAGAGAAGTACCAATAAATTCATCTGTTTGTGGAGAAATGGCGTTAAACACTATGCCGAATATCGAACAAATTTTTGTTAATTGTCCACAAGAGATGAGTGTTGAAAACTTTAATCGTCGACTTTTTTTAGCTCGAAGGAGGGCTGAGAATAAATTCGAAGCTTTGGACTCTTTCGCCTACATCAACAGTTTATCTTCGGATTCTATTAGTTATAAAGGCATGGTAATGCCAAATGTATTGTCTGAATTCTATCCAGATTTACTGGATGAACGAATGAAAACATCCGCTTGTTTGTTTCATCAGCGCTTTTCAACCAATACATTGCCTGAATGGCGATTAGCTCAACCTTTTAGGTATCTTGCACATAATGGTGAAATTAATACAATCCAAGGAAACCGGAATTGGGCTATTGCTCGTACCAAATATTTTCGTTCTGACTCACTTCCTGATATTAGTGATGTTAACCCTATTGTTTCATTGGATGGTTCTGATTCTTCAACTTTAGATAATATGCTAGAAGTAATGCAAGCCTCAGGAATGAGTATTATTCAGGCAATGCGTGTACTAATTCCGCCAGCCTGGCAGGCTAATGAAATGATGGATGCAGATATAAAAGCTTTCTACGAATTTTATTCTTGTCAAATGGAGCCATGGGATGGTCCGGCAGGTATTGTCATGATGAACGGGAGGTATGCCGCTTGCTGCTTGGATAGAAATGGATTGAGACCAGCGCGTTATGTTCTTACTAAGGATAGGCATATAACCATTGCTTCAGAAATCGGTGTTTATGACTATCCAGCTGACACTGTTATAAAAAAAGGCAGATTAGGCCCAGGAGAAATGTTGGCGATTGATTTGTTAAAGGGCGAGTTAATTGATAATCAGGAAATTCATGATCAAATCAAAGATGGTGCACCTTATAAGAAATGGCTGAGAGATGGCGTTCGTTATTTAGATTCTGAGTTGGTTGATAGAAAAACAGCGGCAGAACCTATGGACAAAGAGACGTTAATGTCCTATCAAAAAATGTTCAATGTCAGTCGTGAGGAAATTAAAGAAATTATTAGCGTCCTTGCGACCACAGAGCTCGAAGCTGTTGGTTCGATGGGTGACGATACGCCAATGGCGGTTCTTTCAAGAAAGATAAGATCACCATTTGATCACCTAAGACAACAGTTTGCTCAGGTGACAAACCCTCCTATTGATTCTTTAAGAGAAAGAATAGTGATGTCGCTACAAACTAATATTGGAAGAACTGTAGGATTGTTCGATGTGACGGCAAAACATGCAGAGCAAATAATAATAAATTCACCCATTCTATCTCAACAGAAATTAAGGCAATTATTAAAACCAGATATGTTTGGCGATAGTCATGCGTTCATTGATTTAAACTTTCCTGAATCAGATGATTATGAAACAGTCTTAAAAAGAATTTGTGATGAAGCAGAGGCATCAGTAAAAGAAGGTAAGTTATTCATCTTATTAAGCGATCGCTATCTTAAGCCCGCAATGCTCCCAGCCCATGCATTACTTGCGACAGGAGCTGTTCATCATCATCTTGTTAAATTAGGTTTAAGGTGTAATACCAATATTATTGTTGAAACAGCGGTAGCAAGAGATCCACATCATTTTGCTTGTCTAATTGGGTATGGTGCTACTGCTGTATATCCTTATTTGGTGTATCAAAATTTGCACGATTTAGCGAGAAGAGGAAATGTAGATAGGACTCAGCAATTGGGCAGGAGCTATCGCAGAGGTGTTCGTAAGGGATTATTTAAAATAATGTCAAAAATGGGCATTTCATCATTAGCTAGTTATCGTGGTGCTCAATTATTTGAGATAATTGGTTTTCATAAAGAGATAGTTGATCTCTGCTTTACTGGATCTGTCAGTCGAATCCAGGGTGCAAAGTTTTCTGATTTACTTGATGATCAGAAGGAATTAGCCAGAGTTTCGAGAATACCTCAAGAGCCTATATCTCAAGGTGGACTGCTTAAATATGTTCATCAAGGCGAATATCATTGTTATAACCCCGATGTTATTTCAACATTACAAGCAGCAGTAAAAACAGGAAATTATGAAACTTATATTCAGTATGCAAATTTAGTAAATAATCGCCCAGTTTCGACTATAAGAGATTTGATGAAACCACGACCTCTAGGTAAAGCTATTTTACTTGAGGAGGTTGAATCCACAAAGAGCATAATGATGCGTTTTGATAGTGCTGGTATGTCACTTGGCGCCTTATCGCCGGAAGCTCACGAAGCTCTAGCTATTGCAATGAATAGAATTGGAGCCCGCTCAAATTCAGGTGAAGGTGGAGAAGATCCAGCCCGTTATAACAATGAACGTCGATCAAAAATTAAGCAAATTGCTTCGGGTAGATTTGGTGTTACCGCAGAGTACTTAATTAATGCTGAGGTTATCCAGATCAAGATAGCGCAAGGAGCTAAACCAGGAGAAGGTGGACAATTACCTGGGCATAAGGTTAATGAAATGATTGCTAAACTTAGGTTTGCAAAGCCCGGTGTGGGCTTGATTTCACCGCCACCACACCATGATATTTATTCAATAGAAGATTTGGCGCAGTTAATTTTTGATTTAAAGCAAGTCAATCCTAATGCTTTGATATCTGTAAAATTAGTTGCTGAACCCGGGGTGGGAACGATTGCTGCAGGAGTTGTGAAGGCTTACGCGGATCTAATTACTATTTCAGGTTACGACGGCGGCACTGGTGCCAGTCCACTCAGTTCTGTTAAATATGCTGGTAGTCCATGGGAATTAGGACTGGCTGAGACACATCAAGTTTTAAGTGCTAACGGCATGAGGCACAAAGTAAGACTGCAAACTGACGGAGGCCTTAAGACTGGTTTGGATGTTATTAAAGCAGCATTACTTGGTGCTGAGAGCTTTGGTTTTGGTACTGGGCCAATGGTTGCGTTGGGATGTAAATATCTTCGTATTTGTCATTTAAATAATTGTGCTACCGGTGTAGCTACTCAAAATAATCTATTGAGAAGCGAATATTTTATAGGCTTACCAGAAATGGTTATTAACTTTTTCACTTTTATCGCTGAGGATGTGAGATTTTGGTTAGCAAAATTAGGCGCTAAAGAATTAAATGATATTATCGGTCGTGCCGATTTAATTGAATTGCTTCCGGGAGAAACTCAACGTCAGCAGCAACTCGATCTTACTCCTATAATATCAAAAGATGCGTTGATAAAAGACGGCGCGAGATATTGTACTGACCTAAGAAACCAGCCTTTCGATAAAGGCGAACTAGCCAATGCAATGAATGCTGAAATGTTGCCTGCCATCAAAAATAAGAGTGGGGGTACTTACTCCTATAAAATTTCAAATTATAATAGGTCGATAGGGGCCAAATTAGCTGGAGAAGTAGCTCTGTATCATGGCAATAATGGCATGATTGATGCACCAATCAATATTAATTTAGAAGGAACAGCCGGCCAAAGCTTTGGAGCTTTTAATGTCTCTGGTATGCAATTAAACCTCATCGGCGATGCTAATGATTATGTGGGTAAAAGTATGAGCGGGGGGCAAATTATTATAAAACCACCCATTGAATCTCAGTTTGTTGTAAAAGATACGGTAATTATAGGGAATACTTGCCTTTATGGCGCTACCGGAGGACATCTTTTTGCTTCAGGTCATGCTGGAGAACGTTTTGCAGTCAGAAATTCAGGTGCCATAGCGGTAATCGAAGGAGCCGGAGATCATTGTTGTGAGTATATGACTGACGGCGTAGTGGTTGTGTTGGGACCCACTGGTATTAATTTTGGTGCTGGCATGACAGGTGGGTTTGCATATGTACTGGATATCGATCGAAATTTTGTTGATTTATATAATCATGAATTAATCGATATTCATCGGATTACACCTGAAAGTATGGAAACACATCTACACCATTTAAGAGCCCTTATTACTGAGCATATTAATTTGACGGGGAGTGAGTGGGCAAGCGAAATATTGCAAGATTATCGATCGTATTTATCTAAATTTTGGGTTGTTAAACCAAAAGCTGCGGAATTAAGTACTTTAATTGCCTCATTAAGACAGGCAGCATAGGACTGATTATGTCTAAGCATCCATTGCAATTTTTAGAGTTACCAAGACGCGATCCCGATAAAGAAGTTGCCGAAGTACGCATCAAGCATTTTGATGAGATATATGGATCCTATGATGGCGCGGAAGCTGCAGCACAAGCTGGCAGATGTATTTCATGTGGTGTTCCTTATTGCGAGTGGAAGTGCCCGGTGCATAATTACATCCCCAATTGGTTAGAATTGATTGAAGAGGGGCGATTATTTGAAGCCGCTGAACTTTCACATCAAACAAATTCATTGCCTGAAATCTGTGGTCGTGTCTGCCCACAAGATCGACTATGTGAAGGAGCATGCACGCTTAATAATGGAGTGGGTGCTGTCAGTATCGGTAATATTGAACGTTATATTAGTGATGAAGCCTTCAAGCAAGGTTGGCGCCCTGATATGTCAAATATCATTGATTCTGGAAAACATGTTGCAATTATTGGAGCGGGACCGGCGGGACTTGCAACTGCTGATGTGCTTGCTCGTAAGGGTATTCGCTCAGTGGTATTTGACGCTTATCCAGAAATTGGAGGTTTATTGACCTTTGGAATTCCTCCATTTAAATTAGATAAAAAAGTGGTAAAAACTCGCCGAGAAATTCTTGAGGGAATGGGTGTTGAATTTGTTTTAAATACAAATATTGGAACAGATAAAAGCTTTGATTCGATTTATCAAGAATTTGATGCAGTATTTGTTGGTACAGGCACCTATGATCCGGTAAATGGTGGATTTGACGGTCAAGACATAAAGGGAGTTCATGAAGCGCTTCCTTATTTGATTGGCAATGTAAATAAGGAGCTTAATATTGATAGCAGCCAGGACCCCTTCATTGATCTTGCAGAGAAAAATGTGGTTGTTTTAGGAGGTGGTGACACCGGTATGGATTGCAATCGAACCGCAATTAGACAAGGTGCTAAAAGTGTGAGTTGTGTTTATCGGAGAGATGAAGAAAATATGCCAGGCTCAAGACGGGAAGTGGCCAACAGTTATGAGGAAGGGGTTAAATTTTTGTTTAATAAGCAGCCCATCGAAATAATTGGGAAAGACCAAGTCACAGGAATTAGGGTAATCGATACGCGTTTAGGTGAGCCAGACAAGAGTGGTAGACGTGTCCCAGAATTAATTAAAGGGACAGAAGAGATTTTGCCGGCAGATGCGGTCATTATTGCTTTTGGATATTTGCCAAAAACACCTCAATGGCTCCAAGTTAATAATGTAGATTTAAAATCAAATGGCTGTATTCAAGTTGAAGCAGATAAAAACTTACCTTTTCAGACCAGTAACGCAAAAATATTTGCTGGTGGAGATGCGGTCCGTGGATCAGATTTGGTAGTTACAGCTGTTTTTGAGGGAAGGGAGGCTGCTAAGAGTATTGCTACTTTTTTGAATGTTTAGGGGTATCAATCACTTTATTTTGATTTAATTCTTAGGGTGTTTAAAAATATCAAGCTCGTTATAATGGGTTTGTAAACCTCTAAAATATAAAATTATAAATTCTCCTCGGTTAACTCTATGGCATCAAACCAAGCTCGTCTTACTTCGGGGCCAGTAGGTAATCATTTAGTCAAAATGACAGTCCCTGTTTTTTTTGGTGTTTTTGCGATGATGTTGCAGGGTTTTGTTGATGCTTTCTTTATTGGCATGTTGGGTGATCGTGAACTAGCTGCACTCAGTTTTGCTTTTCCCATTCTTATGATTGTAACAAGTGTTGCTATTGGATTAGGTGCAGGTACTTCATCTGTTGTGGCAAGAGCGATCGGTGCGAATAAAGTCGAACGTGCCGCTAGATTGGCGACAGACAGTCTCTTGCTGTCTTTTTTGATTACCGCCGCTTTTTGTTTTGTTGGGATTTTATCCATCGATTTTTTATTTACTGCTTTGGGCGCACCGAGCGATATGATTCCTTTGATTAAAGAATACATGCAAGTTTTGTATATTGGGGTTCCGTTCGTAGTAGTTGGTATGGTTGGTATGAGCAGTATGCGAGCAACCGGAGATACTCGGTTACCGAGCTTGTTAATGATTATTGCTTCAATTGCAAATATTATATTAGACCCAATAATGATTTTTGGCCTTGGTCCAATCCCCGCGATGGGACTGAAAGGTGCTGCAATGGCCGCATTAATAGCCCGAGGCGCTATATTTCTGGGGACAATTTATTTGATGCATGAGCGCATAAATATGCTGAGTTTTAGAGTGCCTAAATTCGATGAACTGCGATCATCCTGGGGCGATATATTGCATGTTGGTATTCCTGCAGCAGGTACTAATGCCATTATTCCTGTTGCTACTGCAGTGATAACCGCAATGTTAGCTCAGTATGGAACAGAAGCTGTTGCTGGATTTGGTGTAGCCAGTCGCATTGAATCATTAGTGTTAGTAATGTTTTATGCTCTTTCTGCTGTTATTGGCCCGTTTATAGGACAAAATTTATCGGCTGTAAAAGCCGAAAGAATATACTCAGCTTTGCGTTTATGTTCAAGGTTCTGTCTTTTGTCAGGAATAGGTATGGCCGTTTTCTTATGGTGCTTTAGTGAGTTTTTACCGTCATTATTTAGTAAAAACCCTACAGTGATGGGTACCGCTTCATTATTTTTACTGATAGCGCCTATTAGTTATGGAGCTTATGGAATTGTTATGGTTATGAATGCATCATTTAATGGCATGGGAAAGCCGGGACCGGCAGTTGTTATTAGTGTGGCACGAATGATTATTATGTATCTTCCATTGGCTTATTTGTTGAGACATTTTTATGGGATAAGCGGTATTTTTATGGCTTATGCCATAGCTAATATATTTTCTGCTGTGATTGCATACAAATGGGCAAATAATTCAGTACAAGGTCAGATCGAAAAGATGAGTTGATTGTAATGCATAACTTGTAGTTCACCTTTTGTGTGTGCCGCCTGATGTGAGGCACAATTAAAAACCTCACTAAGATAATCCATAATCTTTAATTCCTTTAACCATGAATCTGTCACCCCTCTCTCAAACCAACATATTGCTCCAGCCCTTGATAAGCTGAACAGTTTAAAGTTAATTATGACATTATCTTAATAGCCATTTTAATCAATTTCCTAACCTTTGGCGTGTAAGGCGGATGCAGCATTGATGCAGAGCTAAATTTATCAGTTAATACACTTCGTTCATGACTGAAGGCGTCAAAGCCCCATACACCTCCCGACTTACCAATGCCACTATTGTTAACCCCACCGAACGGTAGGTTCTGGTGCGCATTATGCATCATCGTTTGGTTGACGCAGGAATCACCCGAGCTGGTTTCAGTCAGTATTTTTTCAATATTGCGACTATCTTTGCCAAAAATATACAGGGCCAAGGGTTTAGGTTTACTGTTGACATATGAGATCACTTCATCAAGATCAGTAAAAGTAATTATCGGTAATAAAGGGCCAAATATCTCCTCACTCATGATAGCTGAATTCCTCGACATCCCTTCAATCAATGTTGGTGCTATAAATCGTCCCGCATCATCAGTTTGACCTCCCGTAATCAGCTTGCCACCTTGTGCCTGCGCATCGGTCAGCAGCCGTATAATACGTTGGTAGTGACTATCATTGACGACCTGGCAATAATCATCATTATCCTTAGCATCATTACCTAGACCATACTGCTTATCAACACAGGCCACCATTTCTGTAACAAATTCACCTTTAATTGACTCATGAATATAGAGGTAATCTGGTGCGATACAAGTTTGTCCATTATTGACAAACTTACCCCAGGCAATGGACTTCACGGCTTTTTTAATGTCTACCGACTGGTCGACAATTACCGGACTTTTACCGCCCAATTCTAACGTTACCGACGTTAGATTTCTCGCCGCTGCCGCCATCACGTGCTTCCCAACCGCTGGACTGCCCGTGAAGAAAATATGATCAAAGGGTAAGCTAGTTAAATAACTGGCCACGTCAGCTTCTCCTTGAAATAGACAAACTTCCTCTGGACTGAATGCTTTTTCGACAATCTCACTGATAATAGCAGACATGTTAGGCGTCATCTCCGAGGGCTTAATGATGACTGTATTACCTGCCGCAATAGAACAGATCATAGGGACAAAACTCAGGTAAAAAGGATAATTCCAAGGCGATACTATCAAAGTTACGCCCTTTGGCTCCTTGATAATTTTCGATGAAGTGCCAAATAGCATCATGGTCGCCCTAACTGGAACCGGCTTCATCCATTTTTTCAGGTTTTTACGTACATGCTTAAGCTCCATCAGAACTGGCATTATCTCTGCCATATCCGTTTCAGCTTGCGGCTTACCAAAATCGTCGGCGGCAGACTTGTATATTTTTTCTTCTGAGGCCCGAAATACCTGTTCAAAGCGATCAAGCACCGCAATTCTTCTTTTATAATCTGACTTTCTTAGCTCTAAGGCGTAGCTCTGTTGACGTGCAAAAGCATTATCAATTTCTAACTTAACTTGTTCATTTAATCCTGACATCTTAAACCTCTATTTTTTTAATTAAATCGAGTAGCTGCAGCCATCTATCGAGCAGCAGCCAGCGCTGCTTTGAATTGAAAGCCCATTGCGATTATTACGATTACTATGATATTGAACGAGAATTCGAGGTAGCCATAAATCGTGGACAGATCCACAATACCGATCAGCAACGCAGCCACCAGAAAGTGATAGGAGATACCAATATATCCCAGAGTGACTGCCGCAATTTTTGAAGCCACTGAATCGCCATACAGTGGGACCGCCACTAGCAGACCAAAAACCGCCCACATCCAGAAACCAAGTTCCTCGAGAGCCGCATATAGCGAAAAGTGTGCGCTCACATTCAGTATGCGAAGTAGGGGATCAGCCAACTCAGCACCAGCACCCGTCACACCGCTTGAAAGGACCTCCGCTAACTGAGGTATGGTCCACACCGCCATAAACTTCGGGATAATATAGGCAACAACGGATATCATAACCACCATCGCCGCGAGTATCGCGCACAGCGGATTTTTCCCGCTAATCTGCCAGGTAATTCCAAATAAAACGCCAGATGCACAGAGCATAGCGACAATCTGGTTTGCCCAACCGGCGATAAAATCACCTCGGTTGGTACTCAGCCAAGCCACACGTTCTGCGTGTTCCGCAGCAGCACCTGCGGGGATATCCAGTGGCAAAAACATGGAGACCACCCCCGAGACGATCAGCAGGATGGCGGACCACAAGCCCAACCGGTTGATTTGGTAATCTAGTATGATTTTCGTACTCATAATTTTTCCTTTTTATCATTATTGATGTTATTCATATTTTTTATGTAATCAAGAGCGAATTCTTTTACGTTTTCAGCATCATTTTCCCATTTAGAGTCTTTACCAATAAATAAGGTTGTTCCTTCTAAGAAGGACATAAGAACAAGTGCTTGGATTCGCGGTTGAACAGCGCCACCTTTTTCTAATAGCTTCTTTAAATTATTAAAGTACATCTCATAAATTTCATTCATGAGATTTTTCATGATTGGCTCAACTTGAGTCATTGCCCATAGTTGTGGAAATAGTTTATCTGTTGGTATTGTGTGTTTTAGCGGGTCATCTAGAATGAATATGAGTATTTCTTCGAGATTCATTGAGCCTTTATATTCTTGCTTGGCATCTAAATAATAAACATGAATTATATAGTCGGCTATAGCTTTAAGTAGGTTTTCCCATTTTGGATAATGATACTGTAAGGCGCCTAACTTTAATTCACTCTTTCGCGCCGCTGCTCTCATACTTAATTGCGAATAACCCTGATGAGCAATAATATCTATAGCATTTTGGACTATTTGAATTTTTCGTTTAGTTATAGATTGGTTATTATTTGACATGTCATATGACATGTTAGACTATGAACTTGATAATGTAAAATATCGGATTTGGTTATGAAGAAAAATGTAACACGGCGAGATTTCTTTAATGGTGTGATCATTGGTACAGGAGTTAATGTTCTCAGTCCTCTTAATTTATTTGGACAGAGTGATTTATTGACTCATGAATTAGGTGAATCCTTCTCTAATTATCCGCCCATGCTTAATGGTATGCGTGGCAGCCATCAAGGTTCTTTTGAGGTAGCGCATGCGCTAGCATGGGCAGGTCAAAAACCGTCCTCCTACAAACAACATGATCAAGAATATGATCTTGTGATAGTGGGGGCAGGTATTAGTGGTCTTGCGACAGCGTGGTTTTATCAACAAAAAATGGGCCAAGATGCACGCATTTTACTATTGGATAACCATGATGATTTTGGTGGTCACGCCAAACGTAATGAATTTAACCATGATGGGCGATTATTGCTAGGTATTGGCGGATCTGTCAATTTAGAAAATCCGAGAGATTACAGTGAGGAAGCAAAAGGGTTACTTCAGGACTTAGGCATTGATTTAGATGCTATGAAGAACAATGAGATTGATAGTTTTGAATCACTAAGCAGTATTAATGGACAAAGCGCTTTAGCTCTTCCAGGTCCAAATGGCCATGTAACTGTTAAAGCTAATTGGATATCTTTAAATCAAGGTGAAGGTGATATTGAGACTGCTATTAAAGCATTGCCTATATCAGTCATTGAGCAAGATAAATTAATAGAATTTTTAAGTGGGGGGCGAGACTATCTAGATGATCTTTCTCTTCGTGAATCTTATCGATATGTTCAATCTGTAAGTTACGAAGATTTCTTATCAGATCGGGTTGGTTTAGATGCTGAAACCTCATCGATATTCTATGCATTGATAAAAATACTTTGGGGTGTTGACGGAAAAAATATTAGCATTATGGATGCTATTGCAGCTGGTGCACCGGGTATGCAAGGAATGGGTAGGCTGGCAAAATTCTTGCAAAAAATTTTATTACGGACAATGAGTGGCGGTGAATCCTTATATTTTCCCGATGGAAATGCCTCTGTACCAAGATTATTGGTAAAGAAATTGATTCCAGCAGTAACCTTGGGTGATGCAGATTTTACTAATATTTCTACCAGTCATTTTAAATACAATGTCCTTGATAGAAATGAACAATCAGTCCGATTAAGACTCAATAGCACGGTAGTTGGTGTGCGACAAACAGAAGATAATAGGGTAGAAGTGGATTATGTAAAGGAGGGCAAGGCATTAAGGGTTATAGGGAAGCACAGCATTTTAGCTTGTTACAACAATATGATTCCTCACTTATGTCCAGAGTTACCTGAATCACAAAAAGACGGTCTTCGTTATGCTGAAAAAGTTCCACTTGTTTGGGCTAATATCCATTTAGAAGATGGCATTGCATACTCTGAGCTTGGTGTTAATAGAATTGACTGTCCAAAAGATCCTTTTGTTGTAGTTACTACACCTCCTTATACTTCAACAGGTGGATATCAGCCACCTAAAAAACCCAGTGATTCAATGGTAATCTTTATGATGACCATTCCAGAGGTAAAAGCAACTGGCAAAGAAACTGCACGAGAATTATATAAAGCAGGTCGTCATGTTGTGTACTCAACATCATTTGCTACTTATGAGCAGCAAATACGCGATCAGCTTCAAGCATTATTAGGGCCTCACGGCTTCAATCATGAGACTGATATCAGGGCTATCACAGTGAACCGATGGCCGCATGGCTATGCTTATGAGTATTCAACGTTATATGACCCGGAATGGGAAGAAGGAAAAGCACCACATGAAATAGGGCGTGCACAATTTGGAAAAATTTCAATCGCTAATTCAGATTCTGAAGCTTATGCATATGTTAATGCAGCGATTGATTCTGCATGGCGGGCTGTGGAGGAACAAACGTCATAACCTTTGTTAAATCAAATGATCAAAGGTATTTTGAAAATGCCATTTAAGTACAGAAAACTAATTATTATCAATCGCTAGTAAGATCGATTCTTCTGTAAAGAAAATGCATAGTGACGCCTCTACTGATCATGAATAGAGTGAATGCCAACCATAAGCCATGATTGCCGAAAGGTTGAAGAAAATACCAGCTCGGTAAGAAAACTAAAAATAATGAGCCTAGCATTGCATTTCGCATATCTTTAGAGCGGGTAGCTCCAACAAATACGCCATCATATAAAAAAGACCAGACTGAAACGATTGGCGAGATAATCATCCATGGCAGATATTCGATGGCGGTATCACGAATAATTTGATGATGGGTCATGAGAGAGATCATATATTTACCTGTCAAAGCATAGATTAGAGCGAATATAATCGCGATATAAACTGACCATTTTAAGCAAATTTTAACAGCAGCTTTGAATAATTGATTATCTTTTTTACCTACAGCTTTTCCTACCAATGCTTCTAACGCATGAGCGAAGCCATCAAGAATATAAGCCAAAAGATTTTGCAGATTCATAAGAAGAGCGTTTGCCCCTAAAATGACTCCTCCGTATCTAGCGCCTTGGGCTGTTATGAATGCAAAGGTAAAAATAAGGGCAATAGTTCTAATAAATATATTTGTATTGATTTTAATAAATCGTTTATAAGTACTTAATCGGAAAATTCTTTTGTAAAGCCACTCACCTGGATATTTTGCTAGTTCATTTTTTATATAGTAAAAACCAATTAACATACCAGTAATTTCAGCTATGACTGATGCTAGAGCGATGCCATTAATTTGCTTATTAAAAATTAATACAAAAGTTAAACTCAATACAATATTGGTAATATTTGTCGCGATTACCATTTTAAGTGGCACGGATGCATTTTGAAGACCAATAAACCATCCAATTAAGGAGAAATTTATGAGTGTGGCTGGTATTCCCCAAATTCTGATATAGAAATATTGGCTTGCATAATAAGCAACACCTTCATTTGAGCCGATTAGCATTAACCCTATTTTATTTATATCAGATTGCAGCAAAAGTACCAAAAAAGAAATCAACAAGGCGACAATTAATGCTTGTCCAAGTATTACTTTTAATCCATTCTGATCTTGTGCCCCAAAGTATTGGGCCGTTATTCCTGTGGTCCCCATTCTTAGGAAATTCATACTAGCAATGAAAAAACCAATTATGGTTGTAGCTACGGCAATACTGGCAATATACTCTGGGTTCTCTAGATGCCCTGTAATGACAGTATCTGTAATTCCAACAAGAGGTATAGAAATATTAGATAGAATCATGGGCGCTGCGATACGCCACATTTTTTTATTTAAATCTAAAGTATTAATTTACTCGTTTAAAAGGCATTAACGCCTGTTAACTCTTTACCTACAATTAGCTGATGAACAGTTTCAGTACCTTCATAAGTTATAACACTCTCGAGATTTAACATATGACGGATGGGAACATATTCTGCGCTTATACCACTACCACCAAGAATATCTCTGGCATCTCTGGCTATATCGAGAGCCATCCGGCAATTATTCCATTTAGCAATAGATATTTGCGATGGGGTGATTTTTCCAGAATCTTTAAGTTTACCAAGCTTGAAGGAGAGTAGCTGGGCAAGTGTGATTCTGCGAGCCATTTCTGCGAGTCTTATTTGGATAGTTTGAGTATGAGAGACAGGTCTATTAAACAATATACGTTCATTGGTATAATTTAGCGCTTCATTTAGACAAGCTTGTGCAGCACCTATAACTCCCCAAGATATGCCATAACGTGCCTGGCTTAAGCAGCTTAAAGGGCCTTTCATTCCTACTATATTAGGCAATACATTAGCGTCTGGAACTCTGACATTATCAAAGAAAAGTCCTGCTGTTACGGACGCTCTTAGAGAAAATTTATTATGGATTTCTTGAGCATCAAAGCCAGGCATATCTTTTTCAACAATGAATCCTTTTACTCCTTGATCTGTCATAGCCCATGCGATACAAATGTCTGCAATAGAGCCATTAGTTATCCACATTTTTGATCCATTTAGAATCCAATCATCACCATCTTTTTTCGCATGCGTTTTCATATTATTAGGATCGGAGCCACCGTGTGGCTCAGTTAAACCAAAACAGCCAATGGATTCACCTTTAGCTAATGACGGCAACCATTTATTTTTTTGATCTTCTGATCCATAAGTATAAATTGGATACATCACCAAGCTACTTTGTACAGAAACAAAACTCCTGAATCCACTATCACCACGTTCTAGTTCTTGGCAAATTAGGCCATAACAAATACTATTTAAACCAGCGCAGTCATAACCATTTATAGAACTGCCAAGCAGACCAAGATCTGCAATTTCTTTAATTAATTCTGACTGAAAAGTATGATCTTCAAAAGATGACTGAATAATGGGTAGAATCTTGTCATCCACAAAACGAGCCACAGAATCTTGAACCATAGATTCTTCTTCAGTTAAATCACTCTTTATATCTAATAGATCAAGAGGATCTAAATTATTTGTTTTTTTGCCATCTTTTGTTGGTGTAGACATTATTTCTCCAGATATTATTCTGTTATTCAGGTATTCCAAGTTTTTTATATATTTTTGACATCATCCAAATTGGACCAATTATGGTCATCTGTATGTCTTGCCATAAATTGTTAAAATTAGTGTGCTTATCTTTCCCTCGATAGAGACCATACAAACTGGTTATATTGATTCCAATCGAGATTGATATTATAGGATAATCCATGTTTTCTAGCCAAAGAAAAAAAGCAATTACACATACAATGAAAGGTATCATACCAATTGCTAGTGTTATGGAAATAATAAAATAGTAAATAATTGTTGCTAAAAGAAACATTACTCCCCAATTGATTATTGGTGAGACAGAAATATAAAAAGAAACCGGCATTTCTATATGCCATAAAATTCCTATCAGGCTAATTGGAAATAAAATTACAGCCGACCAAAAAAATGCTGGATATCGAATATTCTCATGACTATTGCCATAGTCAATTAACCATTTATGTGGATCATTCATGTGAATATATTTTAATGGAATTAAAAAAACTAAATGATTTTAGAGAATTAATTTCTATTTAAAAGTGGATTTTTTATTGCATAGAGTGACGAAGTTTCTTAATAGCATTGGCTTCAATTTGCCTTATTCTTTCCGCAGAGACATCATACCTATCGGCTAATTCATGCAATGTTTCTTTCTTTTCTGCTAACCAACGACTGCGAAGAATATCTTGACTACGATTATCGAGCGATGCTAAAGATTCTTGCATTTTACTGACAGCATTATTATGCCATTGTTCATTTTCGACCGCTGTTGCTGGATCACTATCAGGATTTGGTAGATAGGCCGAAGGATTGTAGTTGTTATTGTCATCATTATCGCTAGGTGTTGGATCAAATGTCATATCGCGAGAGCTTAGACGTTTTTCCATTTCTGATACTTCAGTTGTTGAGACGCCAAGATCGTCTGCTACGGCTTTGGTTTCTTCTGAGGACAACCAGCTCAAACTCTTTTTTTGCTTACGAAGATTAAAGAATAATTTACGTTGCGCTTTTGTTGTAGCAACTTTCACGATACGCCAGTTACGAAGCACATACTCATGAATTTCAGCTCGAATCCAATGTACGGCAAATGAGACTAGGCGCACTCCAAAATCAGGATCAAAGCGTTTTACAGCCTTCATAAGCCCGACATTACCTTCTTGAATTAGATCCTCTAATGGAAGGCCATAGCCTTTATAACCTTTTGCGATATGGATGACGAAGCGAAGATGCGCCATTACTAGTTCTCTTGCTGCTTGAAGATCTTCTTCATTATTATATTTACGCGCAAGTTTTTGTTCAGCTTCTTTACTGAGAACGGGAATAATACCTATACCTTGAATATAAGCATCAAGGCTTCCAACAGGACCTGCCTGTATTAAATCGTAATTTACTTTTGGTAGAGCTATGTCCATAAATTCAATGTCTATATTAATCAATAAGATACACATTTTAGCAGTCAGTAAGATTGAGTGCTAATAATATGGTGAATGATTTTACAAATAGATACATCTATAAGTTATAATAACTTTATAAATCAGTAGTTTACTGTTTAAAGATATGAGGAAATTTCAATAAAATACTAAAAAATTTACTTGATAAATGCGTAAATTTACTCATTTTTAAAAAGTTTAATTATTTTGATGATTTTGAGGTAGATTCAATAAAGCATTGACGTAATCATGACGATTAAAGACTTGCATATCCTCAAGTTTCTCGCCTATACCAATAAATCGGATTGGAATTTTTAGTTTATCCGCGATACTTAATACGATTCCACCCTTTGCACTTCCGTCGAGCTTGGTGACAATTAGTCCAGTTATACCTAGTGCTTCATTGAATTTTTCAGCTTGTATTAATGCATTTTGACCAAGGCTGGCATCGAGAACTAACATAACTTCATGCGGTGCTGCATCGCATTGTTTGTTAAGAATTTTTTTTATTTTAATTAATTCATCCATTAGGCCTGTTTGTGTATGCAAACGACCTGCGGTATCCGCTAGAAGTACATTAATTTTTTTTGCTTTAGCAGATGCATGAGCGTCAAAAATTACGGCACCAGGATCAGCGCCAGTTTCTTGGGATATTACTTCGATTTTATTTCTTTGGCCCCAAACTTGAAGTTGTTCTATAGCAGCTGCGCGAAATGTATCGCCGGCAGCTAATATTACTGAATGATTTTGATCTTTAAAGTACCGTGATAATTTTCCAATAGAGGTTGTTTTTCCAGCTCCATTTACCCCTATCATTAGAATCACGAAAGGATCATCATTATTTTTTATGATAAGTGGAGTACATACAGGCTCTAATATAGATAACATAATATCTCTAATATTGTGCTTTAGATCTTCATTTTTTTTAGAATTTTTCTTTCTTTTTTCTTTTAATTGATTGATTATTTTTTGGGTAGTATGAACTCCAATATCTGCGATGATAAGTTCAGTTTCAATTTCTTCCAATAGATCTTCATTGATTTTATTTGTTGTTAGAATATTGACTAAGTTATTTTTTAGAACGTCTTTTTTCCCTTTTAAGGCGCTAGTTAGCCGTGAAAAAAAGTTTTTTGGCTTATCATCTATGTCATTATGTTCGTTAGTCACTGCTATATTCCTAGTTTTAGATTTATTGATTATATAAAAATAACTTGTTCTTTATGTCAAAAAAGAAAAATACATTACACAACAATCATTATCCGGGGCGTATCCGAATTGTATCCGGAATATGGCGTAATCGCTTCTTGAAAGTTGCTAATTTAGAAAATTTACGCCCTACATCTGAACGTATCAGGGAAACCTTATTTAATTGGCTGGCCCCTGATATTGAAAATGCGCAATGTTTGGATTTATTCGCTGGAACTGGAAGTTTAGGATTCGAAGCACTATCAAGAGGCGCTTCATCAGTAACATTTGTGGAAAATTCTAAGTTGGCAAATAGTTATTTGCATGAAACTGCTAAGTTATTTGGAGCAATAAATTTAAACATTTATAATCAGGAAGCAATGGTTTTTTTAAAATCTAAAGTAAATCAAACATTCAATTTAATTTTCTTGGACCCTCCTTTTGCAGATAATTCATTAACAGATGTGCTTGGACTTCTATATCATAGTCAATGGTTATCGCCTGACGCTAAAATATATGTTGAGCTTGACATTAAACAAGATTTTCCAGTTCTTCCAGAGAATTGGGCAATTACTCATCAAAAGAACATTGGCAAAGTTTGTTTTGCATTAATAAAAGTGAATTAGTTATTATAAACAGAGCGAGGATTTTTTAATGACAGTAAAAGCGATGTATCCTGGTACATTCGACCCAATGACACTTGGTCATAGAGAGTTGGCAATTCGTGCGTCAAAAATTTTTGACAAAGTTGTTGTGGCTATTGCTGCAAATCCTGAAAAAAATCCAATGTTTACGTTGGAAGAAAGAGTCGATATGGCCAAGTCTGTCTTGAAGGATTTAAATAATATTGAAGTTTGTGATTATTCAGGATTGACTGTGGATTTTGCTATGGCGAATGACGTTACAGTAATAGTTAGAGGTTTGCGTGCTGTGTCAGATTTTGAGTATGAACTGCAGCTTGCGAATATGAATCGATATTTAGCTAAGGAGATTGAAACGGCATTTCTAACTCCAACCGAATATGCATTTATTACCTCTAGTTTAGTTCGCGAAGTTGCCAATATGGGTGGTAATGTGAGCAATTTTGTTGCGCCAGTTGTAGAGAGGATTCTTGTTGATCGTTTTAATAAATCCAAGAATTAAGTTTGACAGTTTTTGCAGTAGAATGTTGATCGCTGGCCAATAACAATCATCGATATTGCAGAAGAACAAAATAGACATGGCTTGCCTTTGCGGTCGTAGGCATTGAGCTTAGCTTTGAAATATCCATCACCTCCATCCGAAGTATGAAAGTCTTGTAAAGTCGTACCACCAGCATCAATTGCCTGTAATAAGATTTTTTTAATTGAAGCCACTAATTTTTCCATACGTATTTTTGAAATCCTACCAGCTTGACGTTTAGGATTAATGCCAGCCATAAAGAGTGACTCACTGGCATAAATATTACCCACACCAACAACGATTTGAGCATTCATGATAAATTGTTTGATGGATACTTTACGCTTATACGACTTATTCCAGAGATAGTTACCAGTAAAAATATCTTCAAGTGGTTCAGGCCCAAGTTTACTTAATAAGGGGTGCGAAAGAGGGTCTATTGACCATAGAAAAGAACCAAATCGTCGTGGATCTCTATACCTTAAGGCCAAACCATCGCTGAATATAATATCAAAATGATCATGTTTACCGGCAGGCTCAGAATCTTTAATAATTCTTAAACTACCTGACATTCCAAGATGGATGATGGCAGATCCATTAATCGTCTCGAGTAATAAATATTTTGCACGTCTCTTTACAAAGAGAATATTTTTATTTATTAGATGATCTTTTATTTTTGCAGGTATCGGCCAACGCAATCGAGACTCTCTTATTTGGACATCAGTAATTTTCTTTGAGAGGACCCATGGAATTATGCCTAGTCTTGTGGTTTCGACTTCTGGCAATTCAGGCATTGGATTTAGAAGATTAAATTATTTTAGGAACAATCTATTTCACTAACAATAGATTGATTAATACAAAGACTTATTTGATCTTTGCTTCTTTATAAAGAACATGTTTGCGAATTGTAGGATCGTATTTTTTAGTTTCCATTTTTTCAGGATGAACACGCTTATTTTTATCTGTAGTATAAAAATGACCGGTTCCGGCGCTTGAGACTAATCTTATTTTTTCTCTCATTTTAGTTTCCGATATAAAATTAAACGCGCTGACCTTGTGCGCGCATATCAGCTAGGACTTTCTCTAGGCCATGTTTATCGATGATTCTTAGACCTTTTGCTGACACTTTTAGCCTAACAAATCGCTTCTCTTTTTCTAGCCAAAATCTTTTATTTTGAAGATTAGGCAGAAAACGACGACGAGTTTTATTGTGAGCATGGGAAACATTGTTTCCGCTCATTGGGCTTTTGCCTGTAACTTGACAAATTTTAGACATGGCTCAGTCTCTTGCTGTGTTGTTAAAAGATAGTCGCTTAATAAGTAGCGAGCAGCGGAACTTTATACCAGTACCTTGATGTGTAATCAAGGTTAATAAGAGTATTTTACCTTATTTATCTTGAATAATTAAGCCTCTTATTTTTCGTATAATAGAAAGAACTATTTTATTAAGTATTGATTAATTCTTTAATTTACTGGAAATATAGGTACACCAACGTATAAGCTTGCATTTAACGTAAGAAATTATTGAATTTATTTATACTATGAAAAATATATTACTCGGCGTTACTGGAAGTATTGCAGCTTATAAATCACCAGAATTAGTGAGACAGTTGCGCGCACATGGGTTTTCAATAAAGGTAGTTTTAACTGAGAGTGCCAAGGAATTTGTTACGGAAACAAGTCTCCAAGCTGTGTCATTAAATCCCGTGAGATCTAATTTATGGGATAAAGAAGCCGAAGCAGTGATGAATCACATTGAATTAGCTCGCTGGGCTGATTACATATTAATTGCTCCAACTACAGCTAATTTTATGGCAAAAATTGCGCAAGGATCAGCCGACGATTTATTAACCACATTATGTTTGGCGACAAAAGCGAAGATTGTAATTTCGCCTGCAATGAATCATGTGATGTGGGGGAATTCAGCTGTTCAGGAAAATAGAAATATTCTTCTAAACAGAGGGATAGTGATTATTGATCCAGAAACTGGGGATCAAGCTTGTGGAGAAACCGGTATTGGCCGAATGCCTGAACCTGAATTCATAGTAGAGTCTCTAATCAATAAGGTGATGAATATTGATAGGCCGTTAATAGGTAAGAAAGTTCTTATCACGGCTGGTCCAACTCGAGAAGCTATTGATCCAATTCGTTATATCACTAATAGAAGCTCAGGAAAGATGGGCTATGCACTTGCTTCTGAATTCAGAGCCGCAGGCGCAGACGTTCACTTGGTCAGTGGACCAACTAATTTACCTAAGCCTGAACATATGGCACTTACCTATATAGAAACCGCTGATGATATGCTCAAAGCTGTGCACAAAAACATCAATGATGTGGATATATTTGTGGCAGCAGCAGCAGTGGCAGATTATCGCCCAGTTATCATTCATAAGAATAAAATTAAAAAAATGAAGAATGATTTAATCATTGAGTTAGTAAAATCTGAAGATGTGCTTTCATCCGTTAGTAAGTTAGAAATAGCACCGTTCACTGTTGGATTTGCTGCTGAAACACACCGATTGAAAGAATATGCTTTAAAAAAACTCAATGACAAATCATTGAATATGATCATTGCGAATAGAGTCGGTCCAGATCATGGATTTGATCAAGATGATAATGCTGTGCATGTCTTCTGGGGAGCGTCAGGAAAAAAATTTAAAAAAATGCCAAAAAATATTCTAGCAAAAAAGTTAGTACTCTTAATTACAGAAAGATTTCAAATTAAATTTGAACAAAAAAAAACAAATCCTTCAAATATAACCTCTATTCGTTAATTGGAAAAAAATATGAAATCCATACAGTTAAAAATATTAGATCCGCGGATTGGTAATGATATTCCATTGCCACATTTAGCAACTGATGGATCAGCAGGTATGGATATGCGTGCATGTATTGATGAGGAATTGGTGGTTGAATCGGGTGAAACCCATCTAATTCCAACAGGCTTAGCTATTTATATAGCCAACAATAATTTAGCAGCTATATTGTTACCGAGGTCAGGATTAGGGCATAAACACGGATTGGTATTGGGTAATCTAACAGGTTTAATTGATTCGGATTACCAAGGCCAAGTTTTTATTTCTTGTTGGAACCGAAGTGGTAAGGCTTATATTATTAAACCCGGTGATCGAATTGCTCAAATGGTTTTTATTCCTGTCGAGAGAGTTGAATTTGAGGTAGTTGATGAGTTTGAAGAAACCGATAGAGGCGAAGGTGGATTTGGACATTCTGGAAGATCTTAGTTGATTTGTAAGTTCTCTGTTATTTCAATTTAACAATTAACCGTTTAATTCAAAAAGAAAATTATGAGTGAAATTATTCTTAATAAAGAAAGATTAATAGCTAATATTCGGCAACTATTAATAAATAATCATCGCTTAAAATACCAACGTGCTTTATTAGAATTCGAAAATATAGACGGAAGTTTTTTGGGTGATAATGTTTTTGAAACGACTTTTCTTTTACGTGATAATCAGGCTCCGTTGATTTATGAAGTATCTGGCCCTTATGATGTTATAAGTAATGAATACGCAACTACTGGTCGAATTTATGAAAAAGGTCAATGCATCTTTGAGTGTAATATTAAGGAACAGATTCAACAACGAACTGCTGCGATGGTTTGTTTATTTTTTGAAAGTTTAAAACATAAACCAAATAAAATTCTAATAATAGGGGCAGGAAAATTGGCGATTGAGGTAATTCGATATCTTAATTATGCCTTTCCCTTAATTGATTGCATTGATTATCATGCCAGAAATCAACGTGCTGATTCATTTGAGGCCTCATGCAATGATTTAGGTATAAGTGCTGAATTTCAAGATGTCATGGACCTAAGCGATTACGACACCGTTATTATGGTGACCAATACCTCTGAATGTTTAATAGATGATAAAAATATAGAATCCATCAAAAATGGAGCAGTTGTTGCTTCGCTGTGTACGACCTCTCAATCTGGTGAAATTACCGGCGATGTCTATGGACGTAAAGATGTAAATGTATTATTTGACTATGATCTCACGCGGTCATTTACTTCGGATATGCGAATTGCAGATAAGGCTGGATATCTTAAAAAAGTGACTCTTCTTAAAGATATTTTGGATGTTGATGTGACTTTAAATATGGCAGAAAAAAAGAACATTTTAAGAATTACTGGAACCCCAATGCAAAATATTGCTGTCCTAGACATGATGCGCGAAATATAGGTTTTATTTGAGCGGAATACTAGCCTATTTAAACTGTGATGCCGTATTGTTGCTGATATTGAATTATTGATGGCAAGTGAACTTTTAAGTCACTCGTTATTTTCATTAGTTCGATAAGATCATCAAGTTTGGCGATACTGACAACTGGTATATTAAGATTGTCTTCCAGCTCTTGAACAGCTGATTTTTCGTTTACCCCTATTTCTTGTCTATCTATTGAAATTACCAATCCAGCAATCTTTGCATTTGAATTTTCGATCAAATCGAACGCTTCCCTTACAGCTGTGCCAGCAGTAATTACATCATCAATGATTAGTACTCGACCATCTAGAGGTGCACCAACAATAATTCCACCTTCACCATGTTTCTTTAGTTCTTTTCTATTATAGGAAAACGGTTTATTTATTTGGTGGTGCTCGGCAAGTGCTGCCGCTGATTGAGTAGCTAGTGGTATGCCTTTATAAGCAGGACCAAATATCATATCAAATTCTATTCCAGAATCGACTATAGCATTTGCGTAGTATTGACTTAAATCTGCGACTGCTTGACCCGTATTAAAAAGCCCTGCATTAAAAAAATAAGGACTTTTTCGACCAGATTTTAAAGTAAATTCTCCGAATTTAAGAACACCTAATTTTATAGCCAATTCGAGAAAATTTCTTTTATACATTTGCATTTTATGGGATCACTATAGTTTCTATTAAGTCGATATAATATTAAGCCAAAATATAATTCCTATTATAGGTCGAAGTCAGTAGGATTGTTAGTTAACCCAAGTCTTATAATAAAACGCACCCAAAAGGAATGAAAATTGTTTCGTGTTATTAGTTTAAATGCAAATGGTATTAGGGCTGCTGCAAGGAAGGGATTCTTTGAGTGGTTAAAAATACAAAATGCAGATGTCATATGCATTCAAGAAACAAAGGCACAAGAATTTCAACTTGTGGACGAATGCTTTAAACCGACTGATTATTTTTGTTATTACAAGGATGCTCTAAAAAAAGGTTACAGCGGAGTAGCGATATACACTCGACACAAACCTAAGAAAGTTATCTTTGGTATTGGCTTTAAAGAATTCGATGATGAGGGGCGATATATTGAAGTTAGACTTGGTTCGATTAATATTGTTTCAGTTTACTTACCTTCCGGCTCTTCCGGAGATGTTCGTCAAGCTTTTAAGATGAAATGTTTAAAGGCATTTGCGGAGCATTTAATAAAATTGAGGCGGCGTCATTCTGAATATATCTTATGCGGTGATTGGAATATCGTCCATAAAGAAGGTGATATCAAGAATTGGAAACAAAACCAGAAAAAATCAGGGTGCCTACCCGAAGAGCGCGCTTGGTTAGACAAGGTATATCGAGAGTATGGGTTTACAGACGCGTTCCGGATGTTGTCGCAGGATGATGAGCAATATACCTGGTGGTCCAACCGCGGTCGCGCTTGGGATAATAATGTTGGGTGGCGCCTCGACTACCACGTCGTCACGCCAGGACTGAAGAATAAAGTTAAAAACTCCGTGATTTACCGTGACGAACGATTTTCTGACCACGCACCCGTAACGATTGATTATGATTGGGTTCATGCTAAATAACGCCATACATGATCGCTCGCGATCGGAAAGCTTCAAAGAAGCGATTCTGAATCGACGAATGTTAATTTGCGTTTTCACAGGCTTTACATCGGGACTGCCGTTGTACCTATTGTTTCAATTGGTTCCAGGCTGGTTAAGAATGGAGGGTGTCGGTCTGGCTGAGATTGGTTTCTTTGCACTCGTTCAGTTTCCCTTTACATGGAAATTTATTTGGTCGCCGATTATTGATCGCTTCACCTTGCCATTTCTGGGCCATCGCCGTGGTTGGATGCTCTTCACGCAAGTGGTTTTATTGTTTTCCATGGGCTCGATGGGAGTTTTTAAGCCCGATGTGTCGATTTGGAGCATCGCTTATCTTTCTATTGCTGTCGCGTTCTTCAGCGCCAGTCAGGATATTGTGCTTGACGCTTATAGGCGCGAATTATTACCGGACGTAGAGCTTGGGTTGGGAAATTCAATTCATGTACAAGCCTATCGTCTATCTGGGTTAATACCTGGCGCACTTGGTTTCATTCTGGCGGACCATCTGCCTTGGCATATGGTGTTCGTAATTGTGGCCCTGTTCATGTTGGTTGGAATCATTGCAACTCTTGTCATTGACGAAGCGATAGCCGAACCCACACCACCGAAAACGTTAAGAGATTCAGTGATAGAGCCATTTCGAGACTTCCTTGGACGTGCTGGATTACGCCCTGCGTTGCTAGTCCTGACTTTTCTATTTCTCTATAAACTCGGTGACAATATGGCGACCGCGCTGCAGACACCCTTCTTCATAGACCTGGGATTTACCGGGACGCAGATAGGTTCGATCTCGAAGATGGCGAGCCTCGTCGCCGTAATTCTCGGTGGAATAGTGGGCGGAATAATCATGGTGAAGTTGGCAATCAATCGTGCTCTTTGGCTGTTCGGCATCGTGCAAATCGTTAGTATTCTTGGGTTCGTTATATTGTCAGAAGTAGGCCCGAACCCATGGATGCTCGGTGTAGCCGTCTTTTTCGAATACCTTGGTGTTGGTCTTGGCACAGCGGCTTTGATTGCATTTATGGCGCGTACAACGAATCCGGCATTTGCTGCAACGCAGCTCGCTTTATTTACCGCGATTGCAGCAGTTCCAAGAGTCTTCGCAAACTCGGTTACGGGAGTGATTGTTGAGCAAACTGGCTGGACGAATTTCTTTTTACTCTGTATGGTTTTTGCGATCCCAGGTATGTTGCTACTAATCAAGGTGGCGCCATGGAACGAGAATCGGACCAATGCAGGACGTTAAAATAATGGTAGGTAAGTTAAAGGAACTTCATGATCCGGGTTGTCGTGAGTCTTCGATTGGGGAAGACGAAGCGTAAGCTTATTTAAGTATTAGGTTTTTTTTAAAACACCAATCCCATATTCGATGACCTTTCTTTAGTCCGCGACGTTCGAATTTTGTTTGAGGACGCTTGAATGGCAGTTCACCGTCGTGTTCGCGACGCTCGATGCAGATAAAGTGATCCGAATGGGAAAAAACTTCGTCGATATGCTCTGCATAGGCTGCCCAGTCGGTTGCAATGTTAAGTGTGCCACCTTCTTTTAGGCGACTTGCGATCATATCCAGAAACATGGGCTGCACGATTCGGCGTTTATGGTGACGTTTTTTTGGCCATGGATCTGGAAAATAGAGATTAATTCTTTCCAGTGTATTTTCTTTTATTTGATCATTCATAACTTCAATAGCGTCATGAGAAGAAATCATTATATTAGTTAGATTATGTTTTTTAATATTCATTAGGCAACGACCAATTCCTGGGTCATGCACTTCAATGCCGAAATAATTGTTTTCAAGATTAGAGGCTGCTTGCTTAATCAGTGATTCTCCATCACCGAAACCAATTTCTAAATGTACTGGATGGTTGTTATTAAAAATAAAAGGAAAATTTAAGAATTCTTTTGAATAGTCAATTCCATATTTTGTCCATAGTGTATTAATCGCTTGGTTTTGACCTTCAGTGATTCTTCCTTTGCGTTTGACATAACTTTTTATGGTACGCACTTAGGTTGGTTTGCCTTTATATAAACAAATTACTCCAATTAAAAGCAGTGAATAAGCAATCCAAGGTAGTGATGCCAGATAATAAATTAGAACGCTCGATGAAATGGCTGTTACTCCAACACCGATGTAAAACTGTTTTTGTTGTTGTTGGGATATTTGTTGTTGTATTCGAATTAACAGAATATCGTTGTCATTTTTACTCGCCGCTTGCTGTGAGAGATGTTTTAGAATTTTAGGAAAGTTACGAGCTGTTTGTCTCATTAAAGGAAGATTGTTTCGAAAATCTTTAAGAATTGCTCGAGGACCCATTTGCTCTCCCATCCATTCTTTTAGGACTGGATAGGCGGTTTTCCAGAGATCCAATTCAGGGTATAACTGTCGACCAAGACCCTCGATATTGAATAAAGTCTTTTGTAATAAAATGAGTTGAGGTTGTATTTCCATATTAAATTGTCTAGCTGTGTTGAATAGACTTATTAATACTTTAGCAAAAGAGATTTCAGATAATGGTTTATTGAAAATTGGCTCACAGACGGTACGTACAGCAATTTCTAATTCATCAACTCTCGTATCGGGAGGTACCCACCCTGAATCAATATGTAATTGAGCAATTTTTCTATAATCTTCTTCAAAAAAAGCTAAAAAGTTTTCAGCTAAATAGTATTGATCATTTTCAGTAAGCGTACCGATTATTCCGAAATCAACAGCGGCATATTTTGGATTCTCTGGATCATCAAGTAGAACAAAAATATTTCCCGGGTGCATATCCGCATGAAAAAAATTATGTCGAAATACTTGTGTAAAAAATATCTCTACTCCATTTTCAGCGAGGACTTTAAAATTCGTGTTGTTCGACTTCAGGGTATCAATATCACGTATTGAGGTACCAAAAATACGCTCCTGTACTAAAATATTTGTTCGGCAGAAATCCCAGTATATCTCAGGAACATAAAGTAGTTCAGAGCCAGAAAAATTCCTTTTTAATTTCGTGGTATTGGCTGCTTCGCGTTTAAGATCTAATTCATTGATTATTGTTTTTTCATATTCATTTACTATTTCTATGGGTTTAATTTGTTCGCTTTCATGCCAGTATTTTTGTGCTAAACGAGCCAATATATGAAGAACGGCAACATCACTTTCGATAAGATTTTTAATATTTGGGCGTAAAATTTTTATGATTACTTCTTGACCATCCATGAGTGCCGCACTATGAACTTGTGCAATAGATGCTGCTGCTAATGGTTCATTATCAATTCTTGAAAATAATTCATCGAGTGGTTGATCATATTCTTTGACCAGCATCTCTAAAGCCTGTTCTTTTGGGAATGGAGGCACTTGGTCTTGAAGTTTTGCAAGTTCATCTGCTACTTCTAGAGGGAGCAGGTCACGTCGAGTGGAGATGGCTTGGCCAAATTTAATAAAAATTGGTCCCAATTCTTCAAGCGCCTTTCGTATTCTTTGTCCCAGTGGGAGTTTCTTATTAACTCTTTTTGGCCATAACAAAAATAGATACTTTAAAGGCTTTAAATATCCGGTTTTATCAATCAATTCATCAAGACCATAACTGACAAGAACATGCTGGATTTTTATTAATCTTTTTAAATTTTTAAATGAAGACATACTTTATTTAATCAAGATGATTTATTTTTTTGAATTTAATTTCAATACGATCAACGTCATCACGTAACTTATTTACGGCTACTTGAAATTTATTAAACTCGTATTGACTCGGCAGTATTTTTTGCTCTTCTTGAAGATATTCAGAGATATTTTGTTCTAAGATATTTTTTGAATCTTTTACCCAATGAGATACTTTAGAATTTACCTTTCCAATATTTTGTGCTGCCATGTCTCCAAATACTCGTGATAATTCTTCTTCAAAGTCAGGCTTTGCATATCGCATTAGTTCTTGAAACTTTTGTCCTATCCCGATATCACCTTGAAAATTTAATAAGCCATCTCTGACAGCCTCTTCTGGACTATTTTTGATTAAGCTTGTAAAAGTCAGTAACGAGCCGGTTATCTGCACATCATGATCATCTGAATCATTAACCGCTTGAAGTTTATTTTCAATCATAATGAAATCTAGATGATGCTCAGTGTCTCTTATTTTCATTGAAATTACTTTACCTTCAAGTTCTTTACTAAGGTCAAGGGCCGGAGTTTTTTCTGCAATCTGCCTATTAACCATATTTATAAATGGTTGTAATGTTTTATCAAGAATATTCACTAGAATTTATAACCTTCGTGAAGCGCTACAATTCCACCAGTTAAATTCTGGTAACGGCAACGCTCTAATCCAGAATTTTTCATCATTCCAATCAAGGTATCTTGATCAGGATGCATGCGAATTGATTCTGCTAAATAACGATAACTTTCAGCATCATTAGTTACTAATTCACCAAGAAAAGGTAAGATTTTGAATGAGTAAAGATCGTATAGAGGTTGCATTATACTTATGGGTTTTGAGAATTCTAAAATTAATAGCTTGCCACCAGGTTTTAAGGCTTTGTAAATTGATTCTAAAGCTAGTTGTTTTTCAGTTACATTTCGAAGACCAAAAGCTATTGTGATTAGATCAAAACTATTTTTTGGAAATGGAAGGTTTTCAGCATTCAATTGAACTATCGATAGATTTTTTGATACACCAGCATCAATTAATCGAGCGCGCCCCTCTTTTAGCATTGATAAATTAATATCAGCCAATACCACATGACCATCTTCACCGACTTGTTTAGAAAAAGCTTTTGCAAGATCACCAGTACCTCCAGCTAGATCTAAAATTATTTGGCCACGTTTTACTGCTGCTTTTTCAATAGTATATTTCTTCCATAACCTATGTAAGCCAGCCGACATTAAGTCGTTCATAACATCGTATCGACTTGACACAGAGTCAAAGACATCTTTTACATGCGCCGCTTTCTCTTCTCTGGCAATAGTTTTGTAACCAAAGTGAGTTGTTTTTTTATCCATTAATTAATCATCTGTTACTTTAGGGCGATTATATCCAGAGGCCAGAAGTTGGTCGAGATAAGCTTGCCATAGTACCCCATGATCTCGGCCTAATTCATAAAGATATTTCCATGTATAGAGACCACTATCATGCCCATCATCAAAAATTAATCTTATCGCATAATGGCCTATGGGTTCTATATCTTTAATCATTACATCATGTTTATTTAGCTGTAGCACTGCTTGATTAGGGCTATGTCCCTTGACTTCAGCAGAGGGTGAATGAACTCGAAGAAACTCGAAAGATAGCTCAAAAACCTCATTATCTTTAAATTCAATTGAGAGCAATCTTGATTTATTGCGTAATTTAATTTCGATTGGCGAGGTTATCATTGGATATATTTAGGCTAGAATTTTATTATAAAATATAGCGGCTTAAATCCTCATCTTTTGATAATTCAGCAAGATGCTTGTTAACATAATCTTCATCTATCTTAATATTGCTGCCTTCTATTTCTGAAGCTTCAAATGAGACTGTTTCTAATAATCTTTCCAAAACAGTGTGCAATCTTCTGGCACCAATATTTTCAGTATTTTCATTCACATGAAAAGCAACTTCAGCCAGACGTTTAACTCCACCACTGGTAAATTTTAAATGTACGCCTTCGGTTTTTATTAATGCCATATACTGAGTTGTCAGAGATGCATCTGGTTCCGTCAAAATGCGAACAAAATCTTCCGTCTTGAGTGATTTTAATTCTACTCTAATTGGGAAACGGCCCTGTAGCTCAGGGATTAAATCAGATGGTTTTGAAACATGAAATGCGCCAGAGGCGATGAATAAAATATGGTCTGTTTTTACCATTCCATATTTGGTATTAATTGTGGAGCCCTCAATAAGGGGCAGAAGATCTCTTTGCACACCTTCTCTTGAGACATCGGCTCCCATTCCCTCTGAACGCCTAGCGATTTTATCTATTTCATCTAAAAAAACTATGCCTTGTTGTTCAACTGAATCGATAGCTTGAGCTTTTAATTTTTCTTCATCAAGCATTTTAGCGGCTTCTTCGTTAATCAAGATTTTCATTGCATCTTGAACTTTTAGTTTTCGAGTTTTTGTTTTGTTGTTAGAAAGGTTTTGAAACATTCCTTGTAATTGATTAGTCATTTCTTCCATTCCTGGTGGGGCCATAATCTCTATGCCCACAGGAGCAGCTTGAATTTCTAGTTCAATTTCTTTGTCATCTAATTTTCCTTCTCTGAGCATCTTGCGAAATTTTTGCCTTGTACCTGGCATATTTTCTTTAGTATTGGTATGAGTTTCACTGTTACTTGGTGAGGGGGGCAGTAAAGCATCAAGCACTCTTTCTTCTGCAGAGTCTTCAGCACGATGCCGAACTTTCTCCATTTCTGTTTCACGTGTAATTTTCACGGCAATATCTACAAGGTCACGAATAATACTATCCACTTCACGGCCAACATAACCTACCTCGGTGAATTTTGTGGCTTCAACTTTGATGAAAGGCGCTTTAGCTAATTTCGCAAGTCGTCTTGAAATTTCTGTTTTACCAATACCCGTAGGCCCGATCATGAGAATATTTTTAGGAGTGATCTCACTTCTTAATGGCTCATCAACTTTCATTCTTCTCCAGCGATTTCTTAAAGCAATCGCTACCGCTCTCTTTGCTTCATCTTGACCAATGATATGGTTATCAAGTTCTTGAACAATTTCTCTTGGTGTCATTTGCGACATAATTATTTTTCCGTATGGGTTATTTGCAAGCTAATTCTTCAATAGTAATGCTGTGATTTGTATAAACACATATCTCGCCGGCTATTTTTAAAGATTCTTCAACTATTGTGGCTGCGTCTAATTTGGTATGGTTTATCAAAGCTAGTGCCGAAGCTTGAGCAAATGCTCCGCCAGAACCGATAGCCATAATATTATTTTCAGGTTCAATTACATCACCATTACCTGAAATTATAAAAGAAGATTCCTTATCAGCAACGCATAGAAGTGCTTCTAAGCGTCTTAAGCGACGATCAGTGCGCCATTCTTTTGCGAGCTCAATTGCGGCTCTAGTTAAATTACCGTATTGCTCAATCTTGCTTTCAAATAATTCAAACAATGTAAAAGCATCGGCTGTCCCACCTGCAAAACCAGCAATAACTTTACCTGAAGCGAGAGTTCTGACTTTTTTGGCATTACCTTTCATTATGGTATTTCCTAAACTGACTTGACCATCACCCGCTATGGCAACTTTTCCATTACGACGGACTGAAACGATAGTTGTGCCTCGGAATTGATCCATTTTTATCCCCTGTGTTAGTAATTTATTGGTTTAGAGCCAGTTAATTATTACAGATTTATTTATTCCGCTTTATACGAGCTCGCGGATGAGTTTCATCATATATTTGGGCAAGATGCTGAAAATCAAGGTGCGTATATATTTGAGTAGTACTTATATTGGCATGACCTAATAATTCTTGCACACCTCTTAAATCATGACTGGATTCAAGAAGGTGACTTGCGAATGAGTGCCTTAAGAGATGAGGGTATACTTTTGTGGTTATACCCTGCCTCTTGGCCCAATAATTAAGCCTTGATTGAACTGATCTTGGACTTATGCGGCTACCTCTTTTGCTGATAAATAATGCATCATAATCAATTGTTTTAATGTTCTTTTTTGTATTGAGCCATTTTTGCAATGAAGCTAACGCATAACGTCCTATTGGAATAATTCGCTCTTTATTACCTTTACCAAGAACATTAACTGTGGCATCCGCTAAATCAATATCAGTGATATTAAGATTTATAAGCTCCGCTAATCTTAGTCCTGAGGAATACAATAGCTCTAAAATTGCTTTATCTCTATCGGCAATAAAACCCGTATCTTTAATGTCTAGAAGTTTTGACATGCTATCTGCATCAAGATTCTCAGGTAATCTTTTTCCTATTTTTGGTGATCGGATGGATTGTGCTGGATTATTTTTTATTTCATTTTCACGTATTAGATAACGAAAGAAGGATCTTATTGAAGATAAATTACGTTGAATTGATTTGGGATTTAAACCTTTTCTATATTGCGAGGCACTAAAAGCTCTAATATGCTCTGCATCAATAATATGCCAAGATTGAAGTTTGTTGTTCAAGCAATAAACTAAAAAGATATTCAAATCACGTGAATAGTTCTTGCACGTATGTGGCGATAATATTTTTTCATATTTTATGTGCTCAATAAATTTTTCTATCCAGCGTTGTTGTTTATTATTTTTATCTTTCATTTCTATTTCTTATTAAATAGTATCTCGTTCGATTTTTTTTGAAATCAAGGTCCCTATTAAAGACAGATAATCCGTACTCATACTGGGATTGAAGTGATCAGCATTAAGACTTCCAAGGGCAAGAAAACCATATTTTTTTTCTGTATTAAGAGGGATCAGAGCACTCGAGGCAATGTTTATTGATGTCGTAAATAAGAATTTATATTGATCAACAGTTAACTTATTGCAGCGTGGTGATTTACTTTTTAAAAAAGATTGGAATGATTTTAATGAGCTATCATTTTTCTTGAGACAATCCACATAGTTGCATTTCTTGACATTCATCTCTGTGAATAAAATAAATTTACAAGTATCGATTTTAAAATCATTTATTAAAGTATCGTGACAGATTTGAAGGGTTGTTTTTAAGTCTTCTGTAGAAATTAATTGAATGGTTAAGGATTGAATTTTACTTGTAAGTGCATCATTTTCTGTGGCTGTAATTATAAATTCGTTTAAAGCGTCCCTTTGCTGCCTATTTTCCTCTCTTAACAAAGTCATTTGTTTTTCAACCAGTGAAATACTTCCTTTCTTGCTATGCGGAAGATGAAGTGAGCTTAATAGTTGGTTTTTATTGATAAAAAAATCTGGATGTTCCTCTAAATATATTTCAACTTCTTTTTCATTTAATTGATTTTTTTGTGAAATTTTTTTCTTTGTCATTTGATTCGAGTTCCTAAATTAACCGAATTAATACTATCAATGTGTATTTTGACTATATTTAATAGTTTTAATGTAACTATTTTTAAATACTAGCCTTTATCCCTTTTTCGACATTGCCATAAAGTAATTTAATTTTTAGTTCTTTGTGTAATTTTTTAGTGTCTAGACATCTTGATTCTTCAAGGAACGAGATTCTCTTTTTACTCCAAGAAGACAGTGCTTCTTCGCGCTTGATTTCTTTTGGTGGCGGTAGATTTTTTAATTCGCATAGTTTTTTAATAAACCATGTATTACTCCTAAAATCACCATCCGAAATATTATAAATACCTGAGGCATTTATGTTCTCTAATGCAGCGATACAGCAAGTTGTTAAATCCTCAATATGTATTCGATTACTTGAGCTAGTTTCATGTTCATTAATTATAGTGAAATCTTTATCTATTCTATCCAATCCCAGACGACCCGGGCCATAGATTCCAGAAACTCTCAATATAATTAGTTCGATATTTTTTATTGAGCACCAATGATACAAAAATTGCTCTGCTGCCAATCTTTTTTTCGCTCTGTTGGTTTTTGGGTTTGGTTTTATAAGCTCATCGATCAATTTTCCATTTTGATTGCCATAAACACCACTAGTGCTCATATAGACTATTCTTTTTGGTAATGGTGAAATATTCTTTAGTAATGATGAGAGTCTAATATCAATGTCCATTGATGGGTTAGGTGGGATGGTATAAAGAAGTACATAAGGAGTCTCAAGCTTTATTGGATTGATCTCATTATCGAGATCAATTATTTTACAATTACAGTCAGGAAAATCATGTTTGGTTCTAGAAATGTAAGTAGTATTTTCTTTTGATAATCTTTTTATTACGGATAAACCGGTGTAACCGGCTCCTGCGATGACAAATTTCATATTTGGTTATTCTTTTCTAAGTTAGATTGGATTTTTAAGGCCCTTTCAAAAGCGAAATTTCCTGCCTTAGTTTTACCAAGATGTGAGAGCACTTCACCGAGTTTAAATAAAGCTTCAGAAGAGGGAGATATGCTTATTGATTCTTCAAGATAGCGACTGGCTTGTCCCCACAATTTTTCTTTATTGCAGATAGCTGCTGCAACAATTAATAATTCATCACGTTTACCATGAGTTTTCATCCATCGCATTATATTTTTTTGACTGATTTCAGCATTATCAATATTCATTAGCGAATACATTGAGACTAAAGTGTAATCATAGTCTTTGTTTAAAAAAGAAGTTATTGTTTTTGATGCTAGATCTTCTTGATTATCTGTAATTAATCTTTGGCAATAGACTTTAGTGAATTCGACATTATTTTTGAGGATTTTAGGTGCTCTACTCCAAATTTGATTTAGTTTTTTTGTATCATTAGTAGTATTCATAATATGAATATAGGCTATGGATTCTATCTTTTCTAAAGATGGCATATTCGATTTTTTGAATTTTCTCAGTAAAGGTAATATATCCAATAATTTTTGCCAATCTTTTAATTCAATATACAAATTTTTTAAAAGATTTAGGGTTTCTATACTATTATTATTTATTTTTTTGATTTTATTTAATGTCGTACGTGCATCTTCGAAGTTTCGGTCAGACAGTTGAAATTTAGCTTGGAGCAGAAGTATTGCTTCATTACCTTTGGGGTAATTTTCGTAGGCATTGCTGATCCAATCATCTCGCTTTTTTTGAAGATTTTGCTTATCTGCGGCTATTGCTCCTTGCAAGTATGCTATTAAAGGAGTGTCAGAATATTTGAGTGAATTTTTTGCGTATTTCTCGGCCTTTTTATAATTACCTCGTGCCATCATTAGATAGCTTTGTTCGAGCAAGTCATTGGCGTTTCTTTTTTTATATAAATTAGTTTTTTTAAAAATTAAATTTGGCGTACCAAAGATTTTTTTTACAAAAAACAAAAGAATGATTACTAAGAAAAAAACTAATAAAAAGATTAGTAAGGACATTTCTATGACATAATTTTGGTAATAAATCGCAACATAACCGGAATCTTTTAACAGCAACTCTGAAACAAAAGCACTAGCTAAAATTGTTGCAACTATAAAGAAACCATACTTCATTTATTTGAATTCTCAGTATCGAATTTATTTTTATTTAACATATCCTCATATTCATTAATTAAGAGGAGTGTTGCAGAGGTATCAGGTTTTTGACCTACAATTATATATTCATATTTTTTATTTAAATCATTTAAAGTATCTTTGACGATGGATGTTTCTTGGTCATAGAAGCGCTCAATCCAATTAATAGTATTTTTCAGTAATCTTTGATAATTCTTTTGGTTGTTGTTTATAAGCGCTACTTTTATATCCATGAATGAAGTTAAGAGTCGAGCAGAAATAATTTTACTGGATGGTTGATAGACTTCATTAAGATTTATTTTTGAAGTATTTCTAACAATTATAATTTTTTGCATCGAATCTTTGATGGATTGCATTATTTTTGTAGGCCAAGATGAGTCATTTATAGGCAATTCAGTGTTATCTTTAGCATCTTCATTGAAAGGGAATAATTTACTCTTTTCCATAATTTCTTCAAAAAATTTAATTAAATTCTCTGAGTTATAAGCATTGAAGTCATTAAGTATATTGAGTTCTTTTTTAATAGAGTTCTCAATATTAATTAAATCAGGTATGTTTGATGACTTTATTTTTTCAAGCGCCAATTCATAAGCTAAAAGGGCTGAATCGATATTATAAGAGAGGAGATATTGAGTATTGGCAAGGTTTAATAAGTACTTAATTTCAGCTAGAAGCCATAATTTCTGTGTTTGCTCGGGCTGCAATTGTGCGGTATTTAAATTATTATCAATTTTTTTTGATAATAATGCGATTAAATTAGAATATTGTGTTTGTTGCTCAAAAAGTGTTTGATTATTTTTTTTATTTTCATCAACCAAACTTTCTAGTCTGATAATTTCACTCTCCAGAGAACGGATATTGTTTTTTGGAATATCCATATTTGTATAGTTATTGATAAAATAGAAATAAAGTCCAAATATAAATATCGAGATAACCGCAAGCATGATGATGATAATCCAAGATTTTTTATCTTCAGAATTATTTTTAATGGATAGATTTTTTTTATCGTTATTTTTATTCATTAATATTCAGACTAACCTATTTTTTTGAATCGCATCAATAATCGATAAAATTTGAGTATCAGGAGAAATAATGCAGGTATTATTTTTAGAGCAAGCATGTATTTTATCGGCAATTCGCTGACTTGGAACCACAAACTTTATCGAATTTTGAAGTTTGATATGGTTTGAGTTTAATATTATTGATAGATATTCAAATGTTTCAAAACTCATTATTACGATAAAATGTATAATTCCATCGCGAAAATTTTTCTTTAGACTAGTGATCTCCTCTTTTGTATGTCTTTGCTGTTCTCTTTTGTATGTTTCTAGATATTGAACTTCCCCCCCACGTCTGGACAGCTCATCACCTAAAATTCTTCTTCCAGCTTCACCACGGATGATAGTGATTATTTGATTTTTTACATTACTTAGCATGGCGTGCTGGAGTAATTTTTCGCTGTTATATCCTTCTTTTGGGTAATAGCTTACCGTTATATTATTTTTTTCAAGATAGTCTTTTGTGCTCGGGCCGATGGCAATGACTTTTGTGTCTGTAAAGTCAAAATGATTTGCTCCATTTATAGCAGCATTAACGCTTACAAATATCACAATAGAGGCAAGTTTCAATTGCTCTTTATTAGACTTAATAGTTGTATATGAAAAAGGTTTTATATTTATTACAGGAAATAAAATGGAGTTACCTCCATGGTTCTTTATAGCGCTATTTAATTCTTGGTTTTGGTTATTGGGTCGAGTGACAAGTACACCGATATTTTTTAGCTCAGCTTTTTTCATAGTGAATTTATATTGAGGATCTCATCAGCGCCATTTTTGATTAAACGAGCTGCTAACCTTGCTCCAAGAGTCTTTGTTTCTTTTTTATGCCCCTCTATTAACTCTCTTATTATTTTTGAGCCATCTGGAGATGCCACAATTGATTCAATGATACATTTATCCTTTTGAATGATTGCATAAGTTCCGATGGGTGATTGGCAGGTTGCTTGCAGATCTCTGTTAACTGATCTTTCTGCGGATGTAGTTAGTTCTGAAATTTTATTATTAAGCTGAGCTAATATTGCGATGAGTTCAATTTTTTCTGATTGGCATTCAATACCTATTACTCCTTGTGCTGCTGCTGGAACCATGTCCTCAGGTAGAAAAGTTTGGGAAATTCTTTCAGATAAACCAAGTCTTTTTAAACCGGCATAAGCGAGTACAATTGCATCATATTCGCCTCTATCTAGTTTATTTATTCTTGTATTGACGTTTCCCCGTAGGTCTTTGACTTTTATATCAGGCCTTATATTTAAAATTTGTGCTTGGCGACGAAGGCTAGAACTTCCTATAATCGAACCTTTGGGGAGTTCTAAAAGACGTTGATTATTTTTCGAAATTAGAGCATCAAAAGGAGATTCACGTTCTAGCGTTGCTGCAATACAGAAACCTGTCGGAACAACGACTGGCATATCTTTCATGGAATGAACGGCAATATCTGCTCTATTTTCAGTCATTGCGACTTCAAGCTCTTTAATAAAAAGACCTTTTCCACCTATTTTTTGTAAACTGGTATCTAGTATTTGATCACCTTTGGTACTTAAGGGAATCAAAGTAACATTATTGATTTCTGGAAGGTCATTTAATAGGACAGCTACATGCTTTGCCTGCCATAGAGCTAACTCACTCTTACGAGTTGCAATTCGAATATCCATAGCGAAACCTTTTTCAAAATATTATTTAATTTATAACATACATTAAATGGCATACGGAGGTTAAGGCTTAAAAATTATATCCAGTTTCATCATGTAAACTTTTATCAAGCCCCTCGTATTCTTCTTCTTCAGTGACTCGAAGATCCGTAAAGAGCCCAATTGTTTTAAGAATAGTCCAAGATACAATAGCCGTCCAGATGCCTATTAGTAATATTCCTTTAAGTTGAATTACCAATTGTAGCATTGAACTTCCTTCTGCAATTGATGACAAACCGGCCGCTCCTGAACCTAGTAAGTTATTTTCTGTACCGACAAAACACAACATTATGAGTCCGAGCATCCCACCAACTCCATGAACTGGAAATACATCTAGTGAATCATCTATATTAAAGAAACCTTTAATCGCTTGAGTTGCATAGAAGCATATAAAGCCTGCTAATATTCCAATAATAATTGCTCCTTGAGGCCCCACATTGCCAGCTGCAGGAGTTATGCTGGCTAATCCCGCAACCATCCCAGTTGCTATTCCAATCACGGTTGGCTTGCCTTGTTTTATCCACTCAATAGAGATCCAAGTAAGTGCCCCCAAAGCAGCACTTATATGAGTGACTAACATCGCCATCCCAGCATCTGTATTTGCCGCTAAAGCACTACCCGCATTAAAACCAAACCATCCAACCCATAACATTGAAGCTCCAATTACTACCATGGTTCTATTGTGAGGGGGCATAGCAGTTTCTGGAAAACCTCTTCTCGGTCCTAATATTTTTGCTGCTACAAGGGCTCCAATTCCACAGGTTACATGAACTACAAGACCACCAGCAAAGTCTATTACGCCCATCTTAGCTAATATTCCTCCACCCCAAACCATATGACAGGCGGGAAGATAAACAAAGGTAAGCCAAAGAAAAGAAAATATACACATGGCACCAAATTTCATTCTTTCTGCAAATGCACCAACTACTAGGGCGGGCGTTATAACAGCAAATGTCATTTGAAACATAATAAAAACTGTTTCTGGTATTGTTCCAAATAAGGTATCTCTCGATACTCCCCTTAAAAAAATTGCACTTAAATCACCAATAAAAAGACCATCACCTTTAAAAGCAATGCTATAGCCATAAATAATCCAAACTAAAGAAGCAATACATGTAATGGTAAAGCACTGCATAAGAACTGATAAAACATTTCCTCTTCTCACAAGACCAGCATAAAAAAGTGCTAGTCCAGGTAATGTCATGAATAAAACTAATACCGTTGAGACTAACATCCAGGCAGTATCACCAGAATTAAGAGTTTGAGCGTATAAGGTTTTTGGAATTATTATTAAAAATGACAGGCAGAGAAAGAAGTGCACGACGATAAATTCCTTTAAGAAAAAAGTCTTTTAGTTATTGAGTTTTATTAAGCACTTCCATTTGCTCTTCTAATTGCTCCAATTTTTCACGTGTCCTATGGAGAACTTCTTCTTGAATTTCAAATTCTTCACGAGTCACGAGATCCAGTTTTTTGATTTTAGCGTTGACTGCAGATTGAAAATTCTGCTCAATATCATTTTTTAGAACTTCCACATCATTCGGGATAGTTTCTTTTAGTTTGTGAATAATTTTATTTATATATTTTTCCATAATTCATAATCGATTGAGTTTTATTACTTATAAGTTATTTATACACTATATCGTGATAATTATTAAACCAAGTTGTATCGGTTTGATTATCATAATGACGTCTTTCGTATGCATCGAATTAGAGACCTTAATTATTTATTTACTTTTCTTGGCATGGTTATTGATTTGTTTATTGTAAAGAGATTATAAACGACCAAGATAATCATCTAGTCGATCAGCATTCATCATAAAGTTCTTTTGAAAGTTTATCGAAGTTTGTTTAATTTCTTCATAATTAACTGCATCGCCAACTTGAATAACACCAATCATGGCCATCATTAAGTGAGGGTCACACTGGAATACATAAATTCCTTCATTGTCTAGTTGTATGGATATATCTTCATTTAGTAAGCCAGTCCAACTTGTTGCTCCGTTAGGAATCATATTAGGAACGGAAACAGAATTGTGAGCAAAATCCGTTGCTTTAAAATGTATGGTATCTCCAACAGATACTTTAATGACTGCAGGGTCAAAAACCATAGTCCCTTCTGGCCCAACATTCAACATTCTTATGGTATGTTCAGAGCCTGTTGACAGCTCAACCATTTTTGATTCTAAAATTATTGGTTCAGGTGTGATTTCTGCTGATTCTATTTCTTCTTCAAGAGAATAAACAATCTCAGAGCCTTCATTGGGTATACTGACTCTTCCAAATGGCTCTATTCTTGACTCAATGGTTTCAAATTTTGATACTCGACGCTCATCAACGAGACTGGCAGTTTTTTGCAACATTAATACTGTTGATATAATAATAACCAAAACCAGGACTAAGCCTAATTTTATATCTCTATAGCTTTGTTTTTTTTTGTTAATGCTCACATTGAAGTCCCATGTCGAGATTAAAATTGTTGTGTGAATTTATTTTACGCGGGCGCAATATAACAAGAATTTTAGCTTATGGAAACATGAGATTCGATTATTCTAAATATGGAAGTATAGTTTCATTTTCAGTAAAGATTAATGTTCTAATATTACCTTCAGAAATAATATTGACTTGATTTATTTGCAAAGGATATATTTCACGAAGAATATCGTTTTTTATAAAGATATTGGGTGATAATGGCTCTATCCATTCTTGATATATAAAAATATAATCACCAATAAGCTCCGCTCCTATGAGCTGAATATTGAGGGAACCTTCTTTACCTAAAATGGAAAAATGGTTTTCAACATAGAGAGCAATACGTGCTAGGTCTTCGTCATTAGCAACAGATAATAATGGCAGGTTATCTACAACAGCTACGCCTATTTCAGCATCATGCGTATGAACTCTATGAATAATTTCGGTTCGCTCAATCCAATTATTCCATTCAATGGTTGTCAATATTCCTGGTTCACGATGAGCAAATGCGCTCGACGCGAATATCGTTAACAATAGGAAAACTATACTTTTGCAATAAAGAATAATGAGATCCTAAATACTCACTTAGATTTTATAAGAGGGACAGTTCGTTCTGTTTCATCTTCCCCCGTCTTTCTTTTTCTAAGTTTTGTTAACATATCTGCCATTAAATCTCGTCGTTTAAAGTCTGATTTATAGAGCTCAATACGAGATTTTTCTATTTGACTTGGGAAATAATTATTAGAAAAGTCCGTATCAGCTGTCTCATGTCGAGGGTCTAATGCGATAGATTTTATCGCTTTTTGTCTAATTAATAATTTAGTGACCTTCTTGTAACTGCGACGCCAAATTTCCGCCGGTATAGTTAAAAACTCTTCAGTATTATCCGTATAAGTAATCATTATGGGTAATGGGGAATTCAATCCACCTATATTTTCAAAATCAGCAAAATAAATAAAATCATTTTCTTCAATAGCTCTTACTAGAGCGCTATATTCCCATGTTTCCAGACCATCTATGAGAGAGGAATGTTTATTTTTATCTTTATTACTGACTGTGAATCTATCGTTTTCATTATAGAAATCTGCCAATTCAGGATTTCGTTTCAAATAAGTCACTTTCTCTTCATCACGATTTCTTATTTGCGTTAATGCCTCAGGTGTCCGCGCATCATATTCATTCATATTAAATGGAAATTCGACCTCAGGATTTGTTGTGGATACTTTATATTCTCTTACCGAGGTTAAAGCGATATCCACATGATCTGTAGAATAAAACCATCCACGCCAGAACCAATCTAGATCTACACCAGATGCATCCTCCATTGTTCTAAAAAAATCTGATGGAGTTGGGCGCTTAAATTTCCATCGCTGTGAATATTCTTTAAATGCAAAATCAAATTGCTCTCTACCGATGACTGTTTCTCGCAATATTGTTAGTGCTGCGGTAGGTTTCGAGTATGCATTTGGTCCCAATCTTAGTACTGAGTCAGAATTTGTCATAATTGGAACCTGATTCTCGCTTTGCATATAGTCAGTAATATAATCAAGAACATTTGCATCATTTCCATATGTGGGATATTTTTCTTCCCACTCAATTGCAGTAAGATAATCTAAGAAGCTATTTATCCCTTCGTCCATCCAGGTCCATTGGCGTTCATCAGAGTTAACCACCATTGGAAAATATATATGACCAATTTCATGAATAATGACGCCAATCAAACCGTATTTAGTTCTTCTTGAATAGGTATTTTTTGGGTCTTCATCTTTTTGTTCATTATCAACATCTTCTTCTTCCTTTTTGCTCTCAAATAGCTCAGGCCTATAACCATTGAAGGTAATCATCGGGTATTCCATGCCACCACTTTTCCATGAATTGACTGATTGAGCTGTAGGGTAGGGATAGGCAAATGAGAATCTGGAATAAACATCAAGCGTGTGAACCACAGCATGCGTTGAATATTTTGACCAGATAGGCTCAGCCTCATTTGGATAAAAAGACATCGCTAAAACAGTCGGTTGTTTCTTGTCATCTTGATGATGCGTCATAGCATCCCAAATATATTTTCTAGAGCTGGACCAGGCAAAATCACGCACCTTATCAGCTTTAAAAATCCAGGTTTTCTGACCATTAGATTTTTCTTTCTCGTTCTCTAATGCTTCTTGTGGAGTAACAATAAAAATTGGTTTTGTCGCATCATCCGCTTTCTTAAGTCGCTCCCTTTGCTCTTTTGTAAGAACTTCTTTGGGATTTTGTAATTCCCCGGTTGCCGAAACAATATGATCATCAGGGACAGTAATTTCGACTGTATAATCTCCAAACTCTAGCGTAAATTCTCCACTACCAAGGAATGCTTTGTGTTGCCAGCCAGCGTAATCTGTATAGGCTGCGAGACGTGGAAACCATTGAGCCAAAAAATAAATTGAGGTATCAGTTTCAGGAAAATATTCATAACCACCCCTACTGCCAACACGCGCTTCCAATAAGACATTGAAAGACCAATCAATAGAAAAAGTTATTTTATCTCCAGGTGCTAGAGCCTCTTCAATATCTAGACGCATCATAGTATCCACGATTGTGAATGGAATTGGATTACCTTTGTTATCTATGACTTTTTTTATGTCATAACCGTAATCGATATCTTTGGCGAGTTGATCAACCGCGATTTGATTATAAGTTAATCGATCACTGCCATCTCTATTAGAATTACCTAAAACATTCGCAGATCTTCGTTGAAGTGAATTATCAGCAAATCTGTTTTGATCTAACTGCAGCCAGATATAATTTAAAGTATCTGGTGAATTATTTTTGTATGTAATTTCTTCTGAGGCCTCAATGTGACGTTTATTTTCATCTAGTTTTAATTTTATATGGTAATCAGCTTCTTGTTGCCAGTATTGAGGGCCTGGTGCTCCCGAGGCTGTTCTGTATACATTAGGACTAGGAAGATCAACATCTAATTGACGAAAGGCATCATAGAAATCTCCTTTTGTTTGACGAATTGCATCGGACCAAGTAGCTGGACTGATCATCATTAACATAGTTATAAAAAAAATAATTTGGCGCATAAAATAATTAACCTCAAGTCTGAATTCAAGTGTTTCTAGTAAATTACCATTGGCGTATAATGTACACTAAGAAGAGATTATTGTAATTATGAAGTGAAAAAAATTTAGTAATTAATTTAAAAAAGAGATTAATGATTATGCTTAGAAAAATTATTACCTTGAATATAGGTCTTATGATGATGATTATCATAGGTGCTTGTGGAGATGGAGCTAAATTAGATCCATCAGATAACAAATCAAATAAAATGGCAAAACAAGCAGATCTAGTTTTACTTGGTGGAGATATAGCAACAGTCGATCTTAATTACGGTAACGTCTCTGCTATGGCCATAAATGACTACAAAATAACTGCTGTTGGAAGTGATGATGAAATCACAGAATATATTGGTGATAAAACACGAGTGATAGAATTGAACGGGCGCTTTGTTATGCCTGGATTTATAGAAGGGCATGGCCATTTCATGAGTTTAGGTCGTTCTAAGCAAATACTTGATTTAAATGATGTCGGTGATTGGTCAGAAATTGTCCGTAAGGTCGCGGTCGCGGTGGATAAATCGAAGCCTGGTGAATGGATTTTTGGTCGTGGCTGGCATCAAGATAAATGGCAAAGTGTACCTGCGGATGCAGTTGATGGAGTGCCTATCAATGAAACCTTAAATAAAATATCACCAGAGAATCCGGTTATATTAGGCCATGCTAGTGGCCATGCCGCGTTTTGGAATGATGCTGCACTTGAGATTGCAGGAGTGAATGATAATACCCTAGACCCTGAAGGTGGCACTATTGTTAGGGACTCAACAGGAAAGGCTACAGGATTAATGAGAGAGACAGCGCAGAGACTAATTCGTGGGCCTAGAAATGAATATGATGGTCGTCTGACGCCACAGCAAATTGAGCTGCAAAATCGAGAAAGAGTAAAGCTTGCTGCAGATGAATCTTTAAAGCATGGCATAACTTCGTTTCATGATGCGGGTGCAAGTTTTGAGACTATAGATTTCTTTAAAAAACTGGAGGCAGAGGAAGAGCTAGATGTCCGTCTTTATGTAATGGTAAGAGGTGAATCAAATGCTCTTATGGATCAAGCTTTGCCTCAATATAAAATGGTTTCTGAAGGCAACGATTTTCTAACCGTGCGTTCTATAAAACGTCAGGTAGATGGTGCACTAGGTGCGCATGGAGCATGGCTCCTTGATCCATATCTTGATTTACCCGAAACGGACGGATTGGTATTAGAGACTGTAGAGGATATATCAGGTACAGCTGAGATAGCTGTCAAACACGGGTTTCAGGTTAATACTCATGCGATTGGCGACCGAGCTAATCGTGAAATTTTAGATTTGTATGAAAATATTTGGCAGCAATTAGATGTTGATGGTAAACAATTACGTTGGCGTATAGAGCATGCTCAACATATCGATCCAGAGGACGTACCAAGATTTGGTGGGCTTGGTGTCATAGCTTCAATTCAAGCGGTTCATGGTACTTCAGATGGTCCATGGATTCCAAGCAGATTGGGTGATATTCGTGCAAAAGCAACTTCCCAGCCTTGGCGTGATTTATTCAATACTGGTGCCGTACTTACAAATGGTACCGATGTTCCAGTAGAGAGAATTGATCCGATTGCTTCTTACTATTCTTCTGTTACGAGGAAAATGATTAATGGAGACGCCTTCTACCCAGAGCATAAAATGACACGTGTGGAAGCAATAGAAACGTATACCATTAATAATGCTTTTGCTGCGTTTGAAGAGAGTTTCAAAGGATCACTTACTCCAGGTAAATACGCTGATTTTATAGTGTTATCAAAAAATCTACTTACCATTGAAGATAGTGATATACCATCGACTGAAATAGATATGACCTATGTTGGGGGGGAATTAAAATACCAACGTTAGAGAATAATTAATTAGAATTATTTCCATAGTAGAATTTTATGACATCAAAAATTTATAAAAATTATATAGCTGGTGAATTTTTATCATCCGATCGTCTTTTTGATGATATCAATCCTGTTGATGGATCTTTGATTGCCAGGGTGGCCGAAGCTGACAAACAGATGGTAGAAAAAGCTGTAGGAGCTGCAAAGATCGCATTGAAAGGAGAATGGGGAACAATACCTTTAATAGAGCGCTGTAAATTACTTCGACGTATTGCGGATGGTATTGAAGCAAGGTTTGATGATTTTGTTGATGCAGAAATTTCTGATACGGGTAAACCTCAATCACATGCAAGAACTATTGATATTCCTCGTGGGGCGGAGAATTTTAGATTTTTTTCTGACCTAGCTAGAACGGTGAGTACTGAGTGTTTTGAGATGGATACACCCGATGGATCTGGAGCACTAAATTATGCTGTCAGAAAACCTACGGGTGTTATTGCAGTTATTGCCCCTTGGAATCTACCTTTATTGCTTTTAACTTGGAAGCTCGCACCTGCATTAGCCATGGGTAATTGTGTTATTGCCAAACCATCAGAAGAAACACCTGGGAGCGCAACCTTATTAGCGGAAGTTATTCATGAGGTTGGACTGCCATCTGGAGTTTTTAATTTATTGCATGGATTTGGTCCAGGTTCTACTGGTGAGTATCTAACAAAACACGAAGATATTGATGCGATTACATTTACGGGTGAATCGGCAACTGGCTCAGAGATTATGAAAGTGGCTGCGAATGATGTTAAACCAGTTTCTTTTGAGTTAGGAGGAAAAAATGCTGCCATCATATTTGATGATGCAGATTTTGATGCTGCTATTGAGGGTACAGTAAGATCAGTATTTTCTAATTGCGGTCAAGTTTGTTTGTGTTCAGAGAGAGTTTATGTTCATGCATCAATCTATGAGAAATTTGTTTTAGAATTAAAAAAACGTGCTGAAGCTTTAATTGAGAATTGGCCTGAAGGTCAATCGGCAGAATTAGGTCCATTAATCTCTAAAGAGCATCAAGTAAAAGTTTTGGCCTGCTTTGCTAGGGCTATAGAAGAGGGTGGTAACTTAGTCACTGGTGGCGGAGTGCCAGAATTTAAAGATTCGAGAAAAAAAGGATCGTGGGTTCAGCCGACCATATTTACTGGACTTTCAGAGGAAGCAGACATGGTCAAACAAGAGGTATTTGGCCCAGTTTGCCACATTAGTTCTTTTGATTCAGAAGAAGAAGTAGTCGAGAAAGTGAATAATAGTAAATATGGCTTAGCCGCCGCTGTTTGGACTAAGGATATTAAAAGAGCTCATCGTGTCTCACGACAATTAGGAGTTGGTGTGGTGTGGGTTAATACTTGGTTTTTAAGGGACCTGAGAACCCCATTTGGTGGCATTAAACTCTCGGGTGTAGGGCGCGAAGGTGGTTTGCATTCCTTAGAATTTTATTCTGAGTTAACAAATATTTGTATAAAGCTTTGATAGCTAAATTTTTTACCCGATAATTCGATTGATGTAATTTTCAAGAAATTCCTGTTTTCCTGACTTTGGCTCAGGATCTTGGGCAAGGTTAGATAATTGTTCTAACGACAATTCACCAGACAGAATCATTTGTCCTTCCTCATTAGACCAGTCTTGATAGCGCTTTTTTAAAAAATCATTAAGAACTTTTTCTTCAATTAATTTAACACCGTTGATTAAGCCTCTTGCCAGATTATCTATCCCTCCAATATGGGCGATGAATAGATCCTCAGCATCGATGCTTTGGCGCCTTAGTTTTGCATCGAAGTTAAAGCCCCCGTTTTTCATTCCTCCATTTAAAAGAATGTGCCTCATTATTAGGGCTATTTCTTTAGGATCATTATGAAACTGGTCAGTATCCCAGCCATTTTGAGGGTCACCACGATTAATATCTATTGAACCAAATGCATCTAGGGCAAAAGCATTCGCCACTTCATGCTCAAAAGAAGAACCTGCCATCGTGGCATGATTTGCTTCGATATTTAATTTAATTTCATTTTGGAGGTCATAACGCTCAAGAAAAGCTACCACTGTGGCAACATCACGATCATATTGATGCTTAGTTGGTTCATGTGGTTTAGGCTCGATAAGAAGGGTGCCTTTAAAACCAATTTTATGTTTATGCTCAACTACTAAAGAGAGAAATCGAGCCAATTGTTCTAATTCTTGCTTTATATTGGTATTTAAAAGTGTGTCATAACCCTCTCTGCCTCCCCATAAAACATAATTTTCTCCATTAAGTTGGTGAGTGATGTCGAGCATGCAATGAACTTGGGCAGCAGCACATTTAAATATTTCTGGATCCGGATTTGTGGCTGCACCGGCCATATAACGTGGATGACTAAATAGATTGGCCGTTCCCCACAAAAGTTTGATGTCCGTATCTGACATTTTTTTAGCTAATGGCTCTGATATTTTTTTTACATTTTCAGTCAATTCTTTTACAGAGTTACCGTGAGCTGCCATATCAACATCATGAAAGCAGAAAAAAGAAGTGCCTAATCGTTCGAAAAAATCAAATGCGGCATCTAATTTATGAAGTGCATTTTGATTATTATTCTCACCTGTTAGCCATGGGCGAGGAAAAGCCCCATCCCCAAATACATCATTACCTAACCAATTAAAGGAATGCCAATAGCAGACTGAGAAACGCAAATGATCGCGCATAGTTTTCCCATATATTTCACGCTCTGCTTCATAAAAATTGAATGCCATAGGATCTTTATTATTAGCGCCTTTGTATTCAATGGGTGGAATATGACTAAATATTTTATGTGACATAGGGATCGTTCTTTATTTAATTGAAATGTTTGGTTTCTTGATAGAGAGATTGCCATGTTTGGAATTTTTGAGCATAAAATTCAGTATAATTTTTTTCCGGCTCAATTACCTGTTTAATGGGTAATGGTTTAGATATTGATTCAATATTATTACCTGTGACACCACTAAAGGCCAAACATGCCGCACCTTTTGCAGGACCCGTATCTGCCTCATTTCGGTATATTAAAGTCTTATTGAGACAATTAGCGATAATTTTTCCCCAATATAAAGATCTAGAGCCACCCCCAATAACTGAGATTGATTCACATAAACCACCCGCTTTTTTTAATGCTTCATAGCCATCAGTTAATGCGAAAGCAACGCCTTCCAACGCCGCATGCATGATGGCTGATTTATCGGTAGTTGCTTGTAATCCATGCAACATAGCTTTTGCATGCGGGTCATTATGAGGAGTTCGCTCACCATTGAGGTAAGGTAAAAACATAACATCATCTGATGTGCCTTTTCTCTCTGCCGCCCGATAAGCTTCTTCTGGGGAACCAAAACCAGTAAGATTTGCAACCCAATCAATGGCTGAAGCTGCTGACAATATTACAGCCATTTGATGCCATTTATTCGGAAGAGCATGGCAAAATGCATGAACACCTTCTTTAGTATTCGGTAAAAAACCTTCAGTTACGATAAACAAAACACCAGATGTTCCTAGAACTAAAGAAGCATCATTTGGCTTTATTACTGACGCACCAATAGCTCCAGCAGCTTGATCCCCAGCTCCAGCAACGATAGGTACCTGAGGGATCCCTAGTCTTTTTGCGGTTGTTTGTGAGATTGATCCGGTTATTTCGTATCCCTCAAACACTTCAGGTAGTTGCTCTATAGATAATTTGGAGACATTAACTGCAGCATTACTCCAAATTCTATTTTTTACATCTAGCCACAACGTCCCTGATGCATCTGACAGATCAGTGGCATATTCACCACTCCAGATGAGTCTTAAATAATCTTTGGGAAGAAGCACTTTATGGATTGTGGAAAAAATTTGAGGTTCGTGTTTTTCTAGCCAAGCAATTTTTGGAGCAGTAAATCCTGGCATGACTTGGTTGCCAGTTATTGAATGGAGTTGAGGGTTATTTTTTTCAATCTCACGACATTCTTTGAAGGATCTTCCATCATTCCAGAGTATCGCTGGTCTTAATGGTCGATTTTTCTTATCTATTAAGACGGCACCATGCATCTGACCAGAAAGTCCTATACCTTGAATATTCTCTCGAATCTGTTTGGGGATACCTAAAATACTTTCTTCAGCTGCTTTTAGCCAATCATCAGGATTTTGTTCACTCCATAATGGGTGTGGATGAGAGATTGACAATGAGCAACTAGACTGTGCCACAGTCAATCCATCATTATCAATAACTATGACTTTAACTGATGATGTGCCGAGATCTAAACCAAGATACATAAATTTTAACCCTAAATAACATTAACTTTTATTGTCTCTAGCTGCATATAATTTACATAAAATAGGCTCTGTTGATGGGATTGTCCGAACATTATTACCAAAGCTTTGTACAAGATTATCAGTATTGAACATCGGCCAAGTAGGAATATTTTCACCATTCGGGTCACCCGTTTTTGCAAAATTTATCCAGTAGTCAGTTATAATATTAGTAATTTTTAAATCCACCTCATTGGTAGTCATCCATTTATCATGAGTATTGAAAACATAAGGTAATTCTGCCCCATGATAAGCCCTAATCATAGGATGCTGAGCCGCGGCACCCTCTCTGATTCGGTTAAAATAGTAGACCCAGCTATTTCCATTATCGGATGTAATGCGCTCAGCTAAAACTTCAGAAGGGCATAACATGCCATCAGCTGTATATAATCGATCTATAGAATTTCTTGGGTCGCTTTCATCTTTGAGGGCATTGAATGCTATCTCACTTTCTTCTTTGAACAGCATTGAGGTGATATTTTTGACCATTTCTTGGTTACTTTCTTCTGGCGTATTAGCATAATATTCATCAGCATTTGTACCAATAATTACTTTCATGTGCGATAGATCTGATTGATGAATATCAGTCCATGTGGCAGTTTTGATTAACTGATTATCTACCGCGGGAGAATGATAATAATTTGGAAATATTTCATGGTATTTCATTAAGATATCAGAAGCGGATACTTCTCTTAATTCATTTAAAGAGAGTGGAATATTATTCTTACTTAAGCTTTTTGCAAGAGCTATTCCACGATCTTGTTCATTTGTAATACTAGATTTAACATGCCCATTACCATCAGTTTCTTCTGGTAAACCAAAACCGGCATTACTTTGAAGTATGGCTTGCCGAAAAAGATTTTTCGCAGGAGCCGCGAACATTAAAGCTAAAATATCTTGTGCCCCAGCTGATTCACCAAAGGCTGTAATTAAATCAGGGTTACCACCGAATTGATCAATATGATCTTTAATCCATTGTAAGCCTGCGATCTGATCCCAAAGACCAAAATTAGCTATTCCATTTGATTTGTCTAGATCTGGATGTGACAGAAAACCAAAGCCACCCAATCTATAAGCGATACTCACAACTACTACATTTTTTTCTGCTAATCCGTATCCGTGATAATTTGGCTCAAACGACCAACCACTGTCATTACTGCCACCATGAATATAAACCATTACAGGTAAATTGGCAGAGCTATCTAAAGTGGGTGTCCAAATATTTAAGTACAAGCAATCCTCATCAGTCACAAGATCAGAGACGACATTTCGATCATTTACAAAAATTTCTGCTAAATCTCGATACCATTCGAGAATTCCCATTTTCTGCATGCAGGCTGAGGAAAATTGTTGCGCATTTCGAACTGAGTTTTTTGCTTTAAAAGCCACTGGTTTATGCCATCTCAAATCTTTTAAAGGTGGCTCTGCAAAAGGCACACCAAGAAAGGCAGCAATTTCTGTATCTTCATGAAAATTTCCAACTAAAGTTTGATTATTAACAAAGACACTCGGATCTTGTTGGCATCCAATGATTGATACAGTTAATAGACATAAAACTAGAATTTTTCTCATTTATTGCTCCGTGAGTTATTCTGATTCATTATAATTTCCTCTAATTTAACATAATATTCTCGCGTTAAAAGAATGTGTATAATTAAATGTATTAATAAGTTTCATAATACGAAATTTTCTAACCTTATTCATGGAGGAAAGGATAAAATGAAAATCTTTAGGATATACCCGAATGAGGCACGATCGAGATATGCAAACTATGAATCAAAAACTGGATATAAAAAATTTAATCTCATCTCAAAAACCAGGCTGGTCCCTTGATCAGAGTTTTTATACTGATCCAGACATCTACCAATTAGAATTAGATCATATAATCACACAAAATTGGATTTTCGCAGGACATGAGTCTCAAATCCCAGATACTGGAGATTTTAAAGTACTAAATGTTGCTAATGAATCAGCTATTATTGTGCGAGCGAAAGATGGCTCATTAAATGCATTTGCCAATGTTTGTCGCCACCGTGGCTCATTAGTTTGTTTGGAAAAGCAAGGCTCAGCAAGGAAATTCAACTGTCCCTATCATGGTTGGGTTTATGACATAGATGGAAAATTAATTGCGGCACGAAATATGCCCAGTGATTTCGATAAAGAGGATTATAGTCTTCATCAGCTTTCTATTGATGTTTTGCATGGAATGATTTTTATCTGTTTCTCTGATTCGCCACCTTCATTGGATGGTGCAAAGACTGATTTGAAAGAACCGATGGCGATGTTTGATTTTGAGAACCTTAAAGTAGCAGCTCAAAAAACTTACCCTATTGATGCTAATTGGAAATTATCGGTTGAAAATTATCAGGAATGTTATCACTGCGCTACCGCCCATCCAGATTATGCCAAGATGCATACTTTAACTCTTGATGATAATAAGCGTGATCGAGTTCAAGGCCATATGATCAAGAAAATGGAGCATTGCGGATTAAAAGATATTGAAATTGATTATATCGACATTAAAGCTCCTAAGGGTGAGCAAGGTTATGGCTATAGTCGAACTGCATTGTTTGAGGGTTATAAAACAGGCAGTAAAAATGGAGAACCAATTGCACCATTATTGGGAAATTTTAAGGGTTATGATGGTGGGGCATCAGATTTTGCTTTGGGGCCTTTTACATTCCTTCTTGCTTATAGTGATCATGTAGTTGCTTATGTATTTACACCTGTAGACATAGATAAGAGTGAATGTGAAATATACTGGTTAGTAAGAAATGATGCAGAAGAAGGTAAGGATTATGATAAAGAGCAATTGATGTGGTTATGGGATATCACGACTGAAGCTGATAAAACTATAATTGTTAATAATCGTAAAGGAGTTGCTTCAAGATATTATAAGCCTGGTCCTTTTTCTGGAATGGAGGATGCTGAGAGTGTTTATATTCAGTGGATTTTAAAAGAGTTAACTGAAAGAATTTCGGATTAAAGTATGGAAATCAAATTAAATAAGAATACAAAAAAATGGCAGAAAATTGCTCGTGAATATGCAGATAATTTTCTTCAGCCACATGAAGTTGAAGCTGAATTAAATAATGGTGAACTTTCAAAAGAAATTACAAAACGCAATAAAAAGCGTGCTGTAGAGTTAGGCTTTACGGCCATTGACGTGCCAAGGAAATACGGTGGATTGGAGCTTTCTATGGTTGAGCAAGTCGCAATCTGGGAGCAACTTGGGAGAGTAACAAACGCCTTATCTTGGTGTTTTCCAGAAGCACAATCCTGGATGTTTGAAGCTTGTTCAGAGGCACAAATTGAAAAATATATCCTACCTATGGTCCAAGGGCTTCGAAAAGATTGCTATGCTATCACTGAATCTGAGTCTGGTTCTGATGTTGCAAATCTAAAGGCAACTGCAACAAAAACTAATAATGGTTATCTATTAAATGGCGAAAAATGGTTTGTAACCAGCGCTAATCTGGCCGATTTTTTTTGGTTTCAGGCTTATATGCCAGACGAGAATGAAGACGCTTTATTTCTGGTGGATAAAGATACAGCAGGTATTAAGATGATTGCATCTCCGCTTTTTAGCCATACTTATGCCGCGCATCATCCAACATATCAATTTAAGGATGTTCAGGTGGATGAGAGTCAACGCGTTGGAAAATCGGGTGATGGAATGTCTTATACGCACAGCTGGTTTAGGCATGAGCGTCTTATGATTGGAGCTAGAAGTTGTGGTGCTGCGGCGAGATTGATTGAAGAAGCAAAAATATTTGCAGAAAATAGAATTGTTGATGGAGCTCCGTTAAGCGAAAAGCAAGCAATACAATTTATGTTAGCTGATAGTGTAACCGAGCTCTGGGCATCAAGATTAATGACATTTGAAGCCGCCGCCGCGGATGATGATGGCATGGATGTTAAAACTCTTCATAATCGTTGTTCTATGGTTAAATTATACGTCTCAGAAGCCGCAAATCGTATTGCAGATAGGGTCGTTCAAATATTTGGTGGCCGTGGTTATATGCGTGAGAATGTTGCTGAACGGTTCTACCGTGAATTGCGATGCGATAGAATTTGGGAAGGAACGAGTGAAATACAAAAATTAATAATTGCACGTTCGCTTAAGAAACGTGGTTTGGACGGAATGTAAGAAATGCCTATACGTAAACTGAATAAATCCAATAATCAATTTAAAAAGGCAATTACAAAATTACCTTTGGGAGTTTCTTCTAATTTTCGTTACTGGGGCGATGATAAAACTTTGTATATAAAGCGCGGAAAAGGCGCACGCATATGGGATCTCGATGACAATGAATATATTGACTATCGTTTAGGTTATGGCCCAATTATTTTAGGATATGCTGATTCAAGAGTTGATCAAGCCGCAAAAGATGGTATGAATATTGGCGGTGTTTTTGCATTAGCAACTGAACTTGAATATGAGATTGCTACACGAATAAGCGGCATGGTCAAAGCTGCTGAGTTGGTTCGTTTTTCAAATTCTGGAACAGAAGCAGTTATGGCAGCATTAAGAATTGCTAGGGCTTTTACAGGAAAAGACGGTCATGTCATTTTAGAGGGTGGCTATCATGGGGTCTTTAGTGAAGTGATGTGGTATTCAGAGATTGAAGATTGGGATCCGAGTAGCGGCGACCCAGAATTGTTACCATATGGAGATGGTATTCCAAAAATCACAAAAAAACTTAATTATACAGCCCCGATAAATGATGCTGAGGCTATTGAAGATTTATTTAAAAAATCTGGAGACGATATTGGTGCATTTCTCGTGGAACCAATTATGGGAAATTGCTGCAGTATCAGTGCTAATCAGCAATATATGACTGATATTCGTTCTCTGTGTACTAAATATAATATTTTATTAATCATTGATGAGGTCAAAACAGGGTTTAGAGTCGCTAAGGGAGGTGTGCAGGAACTTTATGGTGTAACGGCTGATTTGTGTACATTCGCTAAAGCAATGGGCAATGGTTATCCAATTTCAGCAATCGCAGGGCGTGAAGATATTATGCGCTGTATCGGTGGTGATGGAGTGGTGCATGGAGGGACATTTACCGGTCATTCAGTTTCACTTTCGGCGGCCGCCAAGACACTCGAAATATTAGATGAAACTGATGCGTTAAAGAATATTGAAAATTATGGAATAAAATTACAACAAGGAATGAGCAAGCTCTTAACAGAAAGAGATATAGCTCATAATTTTTCCGGCCACCCTTCAATGATGGGGTTATTTTTTGCAGAAGAGGTTCCTCATGATTATCGGAGCTGGTTGAATTCAAATTATGATTTTTATGATACATTAGCACCAAACTTACATGATCTTGGAGTATTGGTTGAGCCTGATTCGAGAGAACCATGGTTTCTTTCTGAGTCTCATGATATGAAATGTTTACAAGAAACTCTGGACAAATTTGAAGAAGCAGTAGACATTACAAGTAATAAATTAAGAGTCAAATCATAGAGTGATATGAACATATGAAAAAGTACGATGCGATAGTAGTTGGTGCTGGACATAATGGTCTCGCAAATGCGGCGTTTTTAGCTAAAGCTGGAATGGATGTTCTGTGCGTAGAGAAAAATGACTATATAGGTGGCGCGGCGGTCAGTCGTGAATTATACCAAGATTGGAAATATTCAAACTGCTCTTATGTCTGCAGTCTATTAAGACCTGAAATATATAGAAATCTTGAATTACATAAACATGGGCTCCAAATAACACCTTATGGTGGTTCAGTTCAATTTATGGAAAACGGTGATTATTTTGGTTCATATCATGACCCAGAAGCTGCGCATCGCGAGATGGCAAGACATTCTAAGCATGACGCAGATGCCTATACGAGATATTCAACTGATACTATGCGTCAATGCCGTTTAATTCGTAATTTTTTATTAAGAACAGCGCCAGATCCAACTTCTTTTAAACCAAGAGATATAAAAGAATTAATGCTACTTGGAAATAAATTCCTTGAGTTAGGCGAAGATCGATTATACGAAGCAATTCGTTTTTGGACGATGAGTGTGGCGGATTATCTCGGTGAATACTTCGAAACAGATGTTATCAAAACAGCTTTATCTGGTAGTGGAATTATTGGTACTGCTTTAGGTATTCATTCACCAGGGACTGCCTATGTTTTATTACATCATTATATGGGTGATGTAGATGGTAATGTTGGAAGCTGGGGTTTTGCTCGAGGAGGGATGGGAGCTGTTTCTAATGCATTAGCTGGAGCTTTGCAGTCATATGGTGGAGAAATACGCTCAGAGTCTGGTGTTGATCAGATAATTGTAAAAAATAACCGTGTACAAGGTGTTGCTCTTGAGAGTGGAGAAGAAATTTATGCACCAGTCGTAGTTTCAAATATGGATGTAAAACGTACATTCCTAAATTGTATGGATGAGAAAGATCTTCCGGCTAGCTTCTATAACCGTATTAAGAATTTTAAAATTAGAGGCTCATCAGGCAAGCTCAATATCGCCTTAGATGGTATGCCTACTTTTCCTGCATTACCCCCTGGAAGTGAATTAATTGGACATGCAGATATGCATTTCATTGACTCCATGGAGCGAATGGAGCGTGCTTATGATGACTGGAAAGATGGTACATGGTCAAAAGATCCTTATATTGATTGTACCATTCCAAGTGCTGTTGATCCGACGATGACACCACCAGGTAAACATTTTATGAGCTGTTTTGTTCAATATTGTCCGGCTCAAATTGAAGGAAGAGCTTGGACTTCTGAAGAAAGAGATGCATTTACTAAAAGTGTTATTGATCAAATATCAAATTATAGCCCTGATTTCAAAGATTTGATTTTACATGTTGAAACTCGAACTCCTCAAGATATTGAAGATCAAATAGGAATTACTGAAGGCAATATTTTTCATGGTGAATTGACCATGGATCAGCTTTTGTTTAATCGTCCGGTTCCTGGATATGCTCAATATCGTGCGCCAGTTAATGGACTTTATATGTGTGGTTCTAGTACTCATCCAGGTGGAGGGGTGATGGCGGCGCCAGGGGCTAATGCAGCTCGTGAAATACTTTATGATTTAAAATTAAAAAATACCGTACCTGAGAATTTTGGCGATGATTAATAAATATGATGCGATAGTTATAGGTGCAGGACATAATGGTCTTGTGTGTTCTGCTTTATTAGCAAAAGCAGGTAAAAATGTCTTGGTTTTAGAGGCAAATGATCAAGTGGGTGGTGCAGCCATTACCAGAGAGTTCGCCGATGGCTATTCAGTCTCTGCATGTGCTCATTTATTGTATAAAATCCAATCCCAAGTAGAAAAGGATTTGAATTTAAATATTAATCTTGCCAGCGATAATCTCTCGACAATAGTTCTATCAGAAGTTGGTGAGCATGTAACTTATTGTGGTAATAAGGTTACGGGCGTTAATGAGAGCGATCAAAAGAATTTTGCTGAATTTTTTAAACGAATGACCAGATTCTCGGATCTACTAAACACATATCTCAATAAACCACCGCCAAGATTAGGTACAAAAAATAAAAAAGATTTATTTACACTTGCAATGTTAGGTTTTGATCTTCGCAGAATGGGAAAAGTTGAGATGCGTGAATTTCTTCGTCTCATAGGCATGAATATTTACGATGAATTGGACGAGCGTTTTGAGAGCCCTCTACTGAAAGGTGGACTAAGCCTAGACTCAGTCTTAGGCACTCATTTAGGGCCACGATCTCCTAATACGATCTTGACTTACCTCTTCAGAATGGCTGGAAAGCATGGGACACTATCGACCCCTAAGGGCGGTATGGGAAGTGTAACCAAAGCAATGAGTGATTCCGCTAAAGCAGCTGGTGTTGAAATTATAACAAACGCTAAAGTTAAAAAAGTAATTATAGAAAAGGGAACTGCTACTGGTGTCGAGCTTAATGACGGCACTATTTATAATAGTGAAATTGTGGTTTCTAATGCGGATCCAAAGAAGACAATGTTGGAGTTGGTTGGTGCCCGTAATGTGGAGACTCGCTTTACACATAGAATAGATAATATTCGAATGAAAGGTAATGCAGCAAAACTGCATATTGCGCTCAATAAATTACCCACAATTAAAGGTTTTTCAGAATCGGATTACAGTCAAAGGATACTCATCGCACCAGATGAGAATTATGTCGAAAGAGCCTTTAACTCTGCAAAATACGGAGAAAGTTCTCCATTGCCTGTTTTAGAAATTACATTTCCAAGTATAAAAGATAGTAGCTTGGCTCCTTCGGGATGCCATGTAATGTCAGCAGTAGTTCAGTATGCGCCTTATCAACAAAAATCCGATTGGAATGAAGAAGCGCGAACTAATTTTAAAAATGATATATTTTCAGTGTTAAAACAGCATATGCCTGATATTGAAAATTGTTGCCTCTCTAGTGAAATATTAACTCCTTTAGATCTGGAAAAAGAGTTTCATATAACCGGAGGGCATTGGCATCATGGCGAACTTACTCTGGATCAGTTTATGTTTGTTAGGCCAGTTGCTGGATCGGCACAATATCAAATGCCAATTGATGGACTTTATTTATGCGGAGCAGGATCCCATCCAGGTGGAGGTATCAGTGGAGCATCAGGTCGAAATGCTGCGCAGGTAATTTTAAAGAGGGAGAAGAGATAATGACTCCAGTAAGTATAAATACAGGTAGGTTGCGGTCTCCTTTTTATCCGCGATTAGCTGAGTTGGATAGCTTAAATACATGGCATAATTGGGCTGGTTATTCGAGTGCTGAGGCTTTGTACTGCGAAGATATGGAGTATTTTGCAATTAGAAATTCCACAGGTGTTTTCGATATAACACCGATGACAAAATATAGGATTACAGGACCAGATGCACTCGATTACCTTAATCGATTGGTTACTCGTGACATGAGAAAAATAAAACCTGGTCGAGTTGCTTATGCAATTTGGTGTGATGATCAAGGGCAAGTGATAGATGATGGTACAATCTTTCACTTACGTGAAGGCGAGTATCGATTGTGTTCACAAGAAAGACATCTCGCTTGGCTAACAACTGCCGCAATAGGATTTGATGTGACAGTTAAGGAAGAGACAGCTGAAATAGCCGCACTTGCCGTACAGGGCCCAACATCTTATAGCGTATTAAAGAATATGGGAATCGATGGCCTTGATAGTTTGAAGCCATTTGGACTAATTCATCATCAGATATTCGGGACTGAACTGATGGTGTCTAGAACAGGATTTACCGGCGATCTTGGGTATGAGTTATGGATTGACCCCGATAAGGCAATAGATCTATGGGATGCTTTATTTGCAGCAGGAAAACTCCATGGCATACAAGCGATTGGAACTCATGCATTAGATCTTGCTCGAAAAGAAGCTGGTTATCTTGCTCCATTTGAAGATTTTTTGCCCGCAGAAACCACAGTCAGGACAGGTAGAACTCGCTCACCTCTGGAAATAGGCATGGAATGGTTGGTGGATTTTAATAAAGATAACTTTAATGGACGCAGGGCACTTCTTAAAGAAAAGGCAGAAGGTTCGACGTGGCGTTTGGTTAAACTAGATATTGAGGGAAATAAAACAGCGGATCATTCTTATATTTATGCTGATGATAAAAAGAATTCAGATGAAATTGGATTCATTACTTCTGCTGCGTGGTCACCTGTTTGTAAACAAAATATAGCCCTTGGAACTGTTCGCACACCGCATGGGAAACCTGGTGATAATGTTTGGGTAGAAGTTTATTATCAACGAGAAATGCATTGGAATCGGGTAATGGCGAAAGCCACAGTGGTTGATAAACCTTTTTGGTTTCCAGCCAGGCGAGGAATGACTCCACCCGCACCATTTTAAATTATCAATTGATATGTTTTTTGGGTAGACATTAAATTGCAACATAATCTTGATCCTCTCTTAAGAGCTAAATCTATCGTTGTAATTGGAGCATCAGAAAAGTCCAATTCGGTCGGAGAATGGGCGCTCTTAAATCTAATCAAAGGTGGGTACAAAGGAGTTATTTATCCGGTTAATCCGTCCTATAAAAAAATTCAAGAAATTCCATGTTTTAATAGTCTTCAAGAATTGCCAGAGACCCCTGATCTTGCAATTTTTGCTATTGGAGATCAACGATTAGAGTCAGTTTTTGATGAAGTTGTTGCTTTAAAGATTAAAGCTGCCGTCATCTTCTCACCCTTAGTGCTGGATGATGATAGAAAACCGTTTTTAAAAGATCGGCTTCAAAAGAAAATATCTGATTCAGAAATCCTTGTTTGTGGTGCAAATGGAATGGGTTTTTATAACATCAGGGACCATGTTTGGGCATGTGGTTTTGATAGTAGTTCTCATTATTCTCCGGGTAATGTCAGTTTAATTAGTCATTCCGGAGCTGGGATGTCCGGTATATTAGATTGTGAAGCGAGGCTAAGATTTAATTTTGCTGTATCGACGGGCAATGAATTATCGGTAACTATGGATCAGTACTTGGATTTTGTTCTAGATCTACCTGAGACGAAGGTAGTTGGTTTATTTATTGAGACAGCGCGTAATCCTGATGGGTTTATATCAGCACTTAAGAAAGCTCGCGATAAAAAAATCCCAATAGTTGCTCTAAAAGTAGGACGAACAAAAGAGTCTGCAAAGCTCACACTCTCTCATTCAGGAGCTATGGCTGGCGATGATGATACATATGATGCGATATTCGATAAGTATGGTGTACAACGTGTCCGAGATATGGATGAGTTAGCGACAGCATTAATTTTATTTTCAGAGTTCGGTCTTATTGGCGATGGGGGCTTAGTAACGTTGCATGATTCTGGTGGCGAGAGACAATTACTCGTTGATCTAGCAGATGAGACAAAAGTTCCATTAACGATATTAGATGTGAATACAGTAACAGAATTAGAGAAAGTAATTGATCCTGAATTACCCGCTATAAATCCCCTTGATGTATGGAGCCGAGGTGGCCCAAATGCATCTCAACAATTTTCAAAAAGTGCTACATTAATGCTTGGAGACCCAGATACTTCGATTGCAGCTTTGATATTAAATCGAGCGCCAAAAGGATTAATTTATTCAGATTACATCGAATATATGAAGCTTGCTAAAGCAGAACACGATAAGCCAATTATTTTGGTATCGTCACGTCAAGGAACAGGTTCAGATTGTAGTGTTATAGAAACTACACATGCTGGATATCCAGTATTAGATGGTGTGACCAATACCCTTATTGGAATAAAGAAATTATTCTTATATCGAGATTTTTTTAAGCGAGATACTTCTCATCCATCACCAATTGACTCTCAATTAGTTAAGCACTGGCAACTTACTCTCAGAGATAAAGGAGCAATGAACGAAAGTGAATCATTGAAACTAATTGCAGATTTTGGCATTCCAGTTGTTGCACATCAATCTGCATCCTCTGAAAAGAATGTATTGATAGCGGCTGTGGAAATTGGTTACCCAATAGCTCTTAAAACAGCAGTTCCTGGATTGCATCATAAGTCTGATAAAGATGGAGTTGTATTGGATATAAAGTCAGATCAAGAGTTAATTTTTGCTTACAGGAGAATGAGTTTAGATCTCGGGCATGATGTATTGATAGCTAAGATGTTATTACCGGGCCAAGAAATGATTTTGGGAGTCCGATGTGACCCCCAGTTTGGTCCAATTGTGATTCTTGGTATGGGCGGTATCTATTCAGAATTAATGAAAGATATTGTATTTGCAGTTCCACCATTTAGTAAAAGTTATGCATTAGAGTTATTAAATAGATTGAAATTCAAAAGAACCTTAATGGGTTATCGTGGAACGGAACCTTATGATGTAAATTCTTTTTGCTCCACTGCAGAAAAATTCTCGAATATGGTTTATGTACTAAGAGATGTTATTAGTGAGTTGGATATAAATCCTTTGATTATTAACGAAACTGGATGCATAGCTGTAGATGCTTTTGCAGTTGGCATGAATAAGGATAATTAATGAGGATAATCACAAGAAACTTATTTTTCATAATGTTAATTCTTGGTTCTAAGCTTGGATATATAACCAATTTAAATGCAGAGGAACTTTATCCTGCTTATCTAATTGAAATCCCTAACTCAATAGAGAATGTATTTATTGCTGATATTGAGAATGCTAAGTTAATTCAATATTCCGTTGTCAAAAATCGTCCAACTAAAAATCAAGAATATTATATGTCTGTTGGTACAAATGGTTCAGGCAAACTAAGTCAAGGTGATAAAAAAACTCCTTTAGGTGTATATTTTATTACAAAAAAACTAGATGTATCGAAACTACCATTAAAATATGGCGCAGCAGCTTATCCATTGGATTATCCTAATGCTTGGGATCGTTATAATAATAAAACGGGTTATGGTATTTGGTTGCATGGGACTGATCCAAATATTCTTAAACGGCCACCTTTTGATACGGATGGTTGCTTGGCATTACCAAATAGAGAAATACTTTCTTTATCAAATTCAATATTTCCAATGGAAACCCCAGTAATTATCACTAAAAAAATGCACTGGAAATCTATCAATGAAATTAATCTAATTCGAAACGAGCTTCATGAAGTTCTTGGCGCTTGGAAGCTAAGCTTTGAAAGTTCAGAGTCAGAAAGATTTGTGTCTTTTTATGATACTAATGTCTTAATGAGTTCAATTAGTGAGTATTCAATAATTGAAGATTCTTCTGTTATAAAAAAATCAATAGTTATTAAGAATTTAACGATTATTGGTGACCCCTTAAAATCAGACATTGTACTCACTCGCTTTAATCAGAAGATAAGGTATAACGATATTATTTCAGCTGAAAAGAAGCGACTTTATTGGCAAAAACAAAAAGATGGCTGGAAAATTATAGCCACTGACTTAATATAGTTTTAGGTTAGATTATCTAATTGTTTCTCGTGCTACCAATTCATCAATTACCTTGATTAATTTAGGGTAGCTTCCTGCCTCACCAGCACCAGTTCGATATTTGCCATTGACGACCATACTTGGGGTACTCGAGATGCTATAACGTCTCGCTAGATCATCTGCTAGTCTTAATTTTTGTGCCACCTCAAACGAAGCGAATGTTTTTGTGAAATCTTCTTCACTTACGCCGAAATCGGTAAAAATCTTTTGTATAGATGCTTCGGATGTCATGTAATTCTTTTTGTTATGCCATTCTTTGAATATACGAGCACGGAAACCCTCTGGATCAGACAGTTTTCCATTTTTTGTTAATACTTCTTTGGTGTAATACATACGCCCATGAAGTCTTAATAGAGGATTCCATAAAGCGGGTACTCTAACAAAACGAACGTTATCAGGTATATTTTTCTTCCAGGCATTTACAATTGGTTCGAATGTCATGCAATGGATACATCCATAATAAAAGAATTCTGCTACTTCGATTTTACCTGGCCCACCAATGGTTGGTTGGGTAGGGGTTAAGCGCATAAAGTGCTGGGACTCATTGTACTCCCAGTTATTATTTTGAATAATATTTGCTTGCGCAAGAATTATTGGTTGCGAATCATCTTGAATTGTTTCCTCAGCATCAGATTCTTCAATTAAAAGAGATTCTTTTTTAATTATATTTAGATCTTGATCATTGAATTGAGAAACAGCTTTTTTTATGTCTGAGTTATTTTGAACAGAAGGTTCTTCATTTGAGCTGCAACTAATTAATGTCATCGTGACGATTAAATTGAATAATAATTTAATTAACATAAAAGCCTCTTAGTAGTATTTTTATTATATTAATGATTTTCTATTCTTCAGAAGATTGTTGCCTAATGCAAGCCTTGAATATATGAGGAGACAGCTTGGATTTCTTCTGCCGTTAATTTTTTTGCAACATCTCGCATGATTTGAACAGGACCTATTGATACTCTTGTTCCAGTTGCATAGTCATTTAATTGTTTTGCAGTATACATTGCGCCTTGTCCATTTAGCGCTGGGTACAAAGCGGCAGGATTACCTTTTCCAGCAGGACCATGACAAGCCATGCATGCGGCAACACCACTTTCTTTGTTCCCTCCACGATATAATTTTTGCCCTAAATCAAAAGTAGTTGGATCAGCGATGTCTTTTATCGAAGAGGGTAGATTTTCAAAATATACTGAAAGATCTTTGATATCTTGGTCACTGAGCGACATAGCCATTGCCGACATGAGACTATCCATGCGCTTACCATCTCTGAATGCCGTGAGTTGCTGGACTGAATACGATGCATGTTGATTGGCTAAATTAGGCCATAAGGGGTTAATACTATTCCCATCTGCTCCATGACAGGCGCCGCAAGTAATAGAAATTGCTTTACCTTTTTCAAAAGAACCATCTACGAGTGAGTCAGCGTTAGCTGTATTGAACATAAATGAAAGAGCAAACAAAACAAAATTAAGTTTCATGTTAGTGGCCATTACTTTTCGATTAATATTTTTAAGAATTATAACTTTATATTTATAGCTTTTGATTTCAGATATTGTAACTTAAAGTATCGTTACTATTAGATTAATTTTACTTTATGATGCGATCTATTATCTAATTTTTAAATCATTATACAGCTATGTCACAATATCCAAAAGCCCAGTTTATTCTTAGTGCAAATGATCCCAAGCAGTTTGTGGAAGATAGAGGCGCGGAAGTTGCGTTTGCTGGGCGTTCAAATTCTGGTAAATCCAGCGCAATTAATGTGATTGTGAATAGGCGGCAATTTGCAAGAACCAGCAAAACCCCAGGTCGAACTCAACTCATAAATTTTTTTAATTTAACTGATGACACACGCATAGTAGATTTGCCCGGCTATGGTTTTGCGCGCGTCAATGAGGCAACTAGAGATCATTGGGGTAGACTGCTTTCGCACTATTGTGAGAATCGTCAAAGTCTAAAAGGATTATTCATGATTGTAGATATCCGAAGAGGACTATCTGAATATGATCGCAGTATGCTTTTTTTTGCAGAACTACAAAATACATCTATTCATATATTATTAACAAAAGCGGATAAAGTTAAAAGACGTATGGCAAGTGAGACAATAAGAACTATTGAATCTGAACTAGAGGAATCAGCAACCGTACAACTTTTCTCTTCATTAAAACGACAAGGAGTTGATGAAGCTCGCATAGTTTTAGAAGGTTTTTTAAATATTAAAAGGAAAAAAGATATTTAGTGTGCTTCGTCCCAGTTATTGCCAATGCCAGCATCAACTATTAGCGGAACACTCAAATTAACTGTCGATTCCATTATTTTGACAATCTCTCGCTTAATGGACTCGGCAAGATCAGATTTAACTTCTAATACCAACTCATCATGAACTTGCATAATCATCCTTGCTTCAGTATTTCCATCTTTAAGCCATTTATGCACATCAATCATGGCAAGTTTAATGATATCTGCAGCAGATCCTTGCATTGGAGCATTAATAGCACTTCTTTCTGCATATTTTCTTCGTAGCCCATTCTTGCTGTTGATATCCGGCAGGTATAGTCTTCTTCCAAATAATGTTTCAATATAACCATGTTTGCGAGCATTTTCTTTCGTGGTATCCATAAAATTTTGAACCTTGGGATACTTTTTAAAATACAGGTCGATATATTCTTGGGATTGATATCGCGTTATTCCTAGTTGTTTGGCTAGACCAAATGCCGACATGCCATACATTAAACCAAAGTTTATAGCTTTAGCCCATCGTCTTTGCTCTTGAGATACTTTTTCAGCTGTTATATCTAAAACTTCTGCTGCTGTTTTTCTGTGGATATCCTCACCTTTTGAAAAAGCCAATAAAAGAGATTCATCTGAAGATAGGTGAGCCATTATTCTCAGCTCAATTTGAGAATAATCCGCGGCTAAGATACTGTAATTTTCAGGTGCTACAAAAGCTTCTCTAATGCGCCTACCCTCAGGAGTTCTTATTGGTATATTTTGAAGATTGGGCGAGCTAGATGATAATCGACCTGTAGCCGTGACTGCTTGATGATATGACGTATGAATTCTGCCGGTAACAGCTGATATTTGCTGAGGTAATTTTTCTGTATAGGTATTTCGAAGTTTATTTAAACTTCTATGGCTTAATATCAACTTTGGTAATTCATGATCTATAGATAGTTCTTGAAGAACATCTTCTGCTGTTGATGGCTGGCCTTTTGGTGTTTTTTTGATTATGGGTATCTCCATCTTTTCATAAAGAACTTCTTGGAGTTGTTTTGGTGAACCTAGGTTAAATTCCATATCAGCTATTTTGTAAGCATTGCTCTCAAGCTTATTTAAGAGAAGCAATAATTCATCACTTTGTTTTTTTAGCATAACCTTATCAACTAATACACCGGTCTCTTCTATTTCGAAGAGAATTGGAATTAAAGGCATTTCAATTCTTTGATAAAGTTCTTTAAGTGAAGGAATATGATTGATTTTTCCCCAGAGATGATTATGCAAACAAAGTGTTATATCGGCATCTTCAGCGGCATAAGTTGTCGCGGTCTTAACATCCACTTGATTGAAGGTTATTTGTTTAGCTCCCTTTCCAGCTATATCTTCGAAGTGAGTTGTTTCCCTATTTAAATAATATTGTGCTACTGAATTCATTCCATGACGAGTAGCGACACTGTTTAATACATATGACTCAAGCATGGAATCATATTCCATTCCTTTTAGAGTAATTCCATAACGAGCAAATATATGAGCATCAAACTTTAAATGATGACCAATTTTTTTGATTTCTTTATCTTCTAAAAGAGGTTTAAGTATATTTAATGTATCGACTCTATCGAGCTGTAATGGAGCGTTCTCATAATCGTGAGCTAAAGGAATATATATGGCCTTGCCCTCATCTATCGATAAAGATATCCCTACTAATTCAGCTTCAATATAATTTAAACTATTAGTTTCTGTATCAATCGCGATTATTTTTTTTTGTTTACAATGGTCCACCCATTCCATCAAATCAATCTTATTTAAGATATTTTTATAAATTGATTTTGATTTTTTTAATGGAATTTTATCTGGAGTTTCACTAATTTGGGAATAGAATGTTTTGAGCTCTAACTCTTTATAGATACTTTTTAGTTTTTCTGTATCTATTGATACACGTTTTAGATCACTGGGTTTCAGCCTAAGATCTAAATCTCTGTCTATCGTTACTAATTTTTTTGATAATGGGAGAAAACTTAAACTAGATCGCAATTTTTCACCAATTTTACCGCTTATTTCATCCGATTTATTAATCAGATTCTCTAGTGTGAGATATTTATTGAGCCATTTACTGGCCGTCTTTGCACCAACACCTGGTATTCCTGGAATATTATCTGCTTTGTCCCCCATGAGGGTTAAGTAATCTATTATTTGTTCTGGATAAACATCAAATTTTTGTTTGACTCCATTACGATCTAATTTTTCATCATTCATGGTATTGATTAGAGTAATATTTTGATCGACTAGTTGCGTCATATCTTTATCACCCGTGGAGATAATTACATCCATACCATTTGAAGCAGCCTCTTTGCTTAATGTTCCTATTACATCATCAGCTTCAACATTTTTTATCATAATAAGAGGCAGTCCCATTGCTTTTATGATTTGATGGATAGGCTCTATTTGCGGCCTAAGATCATCAGGCATGGGAGGTCTATTGGCTTTATATTCAGAATACCAATCATTTCTAAAGGTTTTTCCTGGCGCATCAAAAATTACGACAAAATGATCAGTTCCTTGATCATGTAATAATTTATTGATCATGTTTATGACCCCATAAATTGCACCTGTTGGATGCCCTTTTGAGTTCGCTAGGGGAGGGAGAGCATGAAAAGCACGATACAAATATGAAGAACCATCGACTAAAATAAGTTTGCCTTTACTCACATTTATTTACCAAATTTATATTTATTTTAAATTTCAATATGATTATTTTAATAAGACATTAGATTGGCAGCTGGCTTTTCATCTGGTAAAAGCAACGGCCCTTTTTGTCCACAACCAGAGATGAAAAGAAAAATCATAAAAAAGCCAATTATGCTGTGTCTAAGTTTATTATTATTCATTTATTTTATAACTTACCTAAAAATAGATTACTTGTATTAATGATATATTAATTATTGGCTAATTTTTTATTTCATACTCGTATAATAGATAATTATTTTTTATTAATGATTTAATCTTCTGCCTAAGGATACTCGAAATTGAAAAATAACCAGATTATAGAAAAAGAAATCAATGGTATCCCGACTGCAACGATCATCTGGCTTCATGGTCTTGGTGCAGATGGGAGTGATTTCGAGCCAATTGTGCCTCAATTAGAAATCCCAGTTAGTCTTGGCCTGCGTTTTATTTTTCCTCATGCTCCTTTTCGACCTATTACGATCAATGGTGGTTCGACTATGCGTGCATGGTATGACGTTATGAGTCTTGATAGGGGCGGTGCTCAAGATGAAGATGGAATTAGACAAAGTGCCTTAATGATAGGGTCCTTGATTGAGCGAGAAAATAAAAGAGGAATTAAGTCGGAAAGAATTATTATTGCTGGCTTTTCTCAAGGTGGAGCTGTTGCTCTACATACTGCTTTGAGATATCCAGAAAAACTTGGCGGACTGTTGGCATTATCGACATATTTACCACTTGAGCTAACTTTAGAAAATGAAGTCATCAAGAACACAAAATCTCAATGTAGGGGATTGCCAATATTTTTAGCGCATGGTACAAATGATTCTGTTATTCAGATTGATTTAGGGAAACAAACACGAATTATGCTTGAGAAAATGAAGTATTCAGTTTTATGGAATGAATATCCAATGGTTCATGCAGTCTGTCAAGATGAGATTAAAGATATTGGTTTATGGATATCAAAAAGTTTAATGCTTTAAGTGTAGTTTAATTAATTAATACTTATCATTGATCCATCCATTAATAAGTGCGCGTGAGATGGATAATTTCGGAGGTAATTTAATCAATCCGGAGGCAAGATCTTCTCTTGAAAACCAACCAGCTTCTTCTAATTCATTGTCATTTAATTTAATTTTATTTGATAATGCCACAGCAGTGAAACCAAGCATCAAGGAGGAGGGGAACGGCCATGGTTGCGAGCTATGGTATTTAATACTGCCGACTCTAATATTTGTTTCTTCGAAAACCTCTCTTACAACAGTATCTTCAATACTTTCAGCTGGTTCTACGAATCCTGCAATGGTGGAAAATTGCTTATGAGGCCAATTTTTTTGGCGCCCAAGTAAACAATGATTTTTATTCATGACTAATACAATAATTGCAGGATTTAGTTTTGGGAATATTTGATATTCACATTTATTATTGCTGCATTTTCTCGTTTGACCATGAAGATTTTGTTTGGTCTTTGAGGCGCATTTTGAACAAAATTTATTATTTTTATGCCAATCTATTAAAATAGCTGCTTTTGCAGCAAAATTTGATTCTTCGATAGAGAGATTGATTGCTAAAATTCTTAGATTAAAGAAAGTACCAATTTTTTCTAATGACAACGATTCTTTCTTATTTAATTCATAAGCAAAAATTAAATCATGGTTAAACTCACCAAGGAAAATACAATTATTGCTATTGATCTCTTTTTTTAGGTCAGTAACTTTGAAAAATAAAATAACGTCAGGATCAATGGATGCAAGACATTGACCATTATGCATAAAAACAAAACGATGATTTTTTTTATAGGGATCATCTGTTATGTTAATTTTTTTTTGATATGAACTTGGTTGACAGAGATAGCTACCAGAAAATATATGAGTTTTGTTGGTTTTTTCTTTGGTTTGAATGGATATTTTTTTAGAAGGAGTGTTGATTAACATTGGTGGTATTTTAACTTAATTTTTTGTTTATGGGCACGGATGATTAAAATATTTTCATTTAATATGTGTGTTCCAGTGATACCAAATTTTCACTTAATCATGGTATTTTTTATAATCAAAATTACTCGCTAGAAATTCAATCTTTTTGTTAAATCAATATCATAACAATAGTGCAATATGCGATAATGATGATATGTCAGCCCTCTCAATAAAAAATCTAACCAAAACATATGCAAATGGATTTTTAGCTCTAAAAGGCATTGATTTAGAGGTCGATATTGGCGGATTTTATTCTCTTTTAGGTCCAAATGGAGCAGGTAAAACAACTGCAATTCGCATCGTTTGTTCATTGGTTGAGAAAAGCGCAGGAAATATCGAGGTTTTTGGTTACAACCTAGCTACCCATCCTGAGGAAGCTAAGATGAATATTGGCATGGTACCGCAAGAAGTTAATTTCAATACATTTGATACGCCATTAAATATTTTAGTAAACCAAGCCGGTTTTTATGGAATTAAAAGAAGTATCGCCCTAAAAAGAGCTAAGAAATATCTTGGTGAGTTAAAATTATGGGATAAGAAAGATGATATCTCTAGAAATTTATCTGGTGGTATGAAAAGAAGGTTAATGATAGCGAGAGCATTAATTCATGAGCCAGAATTATTAATATTAGATGAGCCAACTGCAGGAGTAGATATAGAAATAAGACGCTCAATGTGGAAGTTTTTAAAAGATACTAATGCTAACGGAACAACCATCATCTTGACCACTCATTACCTTGAAGAGGCTGAAAATTTATGCCGAAATATAGCCATCATCGATGAAGGTGTAATTATAGAAAATACTCGAATGATTGATTTATTAAAACAACTAAAACAAGAAACTTTTGTATTGAGTTTAGAAAACGATTTAATGAATGACTCAAATTTGAATGAATTTAGTTATACATTGATTGGTGGAAATCAACTGGAGGTACTAGTGGATGAAGACCATAGTATTAATGATTTATTTGAATTACTTAATAGAAAAAAAATTAAAGTATCAAGCCTTCGAAATAAATCTAATCGACTCGAAGAGCTATTTATGAGGCTTGTTCATTCAAAAAATGATACCTCAAAGGAAAACTCATAACGTGAATCTTAGTCTTAACTTAATTGCTTTTTATACAATTGTCAGAAAAGAGGTGATCCGTGTTTTGCGAATATGGATTCAAACTATTGTACCACCAGCAATTACTATGACGTTGTATTTTGTGATTTTTGGTAATCTTATTGGATCACGTGTCGGCACTATGGGCGGTTACAGTTATATGCAATTTATAGCGCCTGGCATAATCATGATGTCAGTTATAACAAATTCTTATGGGAATGTGGTCTCTTCATTCTTTGGTGCTAAATTTGGAGGTCATATAGAAGAAATGCTAGTTTCGCCAATGTCTAATTCGGCTATTATTTTGGGGCATATTGCAGGCGGAGTTTTAAGAGGATTATTAGTTGGTGCGATGGTAACGATTATTGCATTAAGTTTTACAAAGTTAGAATTGAAATATCCACTAATAACGTTCTCAATGGTTTTTTTATCTTCGGTAGTATTTTCATTAGCGGGATTTATTAATGCTTTATATGCTCAGAAATTTGATGATATAGCTATCATCCCAACATTTGTTATTACACCTTTAACCTATTTAGGTGGAGTGTTTTATTCCATTAATTTACTTCCTGATTTCTGGCAATATGCAAGCAAATTTAATCCGATTTTATATATGGTTAATGCTTTTCGTTATGGAATACTGGGAACCTCCGATATAGATGTTAGATATGCTTATTTGGTGGTATGTGCATTTATTGTAATTTTATTTACACTCAGCTTTCTATTATTAAAGCGTGGCGTTGGGATAAGGGATTAGAAGTAATTCATTTAGTCAGACTGAATTTGAATTCCAACAACAATTGCACCTGGTCCGCCATGAACACCGATTGCAGAACCAATCTCTGTTATTTTACATTCCGTAGTTTTTGGTAGGTCAAGCATAAGGTAAGATTTTAATAGCTTTGCATTTTCCAGAGTGCAAGCATGACCAATTGAAATAGTAATCTTTTTATCTTTATTATGGTGTTTACTTATAAATTTTGAAAATTTTCTTAATATACCTGTTCTTCCAAATAAAAAATTCTTTGTTTTGAGATTTCCATCTGGGGTAGTTTGTAAAATTGGTGTCAGTCTTAATTTTTCTGCAATAAATTTTATTGAATTTGGGACTCGACCACCTCTAACTGCATATTTTAAATTTGAAATAATCGCATATGTTTTGGTATTAGTTCTTATTTTTTTCAGGGCAGTTAATGTTTCAAGAATATTCATTCCTGCTTTAGCACATTGAGCAGCTGCAACTGCAATTTGACCTTGCCCAAGAGATGCATTCAGGGAATTAAAAACATGTATTTTTCCAGATGCTGTGATCTTTTTTGAAGCTAATTTAGCAGCATCATATGTGCCACTAAGTTTATTGGTGACATTTATTGAAATAACATCCTCAAAATGGCTGGCCAAATATTGATATTGTCTTCTTAAGTCACCCGTTGACGGTTGTGATGTTGTTGGGTGAATAGGATTTGTATTAAGTTCTTCAAAGAATTCATTGGGAGTGATGCTTACTTTATCTAAGTATCCTTTTTCACCAAATTGTATTCGTATTGGAACAATATGAATATCTAGCTTCTCAATATCCTCATCATGAATGTCTGCTGCAGAATCAGTAATGACAGCAAATTTATTAGCACCTTTCTTCGTGATCTTTTGCTGTAGATGCATGTCATCAGCTTTCTCTGAGGTTATTTTGCCATAGTGTTTTACAACCTCAAAAATAGTATTGGGTTGGTCGGTATGTATATGAATCTTCGCTTTTTGTTTTGTTCCAGCGATTACAATAGAATCTCCATGCTCAGATAAAGATTCTCTTAATTTTCTTCTATCAATATTTTTGCCATTAATAATACACTCTGTGCAATACTGAAAACCCGTTTGGCTGGATGCTTCATTGAAAAGATTATCGGTTTCAATGTATGAATTAAGTGATACTTCTGGTTTCGGTTCAATTTCATTTAAAGTTATATGATTAATAAAACCCTTTATTAGTAGATAGAAACCTTTAGCTCCCGCATCTACCACATTAGCTTTCTTCAAGACATCCATTTGATTTTTGGTATCAGTGACGGCTATCTTTACAAGTGGAAGTACTGCACGATATATTGAATGAAAATCATTATCTGGATTTTTTTTTATCTCATCCGACATTGCTTTTGCAAATACAGATATAACAGTAATAATAGTTCCTTCAATCGGTTTTGATAGCGCATCATTGGCATATTTGCTGCCTAGATTTATTGATTTTGAAAAATCTATTGGAGACATTTTACTTTTATTTGCTGAGCATTCACTTATCCCTTGAAAAAACTGAGCAATAATACTGCCTGAATTACCTCTTGAGTTATCGAGGAGCTTGTCAGCTAGTTCACTGAGAAGAGTGCTTAAATGATGATTTTCTTTACTTTCAATGATGTTGATCAGTGGACCGAGAGAAAGGCAAAGGTTTGTCCCTGTATCAGCATCGGCAACAGGAAAAACATTTAT
>JAOIZZ010000006.1 GCA_028227395.1 Woeseiaceae bacterium | reverse complement strand
GTATTCGGAATGCTTGCTTCATTGTTAGCGGCCGGATCATGGTTACTTATTGCTTCCTATAATGGCTGGCCCGTTTCTACAACTCACTCTATTGTTGGAGCAATTGTCGGTTTTGCTGCTGTAGGAATTAGTGTTGATGCTGTCAGTTGGGACAAAGTAATATCAATAGTTTCAAGTTGGATCGTCTCACCTTTGATGGCAGGAACAATTTCTTTTTTGATATTCAGAACAGTACAACATCTAATATTAAATACCGATGACCCTTTCCGAAATGCCAAAAAATATGTACCCGCATATATGTTTTTAGTTGGTTTTGTTATTTCAATGGTTACCTTATTAAAAGGTCTAAAGCACGTAGGATTAGATCTAAATTTCACAGAAAGCTTGCAATATTCAATTTTAATTGGTGTTGCAATTGCTCTTTTAGGATCTTTACTTCTCAAAAGAGTTAAAAATATTTCGCAGCAAAGAGGTGATGTTACATTTGATGGTGTGGAGCGAGTATTTGCCGTTTTAATGATATTTACTGCTTGTGCGATGGCTTTTGCTCACGGTTCAAATGATGTTGCAAATGCGGTAGGTCCGCTTGCAGCTATAGTTAGTGTTGTTCAATCGGGAGGTGAAATTGCATCCAAATCTACCATGCCTTGGTGGATCCTACTGGTTGGTGGTATAGGTATTATTGCAGGATTAGCAATGCTCGGTTACAAAGTCATAGAAACAATTGGCAAAAATATTACTGAGCTCACACCTAGTCGTGGCTTTGCTGCAGAACTTGCTGCTGCAACGACTGTTGTTCTTGCCTCTGGAACCGGACTTCCAATATCAACTACTCATACATTGGTAGGGGCAGTTCTTGGTGTAGGACTTGCAAGAGGGCTTTCAGCTATTGATTTAAATGTGGTTGGCAGAATCTTTCTATCCTGGCTCGTGACATTACCAGTTGGGGCTGGACTATCTATAATATTCTTCTTCACGATGAAAGGAATTTTTAGCTAATGAGTAAACTAAAACTCTTTATATTAAATATACTAGCTATTACTTCGTTATTTATTCCACATATATTACCCGCAGATCCAATCAAATCAAAATGGTATGACAATATTTCATTCAAAGGGGATACCAGACTCAGATGGGAAGGTATTTACAAAAATCCTGGTAACGACAATGAACGAGAAAGATTCAGAACTAGGTTAGGTTTGTCCACGAATATCTCTGATGATGTTGAATTGGTTTTTAGATTTGAAACAGGCATTGATGATCCTGTTTCATCAAATCAAACTTTTGGAAAAAATGCTTCTGGCAAAGGAATAGGAATAGGCAGAGCCTTTGCAAACTGGAGAGTAAATGAAAAATTACAAATCATGGGTGGTAAAATGAAAATGCCATGGTTTACTGCAGGTGGAAATAATCTATTATGGGATAACGATTTAAACCCAGAGGGAGTCTTTGGGACTTTCAATGCTAATGAAGTATTTGTAAATAGTGGTTATATTATAATTGATCAAGGATCAGAAAAAAACGATACAATTCTGCATTCATTGCAAGCAGGAAAGAAATTTAATCTCTCTAATGTTACATCTATAATTACCGGAGTTGGTTATTATGATTATAATTCACAAGGTAATTCTCCCTTCTACAAAGCTAAGGGAAATAGCTTAGATTCTGAGGGAAACTATCTTTTCGATTATAATTTATTTGAATTTTTCTCAGAAATAAAAACTGTTATTGCTCAATGGCCGACTACTTTTCACTTAGAAGTTATAAATAATTCTGCCGCGGCGAATAATAACAAAGCTTATTCTTTTGGGATCAACGTCGGTTCAAGTAAGAAGCGCGGTGATAAACAAATTGGTTATGCTTATCATAATACCGAAAAAGACGCTTTAATAGGTTCTTTCTCAGACTCGGATTTCGCAGGCGGGAACACAGATTCTGACGGACATCTAATAAGAAGCAGATATACCTTGAGGGATAATATAACTCTTGGTGGAACTATAATCATGTCAAAATATAAACCTTCTAAAACAGAAGAAATTGATTATAGCCGTGTTCAAATAGATTTAGGGTTTAGATTTTAAAGAAGCAAAAACCACTTAAAACTTTTAAAAGAAACCTCATGATTGTATATTACTTATGAGGTCGCTTTTATTAAAAATACGACTCAATAAATTGTTAAATTTTTATAGGTAAAAAATGGCTTATTGGTTAATGAAATCAGAACCTGATGTCTATGGTATCGATGATCTAAAAAGAGACAAGCAAGAACCATGGGACGGTATTCGAAACTATCAAGTTAGAAATATGTTTCGTGATCAGATGCAAATAGGTGACATTGCTTTTTTTTATCACTCCAACTGCAAAATACCTGCAATAACTGGTTTGATGACTATAGTAAGTGGAGCTTATCCCGATATAACTCAATTTGATCCTGAATCAAAATATTTTGATGGTAAAAGTGATCCAAAAAATCCTCGTTGGTTATTGGTCGATGTAAAATATAAACGAAAACTAAAACGCGAAATTTCTCTAAAAGAACTAAAAGCACATGAGCAGTTGCAAGATTTTCGATTAAACCAAAAAGGCAATCGATTGTCTGTCATTCCAGTGGGTAAAAAGGAATGGGATCTAATTCTTGACTTAGAATAGTAAATGCCCTGCCTTTACTAATCGCTCCAATACAAGGAAATACAATGAATAAATTTAAATCTATATTATTGATCTTAACCTTAGTATTTATTGGAAGTTGCTCTTCTGAAGAAAGCTTAAATGATCTGGTGACACGTGCAGGAGCACCTCTTTTTGAGAATATGGGCAATCACATTCATCCGATCTCCACAAAAGATCCATATGTACAAAGATACTTCGATCAAGGCTTAACCATTGATTTCGCTTTCAATCATGCTGAATCGGCGCGCTCATTCAGAGCTGCTCAAACTTTAGATCCAGAATGTGCTATGTGTTTCTGGGGTGAAGCTCTAGCACTAGGTCCCAATATCAATGTAACCAGTAATGGTGCAGTTATTATGGCAGATCAAGATCGTGAAGCTGCATTTATAGCAATACAAAAAGCCATATCACTTAAAGAAAATGTCTCTCAAAAAGAGCGTGACTATATAGATGCATTAGCCGAAAGATATAATGGTGACCTCTCTTCACCTAGAGCGCCATTAGATCAAGCTTATGCTGAAGCGATGCGCTCTTTGTCACATAAATATCCCCAGGATGATGATGCGGCTTCTTTATTTGCTGAATCACTCATGAATACCATGCCATGGAATTATTGGATTGATGAAGATAACCCAAAGCCCCTTACTATCGAAGCAATCAATAAGCTTGAAGAGGTACTGGCTAGGAATCCAGCTCACCCTATGGCAATCCATCTGTACATACATGCGGTAGAATCATCTTCAAAGCCAGAACGAGCTGAGGCTTCGGCTGATATTTTGCTTGATCTAGTGCCTGGTGCTGGACACCTTGTACATATGCCATCTCATATATATTGGCGTTTAGGTCGTTATGCAGACGCCTCAAAATCGAATGAAATGGCAGCTGCAGTTGATGAGGCTTATATTGCTGCTTGTAACGCACAGGGGTTCTATCCTGCTGCCTACTATCCCCATAATATTCACTTTTTATGGGCTTCTTCAAGTATGGAGGGAAGAAGCGAAGTAGCCATCGAAGCAGGCGAGAAAGTTGCAAAAAACGTTAGGATTGAAATGATTGATCAGTTTCCAGGAGTGGAATTTTTTAAAACCATTCCAATGCAATCACTAGTTCAATTTGGTCGCTGGAATGAAGTATTGCAACAACCAGCACCGGCTGAAAGATTAGAATATGCGAATGGTATTTGGCATTACACGCGCGCTGTAGCTTTTGCTAATATCGGTGAATTAGAAATGGCCAAAAAAGAGCGGGCTATGCTCGGTGAATACAAAGATACGGACGATGTAATGCATCTTGATTCCATTTATTATCCTGCCTCAATGCTTTTGAATATCGCTGATTCTCTAGCATTGGGTGAAATAGCTATGGCTGAAAATAATACTTCTGAAGCCATCGTCCAATTCACTAAAGCCGTTTTAATTCAGGATAAACTGCCATATACAGAACCGCCCTTCTGGTATTACCCTACTAGATTATCACTTGGTAAAGCCCTACTAGCAGCGGGCGACTCTAATAAGGCCGAGGGTGTTTTTAAAGAAAATTTAAAACGATATCCCAGAAATGGATGGGCAATGTATGGACTCATTGAAGCATTAAAAGCACAAGACAAAGATTTTAGTGAGATACAGCAGCGCTTTGATATTATTTGGGCTAATGCGGATGTAACACTTACATCTTCGCGATTCTAGAAGGTGTTATTGTATTGAATGACAACCCGCTAGGGAAAGATACTCGTTATCCAAACTCATATTCGCCCGATTTACTTTTTGCAATAAGCAGAAAAGAAAATCGGGCAGAGTATATGGTAGACGGAGATCTCATATTTCAAGGAGTTGATATATGGAATGCTTGGGAATTTTCTTGGCTCGATGACTCGAGAAGACCGCATATTGGTAAGCTTACAATCTTATTTTCCGCAAACTCGGAAAATATCGTAGAATCTAAGTCATTAAAACTGTACCTAAATACTTTCTCAAATAATCAATTTCAATCACCGTCAATTGCTACCGATCTTATTAAACATGATTTATCTCAGCTGACCAATAGTGATGTAAAGGTATTAATTTCATCAACTAAAGATAACGAAAAGAATCAGATCAATTCAAATGAAGGTCATTCTATAGATCAAGAAAATGCTAACTTCACTCATTCAAAAGTAACGACTGAAACTCTAAAAACTGAGAATGATATTCATAGTGAGGAATTATTGTATTCAGAGATCTTGAGAACTAATTGCCCTGTCACTAATCAACCAGATACCGGCACAATCATAATAAAGTACAAAGGCAAAAAGATTTATCGCGGTGGCTTATTAAGCTATATCAATTCTTATCGAGGTCACAATGACTTTCATGAAGCCTGTGTAGAGAAGATTTTCATGGATATTAAGAAGCTTTGTCAAACTAATCAATTGACTGTTTATGCTCGTTATAATCGACGCGGTGGTATAGACATCAACCCATTTAGATCTGATTTCGAAAATAATCCTGAAAATATCAGACTCTGGCGTCAATAATTATTCTTTTTTGAGGTCATTATCATCCAAATGGTGACCCCAATTTTGTTTTGCTGAAAGATAATTTCGATTTTTATCTGTGATACCAATCAGATGTTTAACCGGTGTAATTTTATCTAAACCAAAATATTTTAAATCATTAATTTTTTTTGGGTTATTGGTCATTAATCTAAAAGGCTGAGAGCCATTAAAATATTTTATTAAAATGGCTGCATCTACAAAGTCACGTGAATCTTCTTCTAGACCGAGCGAGCGATTTGCTTGATAAGTATCTTCTCCGTCATCTTGCAATAAATAAGTAGCCGCTTTGGCCCACAAACCAATACCTCTACCTTCATGTCCCGACATGTAAACCACCATACCACCTGACTCATCATCTTTAATGTTCGCCAATGACATATCTAATTGTGGTCCACATTCACATCTTCCAGAACCAAATACATCTCCAGTTAAACAACTAGAATGAACTCGAATCAATGGATTTTGCCATTTGGAGTTATCACCCATAACTAGAACACTATTAACAGCCATTGAGGATGCTAATATAGCAAAGGAATTCTTTCCTTCACTGTCACGAAGTTCATTAGCTAGCTCTTCAACTTTGTTGAGTTCAGTATGACGCACACAAGCATACCAATCGACTGTAGTTTCACAGCTCATATTTAATATCGGCAACGGGATTGGGCCTAGAATGCTAATTGCATGACTCTCGATGCTTAAGTCAGAACTTGAATCAATGATCTTACCATCGTAATTAATGGTAACTAGCTTTCCTCGCTCTAGAAGACGGCCACGAATCTCAGGGTCTATATATGTAAACATAATGGATGATTACCAATTTAATTTGATAAAGCAGTTTAATCAATATAAGTTAATTTATAAACAAATAATCTATGGATCATTATAATTTTGGACGGCACTATGAATAACTCCACAATTAATACCACGCGTCGTCAAGTAATTAAAACACTTGGCTCATTGGGTGCAGTCTCATCCTTAAGTGCATGTTCAGATATATCTTCAATTTTAAATAAGAATTATGAGCGTCCACATTCTAGAACACCATTCTATGCTCCACGCATAGCTCGTAATAAAATAGTGCGTGTCATTGTAGGCCTAAGACCATATCGTCCCTCTGGTTTTGTAGTAAAACGAGAAGAGTATGATGAGAAAAAAATTATCCATAATTATGGTCATGGTGGAGGTGGTATTTCATTATCATGGGGCTCATCTGCTTTGGCGGTTCATCAAACAGCAGGACTACCTATTAATCATGCTGCTGTAATAGGTAGTGGTATAATGGGTCTTACCACTGCTAGATTACTCCAAGATGCTGGATGGAATGTAACCATTTATACACGAGATATCTCGAGACACTCTGTATCCAATGTAGGAGCAGGTCAATGGGCACCAACGAGTGTATTTGAGGAAGGGGTTGCCTCTAAAGCATTTGAACAGCAATATAAATATGCCTCACGCATCTCCCATCATGCTTATCAGAATTTAAGTGGCGCTAATTATGGAATTCGTTTTCTTGAAAACTATTATCTAGGTAATCAAAAAATTAAAGATTCGTATTATCTTAGAGAACTCCCTGAACTTTTCTCATCAGTTGCTGATCTTCAGCCTCATGAGCATCCATTTCCAGTTGATTTTGTTAAACGAACAGTCACTATGATTATCGAACCAGCTACATTCTTAAGGCGTGTCCGAGATGACTTTCTTTTAACGGGGGGCCACTTTAAAATCAGAAATTTTACAAATCTAGATGATATTCTTTCGCTGCAGGAAAATACGATTTTTAACTGTACAGGATTAGGCTCTAAAGCATTATTTAATGATGATGAATTGACACCAGTAAAGGGGCAATTGGTATTTATTCCTCCAGATCCAGCTATAGATTATCTGACTGTTGGCGGTGGATCAGATGTCACTTATATGTTCCCTCGGGCAGGGGAGATACTCCTTGGTGGTTCTAGCCAAAAAGACGATTGGTCACGCAATCCAGAAGCAGAAGTCACGGAACGTATTATAGAGGATAATAAAAATATCTTTGACAACCTACGTGTCTAATCTTTTGCTACGCTAGCAATATGTTTCAACATATTATCTATCACTAATTTTGATCTTCTCTCAAGTAACCAGTGGCCTGCATCCAGTTCAATTTTTTTATAAACTCCTTTGATATATTGATCTTGTAAAGATATTGCTTGCTTGCTTATAGCGGGATCACGATTACCCCAAATAAATAATACTGGTAATTTAATATCAGGATTATAGTGAAATTTCTTACTCATCCCTATCGCTCGATACCAATTTAATGTAGCCGTAAGAGCGCCAGGTTCAGAGAGAATTGTCAGATATTCTTGTCTATGTAATTTTGGCATCCAACGAAATATTATTGATCTTAATACAAAAAATTTGCTTGTCATTAATAAAAGCTCAGGCAACCATCGCATTCCAAATAATATGATATAACGACTCTTTTTCTTTTGCTCTTTATCAACTCGAAGTGCCTCAAAAAAAGCCAATGAATGAGGGATGGATAAGGCCGTCCAAGATAAAATTCTTTTTGGCTGTGACATCACAGCCGCCCATCCAATTGCAGCACCCCAATCATGGCCAGCAAGATGAAAGCGATGGATATTCAGCTCATCAGCAATAGAAAAGACATCTTCGACTAATTTATCGCTAGTATAATCTTGAATATCATTTGGCCTTGCTCCAGGACTATACCCTCTTTGATCGAAAGCAATAATTTTATAATCTAGGTCCTTTGTAGCATCAAAAAAAGGCTGCCAAGATATTGATGATTGCGGCCATCCATGCAATAAAATAATTGCATCACCTTTGCCTTGTAAGTTATGAATTCTCGCCCTAAAACATTTGTCTTTAATTTTAATCGTGCATAAAGAGAAAGAATCTGAGACCTGATCATAACTGGGCAATGCTAATGTTGCTCGAGTATGATTTTTTCTCCTATCATAAGAAGCGATCCTCATGAGATACAAAAACAGAAGAAATGTAAAAATAGAAAGTGGGATTAAAGCAAAGAAAAACTGGGCTGACATTGATAATGTCAAACTATGATGAACTCATATAAAACTTCAATTACATAAAAATTTTGCATGATGCCTAAGATGATCTTCGATAAAAGTGGTAATAAAATAATAACCATGTCCATGCCCAGGGTGACGGTGGACATCAATCGAAAATTCATTATCTTTACAAACTTGTTCGAATTTATCGGTGCTTAATTCACGTTCATAAAATTCATCATCAAGCCCCTGATCGATGCGAATTATATTTTGTTTCGATTTATAATCTCCTGAAGCAACAATCTCTGAGGCATCATATGCATTCCAGCTAGATTGATCATCACCCAAATAATTTCCAAAAGCCTTCTTTCCCCATGGGCAATTTACTGGATTACAAATGGGGGCAAAAGCGGAGATAGATCTATATATATCTGGATTCTTTAAGCCAATTGTTAATGCGCCATGCCCTCCCATAGAATGACCAAATATTCCATGCCGAGAAAGGTTTGCATCAAAATTTGAAGAAATAATATTTGGTAGTTCTTTGGAAATGTAATCATACATATTATAGTTATTATTCCAAGGAGTTTGTGTTGCATTAACATAAAAGCCTGCGCCTAGACCGAAATCATAGGCTCCGTCTTTATCATCAGGAACATCTTTACCACGGGGGCTTGTATCTGGAGTTACAATCATAATGCCTAATTCTGAGGCCAACTTTAATGCACCTGCTTTAAACATAAAGGTGTCCTCATTACAGGTCAAACCAGATAACCAAGTTAATATAGGGACAGTTGATTGTTGTTCCTTTTGAGGACGAAAAATAGAAAACTGCATATCACAATTATTTACTTTTGATGTATGACGATAAACTTCAACAGCGCCATCAAAAACTTTATCACTCTTAATACGTTCAATTGACATCATTTTCTCAAGAAGTTAGGTTATCTTTTGCATAACTAAAGTTGCATTTGTTCCGCCAAATCCAAAACTATTACTCATTGCTGTTTTTATTCCAGCATTATCGAGGCGTTTCGTAATAAGGGGCATACCTTCGAGCTCCGGGTCTAAATCTAATACATTGATCGATGGAGCAATAAAGTCATTTTCGAGCATCATGAGGCAATGGATTGCTTCTTGAGCACCCGTTGCACCCAATGAATGTCCACACATGGATTTACTCGATGAAAAATATGGAATGTTACTACCGAATGTCTCACGCATTGCTTTTAGTTCGGTGGTGTCTCCCACCGGTGTGCTGGTACCATGAGTATTAATATAGTCAATCGGAGCATCTATAGTGCTTTTTGCTATCTCCATGCAGCGTTTAGCACCTTCACCTGATGGTGCTACCATATCATAGCCATCTGAAGTTGCACCATAACCAACCAGCTCTGCATATATATTTGCACCCCGCGCTTTAGCGCGTTCGTATTCCTCAAGAACTAACATTCCAGCTCCAGCAGCGATCACAAAACCATCTCGATTGGCATCATAAGCTCTTGATGCCATTTCTGGATTGTCGTTATATTTCGTAGAAAGAGCACCCATAGCATCAAATAAACACGCTAGACTGGAGTCCTCTTCTTCTCCTCCTCCAGCAAATATAATATCTTGTTTACCCATTTGTATTTGCTCCATACCGGCACCAATACAATGAGCGCTGGTAGCGCAAGCTGATGTGATAGAGTAATTTAAACCTTTTATTTTGTATGGTGTTGCCAAACAAGCTGAGACAGTGCTACCCATTGTTCTAGGTACCATATAAGGACCTATTCTACGAACTCCTTTAGTTCTCATTATGTCTGAACTAGCAACAATATTGGCACTTGAAGCACCGCCAGAAGAAGCTATTAATCCAGTCATCGGATTTGAAACTTCATCATCATTAAGTCCTGCATCATCAATTGCTTCCTGCATAGCCAGATATGCATAAGCTGCGGCACCACCCATAAATCGACGAATTTTTCTATCAATCAGTTCATTGATATCAAGATCAATGCTGCCAGAAACATGACTACGCATGCCGCTCCCTTTATAAGCTTCATTAAACGTAATACCCGAGCGACCAGTTCTAATAGAATTGAGTACCTCGGCTTTTGAGTTCCCTAAACATGAAACCACTCCAAGACCAGAAATTACCACTCGCCTCATAATTAATCCTTAAAAATTCTCAGTTGATGTAAATAAACCCACACGTAAGTCCTCAGCCTCATATATCTTCCTTCCATCCACCAAAACTGAACCATCCGCAATCGCCAATACAAGCTTACGAGTGATAAAGCGTTTAAAGTCGAGTTTGAAAGTTACCAATTTCGAAGTTGGTAATACTTGCCCAGTAAATCTTACTTTATTTACACCCAAAGCACGTCCACGGCCTTCGAAACCTAACCAAACGAGATGAAAACCTACTAATTGCCATAATGCATCTAAGCCCAGGCAACCAGGCATAACTGGGTCGCCAGCGAAATGACATTTAAAAAACCACATATCAGGATTTATATCTAATTCCGCCTGGATGACTCCTTTATCATATTTACCGCCCGCCTCTGAAATAAGATTAATCCTATCCGTCATCAGCATATCTGGTAGAGGTAATCTGCCACTCTCTGGTTTGAATAACGTCCCATTGGCACAACTAAGAAGTTCCTCATAACTATATGCGTTTTTTCTATCGGCTGGTAATTGCATTGAGTTCCTATTTTGCAATGTCATATCAAATTGGCAGTGATCGATATTATTTGCATTGTATTATTAAAAAAAATTATAACTATTAATGTATTTTATCGAATATTGATCAATATATCTTAAAAAATTCAGAGTATTCTATTATATCAGCTGTAATATAGTATTACTTATAGATGCTCAAATATAATGATAATGATTACTTAAAGATGACGCCATGACTATAAAAGATATAGATCTTCTTTACCAAAAACATCGAATCAGGGTTCTACTAGCAATTACGCTTGGGTATGGCTTTATTTATACTTGCAGATTAGGTCTTTCCATCGTAAAAAAACCATTAATTGATGCTGGCATCTTCACGATAGATGAACTGGGTATGATAGGGGCCGCGTTATTTTATGGCTATGCCTGCGGAAAATTTATTAATGGTTTCCTCGCAGATTATATTTCTCCACGTGTATTCTTTTCGTTGAGTATATTTTTAGCCGCATTAATCAATATTATGATGGGCATTACTACATATTTATGGGTGGCAACCCTACTCTGGTTATTGAATGGTTTTTTTCAAGGAATGGCGGCACCCACATCAGTGGTATCTATTACTAATTGGTTTAGTTATAGGGAAAGAGGTCGTTGTTATGGTATATGGAATGCTTCACATTCAATTGGTGAAGGCTTTACCTTTTATATCATAGCTGCGATTGTTGCAGCTTATGGTTGGCAGTGGGGCTTTATTACACCAGGAATTCTATGTATTGCTGTTGCTGCATGGGCTTTTTCGTTTCTCAAGGATAAGCCTTCAACCTTGGGTCTTCCTCCAATTAATGTATGGAAAAATGAAGATGTAAGAGAAACCAACGAAAGTCCCACTTGGGCAACCCAAAAAGTTATGTTTGGTATAAAAGCAATTTGGGTGGTTGCCTTGGCTAGTGCCATGATGTACATCACTCGATATGCAATTAACAGCTGGGGAATATTATACCTTCAAGAAGCACGTGGATATTCTTTAACCGAAGCTGCATTTTTTCTCAGTATAAACACCTTTGCTGGAATTTTTGGCTCAATTGCCTATGGTTTTATCTCTGATAATTTCTTTAATGCTAGACGCCCACCAGCTAATTTAATTTTTGCCATAATCGAAATAGGTGCATTATTATTAATCTTTTATGGTCCTAGTGATGAGTGGATACAATTAATAGCTTTTGCTTGTTATGGTTTCACTCTCAGTGGCTTAATGGCATCTCTGGGTGGTTTATTCGCTGTTGATATTGCCCCAAAAGGAGCTACTGGGGCAGCGATGGGATTTGTGGGGATATTTAGTTACCTAGGTGCAGCAATACAAGAAAATATTAGTGCTGCATTAATCAGTAATAATATTAAGATGATACAAGATGAGCGGATATACAATTTTGATGCGGTAATACTTTTTTGGATTGGCTCTTCTATAATTTCACTTATCTTAGCCGCATCATTATGGAAAACAAAAGTAACAAAATAGTTTAAACAGATATATTCCTATCGGCTCTTATCATCGAAAATGGCTTAGCATCTATCTCAGTAGGAGCGCTGAGCATAATATCAGCAATTAGATTTGCCGAGCCCATTGCCAATGTCCATCCCAAAGGACCTTGACCACTATTGATATACAGACCCTTTATCTTTGAAGCTCCAATAAAAGGTTTACCATCACAACTCATAGGCCTCAGACCAGCCCAAGGTATGGCAGAATTCTGGTCAACTTGAGAAGCAATCTCTGGATATATGTATTCAAACATTTCAAAAAGAGCTGCCATCCTCTTCTTATCAATGGAGAGATCAAATCCTGCAAACTCTGCAGTCCCCACTAATCGCAAACGATTTCCAAGCGGTGTAACCACAACATTCATGGCGTCATTCAATACTGGCAAGGACGGCAAACCAGACACTCCATCGACATTTATCGTCAGTGAGTATCCTTTTGCGGGCTTAACATCTAAATTAATATTTACAGATTTCAAAATACTTGGGCTATTAGCACCACACGCTACCACTAAACGCTTTGCAGGTATAAATTCAGACTCAGTATTTACGCCAGTAATTTTATTATTTGAGATAGCCAATGACTTAACAGAAACTCCATATTGTATTTGCCCCCCTGCCTCAAGATATTTTGCTAGGAGGGCTTTACAAAAAAGATGCGCATCGCCTGATTCATCTTGATGATAATGAATCCCTTTGTGTAATTGTGATCGAATTGATGCCAATGAGGGTACCAGAGAAATTATTTCATCTGGATTCAAAATTGAACACTTTAGACCTAATTTACTCAATTTATTATAGAGGCCCTCTTTAACAGAAAAATCCTCAGGTGTATTAAAAATACTTAAAGTGCCCTTAGATTTACGACAATATTGAAGATCATATTTATCAGCAATTTCTTGAGTCTTTCTTAGTGAATAAGTTGTTAGATTAAAATTATCTTTAAGAGCAGCATTAAAATATGGTTCTGATGAGTAGCGAAGAAACTTTGCACCCCAACCCATCAATGAAGGAATGGCGTTCAATTTAAGACGCATCGATGAGCTCGGATTAAAGAGCGACTTTGCTAAATATTTGTATACTCCGGGACTATTCCAGGGATCAGACATAGATGGTGTGAGCATACCTGCATTCGCAAAGCTAGCACCTAGAGCTGGCCCCTCCTGTTGCTCCAATAAAGTCACAGATTGACCTCTTTTTAGTAATTCATAAGCGCTGGTGATACCGACCAGTCCAGCACCAATAACTAAATTTGTCATATTATCTTATTCCACAAAAGCCATTACTAATATTATAAATAAGACTAATGGAACAATAAAGCGAATCATAAAATGCCAAAAATCAAACCATTTAGGACTCTCAATACCTATCTCAATTTCTTTGATTTTTTTAGTAGTAAACCAGCCAAAAAATACTGCTACTAGCATACTACCAATAAGCAATAAAATATTAGCTGCTAAGAAATCCAGCGAATAAAAAATTGTTTTACCTGCAAATAGCGGAATAAATTCTAATGGATAAAAATCTGACCACCTTCCAAAAGATAAAATTGAGAATATTCCCAAAAACCATGCCATTGATGCGGTTAATAAAATGCCTTTTTTTCGTTCAATATTCCATTTATCGCTGACCCAAGACACCACACTTTCAGCAATACCGATACAAGAGGATAAAGAAGCAGTAATGAGTAATAAGAAAAATAAGGCACCAAAAAATGCTCCACCTGGCATTTGACCAAAAGCCAAAGGAAGTGTTTCAAAGGCCAAACCCGCACCACTTGTTGGGGTTAATCCATAGCCAAATACCAAAGGAAATATTGCAAAACCAGCCAGTAAGGCCACAAATGTATCGGCAAAGATAAGAATCACCGCTGATCTTGGTATTGAAACATCATCAGGTAAATATGAGCCAAATACAATCAGTGTTCCCCAACCTATTCCTATAGAAAAGAAGGCTTGGCCAACAGCCTGCATAATCATACTAGATGTCACCTTTGAGAAATCAGGCTCTAACAAAAAACGCGTAGCGGCTATCAAATCTCCTGCAATAGCGCTGTAAATCATCATGACGACGAGAATAACAAATAGAGCAGGCATAAGTACTTTTACTGCTCTTTCAATTCCTGCTTGTACCCCTTGACGAACCACAAAAATAACTAGTAAATAAATGATGGTATTCCAAAATAATAATTTCCATGGATTATTATTTAATGCACTGAACATCTTCATGGATTCATTGGCTGTAATGCCTTCTAGTGATCCTGAAGCAGCACGAAAGAAATAATCTAAAGTCCATCCTGACATTACGCTGTAATAAGACAGAATGATGAATGCACAAAATACCCCAAGACTTCCAACTAACCCCCACGAACGAGATGCTCCACTTGCTTCGGCTACATTCACAATACTTCCAGGCGCACTACTCTTACCTCGTCTACCGATAGATAATTCTGTAATGAGTAATGGCAACCCTATAATTAATGCTGCTGCTAAATAAATGAATAAAAATGCACTGCCTCCATTTTGACCAGTCACATAGGGAAAACGCCATATATTTCCCAAGCCAACAGCAAAACCTACAGAGGCTAACAAAAACCCATAACGTGATGACCATTGTTCTTGTGTAACTGAAGAGCTTGATGACATTAATTACCCCTTTTATTTTATGATTTTTTACACTTCTCATGCTAGGTTAATAACAATTATTAAATTACTTATAATTAATTTTCTATCTAGGAATTTACACTATGAAAAAAATAATTACATGTCTCATTGGAATTGCTTTTATTAATAACAGTCCTAATGCCGATACTTTGGTCTATGCTGGAAATATTATTGATGGTATTTCTAACCAGATACAACCTAATATGACTATCCATATTAATGGAAATACCATCAGCAAGATAGCACCAGGATTCTCAATACCGACTGATGGAGATACCGTGATTAATCTTAAAGAAAGTACGGTTATGCCAGGGTTAATGGATACCCATGTCCACTTAACTGGTGAGTATAATGCTAAAAGTCAACTTCAACGTTTTGTTTTAAATGAAGCAGACTATGCGTTAAATGCCTCTATGTATGCAAAAAAAACTCTTGAGGCAGGTTTTACTGTGGTTAGAAATCTCGGAGATTCTTACAATGTCACTATCGCTCTGAGAAAAGCTATCAATAATCAGGTAGTGCCTGGTCCATTAATTCTTAGTGCAGGAAAAACGCTAAGCTCCACAGGTGGGCATGGAGATTCAACGAATGGCTGGGCAAAAATAATAACGGGTAATCAAAATGCAAAAGATGGCATCGTTAATGGAGAAGATGATGCTAGAAAAGCAGTCAGACAACGCTATAAAGACGGCGCTGATTGGATCAAAATAACAGCTACAGGTGGGGTATTGAGTGTTGCAAAAAGTGGTCAAAATCCCCAGTTTACAGATGCTGAGTTAAATACGATTGTAAAAACTGCAAAAGATTATGGATTGCGGGTTGCTGCACATGCACATGGGACCGAAGGAATGAAACGTGCCGTCATGGCTGGAGTTGCCTCAATTGAGCATGGCACGTATATGAATCGTGAAATTATGCTTCTCATGAAACAGCGTGGAACTTTTTTTGTACCCACACTTTTAGCAGGAAGTTGGGTTGCAGAAAAGGCAAAAATTGATGGATTTTTTCCAGATCTAGTACGTCCAAAAGCAGCAGAAATAGGTCCTGTAGCAATCAATACTTTCACTGAGGCTTATGAATTTGGTGTACCCATCGTTTTTGGAACAGATACAGGTGTATCAGCACATGGAGATAATGCTCAAGAGTTTGCTCTTATGGTAAAAGCTGGTATGCCAGAAATGGAAGCAATACAGTCAGCGACCAGTATTGCTGCCGATTTTCTTGGTTTGGCAGAAACTCACGGTAGTCTTACTAAAGGTAAAATCGCTGATGTTATTGCTATACAAGGCAATCCTCTAGAAAATATTCGTCTTATGGAGAAAGTACATTTTGTAATGAAGGGTGGTGTCATTTATAAACAGATTCATCAGTAAAACTAACCCTTATAAAAAATATACTCTAATTAGAGAATCATCATATAAACTTTTCTCAACTTTTCTTTCACTTCAGCAGTACCTTTCCATCCATTAGGAAAAACAAAACTATCCCCTGCTTTTACTTCCGTAACTTGACCAGATTCTGAAGTCAGAATCCAGTGCCCCTCTAATATATGACAAAACTCAGTCACTTCAAGCGCCAATTCTAATTTACCTGGTTCACATTCCCAAGTTCCTGAGATTAGATTTCCTTCCTCAAAGAAACCACTATCTGTTTGCTTTGGCATAGGCCCAATGGCTTCACCGAATGTTTCTGTTAGAACCAAATCACTCTTAGACGCACATTGATGCTGAACTTTTATTTCTGGCATTTAAACTCTCCTTTAAATTAATCAATTGAAGTACTCTTTAATTTTGTCAACTTTGATTACCTTCTTCGATCTCCTTCCTCCAGTCAGACACATTCATTTCTATTGAAATAAATCCAACAATCCAGAGGGTCTCATCCCAAGCAAAATAATAATGACCAAGATATGTCCAATATGCTGCTATCGACCACAATGATCCATAAAGTATATATTTTGCACCTCGCATAAAGGATATCATTGATCCTCTCGTAATTGATTGATCTTGCAACCAAACCATAATCTCAATGGTCGACAATATAAGGAGCCACACAAGGACTTCTAGTATATCGACTAATGCTAGATTTTTTTCTAATCTTAAGCCACTGATATCTGATACGACCAAAGCAGGTTCCGTAAAATAAAAAACCTGATCCGATGAAAGTGATAAGCAATTTTTTAAATCAATTTCTGTATAAGATAAATTCCTTACAAAGGAGATATCCATCGGCACCAATTGACATAAATTAGCTACGTCTGGAATTAACTCAACCTTTAATAAATCGATATAAATCACACTAAAAGCATAGATTGAGTGAATTAGAAATACATAGCAGAATATTCTGATTGTATACATTATTCTATTAAATGTGGGTCGATTAAGAGTTTGATCAGAGAGAAGATAAGTTTCTAACTCAAATAGAAAAAGTAAAATTAGCCACGCAGATTCATCTATTGTGGTAGCAAACGCACGCGTCCACTCGAGAAATGAGCCACCATTTCTCATCGTATATGATGCAATCCTTATATCATCAATTATATAAAGGATGAAATTAACAAGTAATAAACTATAAATAGCTATTTTTAGAAATTGACGAAAATCTATTCTAGTGGTCATTAATCTATTTGCAGGTGACCATTAATAATGTTCTGGAGGAGTCATTCGAGCTCGGGTTGGAGCCCAGAACGGTTTTTCTTTAATCGAACAACGTGCCACTTTATCGTATTGCCGTAATTCTTTTTCGTAATATATTTCAGCCCAAATTTCACCATGAAGATGCTCAGTTTTTATCATGGCCATTGCAATATTAGCTTTAACGGCTGGCGACCACATCGCAGAAGTAACGTAACCAATTTCCAAGGAACATTTTTTATCACCATAAATATAAGACCCTTCTGCAGGCTTATTGCCTTCAATATCAAGTTTTGTAAGCGTATATTTAGGGCCATTTTTCTTATCTAAAAGTAATGCCTTACGGCCATTAAAAAGTGGTTTATTAAAATCAACCAACCAACCCAAGTTAAGTTCAAAAGGAGTTTGATCATGTTGATAATGAACCGTCTTGAGCGCCTCATTAAATTCCATATATGGCATGATGAAACCAGCCTCTAGACGGGCCATATTAGTGGCCGCTTCGCCATAAGGCTGAATACCATAATTTTCACCTATCTCATATAGGGTGTCCCATAACTCAAGAGCATTATCATTTTCAATCCATAATTCGTAACCGAGATCACCGGTAAACCCAGTCCGTGAAATCATTAATTCGGTACCAGCAAAATCATAGTACCCAATCTGGAATGGTTTTAAATCTTCTATGCCTTCCAAGCCCATTTCTTTTAAAACAGAAAATGTAGTGGGTCCTTGAAATGATAAGGCTGCTAGAGTATCGGTAACATCTTTAATTTCAACCGCATCAAAACCAAAATTAGCTTTTCTGAGCCAAGCTAAACTTGGTGAGCCACAAGTAAGCATAAATTTCTTCGGGCCCAACTTAAAGATAGTCCCATCGTCAATCATACGGCCTTCATTGGTACACCAACAAACATAAGTAACACGATTCTCTTTTAACTTAGTGATGTCACGTGTCACCATCCTATTCAACATCGCCTCAGCAGCATCTCCTTCAATTAAATACTTTTGCATAGGACAAATATCATAAGTACCACATGTATTTCGAACACAAAAATACTCATACTCACTATCATAATAATACTCAGCAAACTTATAGCCATTCCATACAGACCATGAATCTCTTAGATTTAATGCCGCTTGTCTATCATGGAAAGGAGATAACTTTAAACGTTCGTCAGCAAATTTAATATCAGTTGTCATGTTCTACTCATCATAGCAATCGTCCTCTGGGACAGTATTTGGCTTTTTGAGGTCTATTAATATTTCTCTGGCAGCGTTTGCTCCACAGCATGATGATACTCCACCACCAGGATGAGTCGAAGAACCACACATATACATATTCTTGATTGGCATTCTATATTGAGAGTAGCCAGGAAAAGGTCTGTTAAATAATAATTGATCAATAGTTAACTCGCCCTGAAAAATATTTCCCTCAGTAAGGCCAATCTCATTTTCAATTTCATATGGAGTTCTTACCTCCATATGAACAATTAAATCTTTAAACCCAGGAGAATACCTCTCAATCTTGTTGACAACTGTCTGCCCAAATTCATCTCGTTTCTCGGGAGTCCACGGACCGTCCGCTAACTCTGATGGACAATATTGAATAAAATTAGACATCCAATGTTTTCCAGGTGGAGCCACTGTCGGATCCCATGCTGACGGTATCACTGATTCAATAAATGGATCATCTGACCATGTGCCTCGCTTCCAACAATCGTAAGCACGCTCCATTGTTTCGAGTGACCCACAAAATCCTTGCCCACCTCTATTAATATATTTATTATCTGGCAGGCCAGTAAATTTAGGTAATGCGGATAAGGCTATATTAACTTTTCCCGAAGAACCTCTAATCTTGAAATTTTTAGCTTTTTCATAAATACCCTCGGGTAGATCATTTTTATCCATTACTTTTGTAAAAGTACGTTTAGCATCAAGATTAGATACAACAATTGAAGCATTTATCTCTTCACCACTCTCAAGAGCAACACCAATTGCTCGTCCATTTTTTACAAGAATTTGCTGAACCCCAGCATTTACTCTGATCTCACCTCCAGCCTCTTTTAATGCTCCTGCAATTGCCTTTGATATTGACCCCATTCCACCACGGGCCAATCCCCATGCACCAATACTTCCATCAACATCTCCCATCACATGATGCAACAATATATAAGCTGAGCCAGGCGAATAAACCCCCAAAGCTGTTCCAATGATTCCAGCTCCTGCCATAGTTGCCTTGATAAGGTCATTCTCGAAATAATCATCAAGAAACTCAGCAGCACTCATGGTAAAAAAACGTACGTATTCATAGAATTCTTTTTCGCCAAGATTTCCAAATTCTTTTGCTAAAAATAACATCTCTTTGATGTCTCTTGGTTTTAAGGAAGTAGGGTCTGGTGGTGTTCTCATTAGTGTTTTTCGGATCAATTGAGCATAACGATTAAGGTCAGCCTGGAGCCTAAACATTGCATCTGCATCGTGAGGTGAGTGAGATCTTAGCTCGTTATAGTAAGGACCCTCGGCATGGTAAGCAGAAAGGGTTTCTCCATTATCACCAAAATTTACCGTCCCTAAATATGGAACTAAAATTAACCCATGACGTGTCAAATCTAGGTCTCGATGAATAGATTGACGCATCATTGAACAAACATAAGAGCAACTTGAATAAAACCAACCGTTATGCATTTCTCTGGTAACTGCAGCACCACCGATATAATCATTTTTTTCTAAAACCAGAACTTTCAGGCCCGCTCTTGCTAGATATGCAGCATTGGTCAAACCATTATGACCCGCTCCTACAATAATTGCATCGTAACTCTTCATGTTAAGATCACTTTTGCCGCATTGAATCCAGCTGCGCCCATTAGACCACCGCCCGGATGACAGCCAGCACCACAAATATAAAGATCATCCACCGGTGTCTGATATTGAGCGGCTTCATAAGTTGGTCGCATCATTAACATTTGATCCAATGCTAATTCTGTATGATGCCAATGACCTCCCGTAACCCGCCAATCTTTCTCAAGGTCGACTGGCGTTAAAAGCTCTGCATGAATAACTTTTTCTGATAATCCTGGAGAATATTGATTCAGCGTATTTAGTAATTTCTTTACAAGATGAGCTTTTGATTCTTCTGACCAGCCCCCTTTTTTTCGATACGGTATATACATAATATTCGCAGAGAGAACATGTCCTCCCTCCGGAGACAAGGCAGGATTATTAAGACTTGGAATAACTATTTCGATCACAGGATTCTCTGGACATTGCCCATATTTAGCATCATCCCATGCGAATTCTATGGTATCCATGGTTGGTGCAATAATAAAACGATCATCCAATGTTTCGATTCCTGTAAAACTAGGAATATCAGATAAAGCCAAATGAAGTTTTGCCACATAACCATCTGTTCGAAGACGATTAATTCGATTCAAAAATTCAATTTCTAAGTGTTCGGCACCTACTAAATTAATAAATGTTTGCTTTGGATCTAGCGCAGAAATAACACGATCGCCCCTAATTTCCTCTCCTCCATCTAGAATCACTCCTTCCGCCTTGACTCCATTTTTGTCAGCTTTTATTGAGATTTTTTTGACCGGTGAGTCACAGCGAATTTCTACTCCAACACTTTTTGCAGCATCAGTTAGTGCATCTATCAAGCTTTGAACACCACCTTCAGGGAGCATGTAATGGCCATGATGATTACCAGCCATTCGGTACAATAAGGTCAATATTGAGTTGTTTGGTGAACGAGGAGCTTGAGTTGAACCAACCAATGCATCCCAACTTAGAGTTGCTTTGAGTAAATCTGAATCAAAATTTTCATCCATCAAGTCTCTAGCTGGCAAAGAAACCACACGAAGTAATTCACGCATGTCTTTTTTACCGAGCAATTTTAGCTTCAAGCCAATCTGAATAAATGTCAGAATTTCAGCGATAGTATTACCACTAATCGCAGGCATTTTTTTCATCCAAAATGGTTGTAGTGCTTTTGCAAAGCGTTTTAAAGAAGCTATATATAAATCATATTGCCTGACTTCCTTATCGGATACACCTGACAAACCATCTTGCGTGACGAATACATGATTACCTTCTAGATCAAGTCCGATATTTTTCATACTTCTCGAACTTTGCTTATAACCAAATTTTGTTAAATTTAAATCCAAAACAATTTTTTCAGGAAATTGATTGATAGCATGAGCCACACTAGCTCTAAAGCCAGGATAAAATTCACGTGTTGCTGCTAAGCCACCCAGTTTTTTAGAGGCCTCTATAAGTAATACTTTTTGACCGGCTTTACCAAGATAATTTGCACATACCAGACCATTGTGCCCCCCACCAATAATGATCGTATCAAAATGCTGCACATTTATTACCTTGCTTAGAAAATATTAATCCAAGTGTAAGTGCTATCACTCAAATCATAAAGGCGTCATTTCATATAATGAAAATACTCTAAGTTAATTTTTTACCTATGAATTACTTGTTTGTAATATTCTTATCCCAATAAAGGGCATTATATTTTTCTAGAATACGCATAAGATCTTTTATTGGAATAGCCTTTCGAATTCCTCGATCACTTTCTATCGTTGTAGCCTTGAAAATAGCATTATAAATTGCTTCTTCGGTAGCTTCTGCTGTGGCAGCAAATAAAGGTGACATAGATGCATTAACCAAAGACAAAGATGCTATTGGTTTGTCACTTAGTCGAGGGCGTCGAACTGACGGATGAGTTGAAAAAGCAACAACATAATCACCAGAGCCATTACTTGCATGAGAACCTGTTCTTGCTAAACCCATTATGGCGCGCATTGCTAAACGATCTAAACTTCTCGAATTTAAAGGAGCATCGGTAGCTACTACGATCATAATCGAACCGTCAATCTTATCTTCATTAGCAGTATCAATCAGATTATCTTTATATGAAAATTGATTTAATTCTCTTCCTACTGGAGCGCCATTCATAGTCAAAATACCGCCAAAATTAGTCTGTACAAGTACGCCAATCGTATAACCGCCAAGAGATTGGGGCAATACTCTCGAGCTTGAACCAATTCCACCTTTCCAACCAAATGCTTGCGTACCTGTACCTGCTCCAATACTGCCCTCTTCTACTGGACCATCGTGAGCAATCTTCAATGCCATGAATACTTCATCTTTTTGAATTGGATCTGCCCACATATCATTGACAGCGCCATCATTGGTCTCACCCACAATCGGGTTTACTGTATGTTCCCCCATTCCTGGTTGCTCATAAACCCATTCTTTGAGTGCATTCGCAGCACTCCAAACACATAATGTGCAAGTCAAAAGGATGGGTGTTTCTATTTCTCCAAACTCACGAACCTGAGTCTCACCGATCATCTTACCGTAGCCATTTCCAACATAAATCCATGCCGGTATTGGGTGTGTATAAAGATTTCCTGGAGCGGGAATAATAGCCGTAATGCCAGTTCGAATATCATTACCTTCGATTTTTGTTACATGACCAACCTTAACGCCTTCAACATCAGTAATGGCATTGAAAATTCCAGGCTCAAATATACCAACAACAAGCCCAGCTTCACGCGCTCTTGGTCTCTCATTTGTATCCGAAAAAACTGAACTGAAGCTAAGGATTAGAACTACGTTTAATAAATAAATAAAACTTGGCATTTATTAATATTCAGTCATTTTGATTTTTTATGCAATCATTTGAGAACATCAAACATATAACTATATTTAATAGAAAATTCTTTTCCTTTAGGTAAGGCACCAATAGAGCTATCATCAAATTCATTGTAAACAACATACAATCCTGAAGTCGCTGTCTGTAACCATGAGAAACGGAAATTAGTAGTAACTGTATCGTCTTTGCTGTTGTGTTGAATGAGAGCTTGGAGCAATATTTTTGGAGTAAACGAATAAGACAGTCTTAATTTTGTTAAATTGACAATAAAATCACCACCTGTAACCGGCAATTCAAAATTATTATGCTTTAAACCCAATTCACTAGAAAATTTCTCCCCTATACGATATTTAAGTGTAGGTTCGATGCTTTTCCTATCACCACCAAAACGGCCGCCAATAATATTTCGAATTGAAAAACTCAGTGGCGCACCTTGATTGGTATAGAAAACAATCATAGCCTCTTTGTGATCATATGTTCCAGGCTTAACCGTAACACCGCTAGTAATATCAAAAGACTCTTTAACGCCTTCAGTAGTAGTATTCATACCTGTGTCTATTCGATAACCATTCTTAAATTCCCAATGGATATCATAGTGTCCAAATCCAGATTCCTCGAACCCATTAAAATCTTTGTAACTCTGAATCATAATATGTGGGCGAACCTCAAGTAATCCATATAAGTCTTCCGGTCTTATTCGTCGCATTATATAAGCTTGGGTTTTCTTGTAATTTTTTCGACTCAGAAAACCAACCTCTGGATTAAAATTCTCTTCTACCTCACTATAGTTAATTCGTGAGTTCCAATTTGCAGAGTCATAATTCATTTTGATGGAAAATGCACCTTCTTTTCCTGATTTACCAGGCGTGCTTGTTTTTGCTGCCCAGCCAGAAAAAAGGAGTTCATCGCTATAACCCCATTGACCATCAAGTGCATAAGTTTGGTTTTGATCCGTTGAGCTTGACCCTGAAATTTCACCATCGCCCTGTCTATCTACTATTAATGCCCCAATTGATGATCTATTAGCAAATTCTTGATTAACCCTAGCTACTGTGAATTTATTCCCAGGAGCGACGCCATTTACGCCATCTACATCCATATGTAATAAGCCAATATTAGTCCTATCTGATATTTTTCCAGATAATCGAACACCACCATTAATAGGTACTTGACTTCCACTAGCCATACCAATTCTACGACTAAAAAATAACTCGGCTTCACGAGCATTACCGACAGAAAATTGTCCGGCATTTTCTAAAAAGAAGGGTCTTTTTTCGGGCAAGAAAATACTAAAACGATCTAAATTAACTACTTGTTCATCAACTTCAACTTGTGCAAAATCTGTATTAAGTGTGGCATCTAGAGTTAAGCTTGGCGTAATGGAATATTTTAAATCTAAGCCAACCTCTTGATTAGTATCACTCTTTGCAAGCGATCCACCGCTAGATGAGGTACCCAGAAAATAAGGTGTAACTTGAAGATTTTGTTGCGAAGGAGCGACAATCCCTTCAACAGTTCCTGCGGCTGAGACGCGATGTATTTTTCTTTGGCGTGATAAAGGAGCCCAAAAAGCAATTTCATTATTACGTCGGATATTACGTTGGAAATTTACACCCCAAATCTGATCCTTTCCTTTGCCATATCGTAAGGTGGAAAAAGGTATCTCCATCTCAGACGTCCATCCAAAATCAGTAATTTTAGAGACCACCTTCCAACTTCCATTCCACTCTAGATTGAAAGCACCTCCACCCGAACTGAATTGTCCCGAGCCACTACCACCTTCTTTTGTAACTTGGCCATCATATTCGATGCCAATAGGATTGGTACCAAAAACATATCCATTTTGACGGTCTAGTAAGCCATCAATGACCACCTGAAAGCTATCTGTCTCACTGAGTTTAGAGTCTCGTCGACTATCAGCAACGATGATACCTGCTGGATTATCATCATAAGCAACTAATCCAATATAAATAGCCGAATCAGTATACCCAATATAGACCTCAGTTTTTTGAGTAGCTGGCGCGCCTTCATTAGGTTGTATTTGAGTAAAATTAGTTGCTGCATCTGCACCATTCCATGCAATATCACTGAGAATATTGCCATCCAAAATTGGAGTTGAACTGAGCTTATTTGAATTTAATACCGGACGAGGCAATTGTTCAGGTAAAGTAGTGGTTTGAGCAGCCAAGGGCTGACCAATCAAAAATAATGTGGTTGCAATCAAACTTAAGAGAAAAGAACGTCCTTGATGTTTCAAAATATACTCCATGTTTTTAATAATCAATAAAACTAATTTATAATTTTTAGTATTATGCGATTCAAAAGTTGAGTGGATTTTAAATGGGAATGCCTATATTTGCCAGTAATTATGCAACTCTTTACATATCTTAACCTTTCATTTGTAACCAAGTAAAACCAAAATAATTAGGAGAAATTATTTTGTATTCAAAAGGTCATGATAAGCAAATAAACCAGTAGCGCCACCAGTATGAATAAACACAATATTACGTTGATTTTTAAAATAACCTCTGCCAATTAGATCAATCATACCGGCAAGACCCTTACCACTATATACTGGATCAAATAGCAATCCTTCTAATCTCGCGAGCAATAAAATCGCATCATTCATTCCTTTTGTTGGGATCCCATAACCATCACCAACATAATCACAGTTCGCAATAATATCATCTCTTTCCACTAACCCAGAAAGACCCATATATTCACTAGTTTCACAAGAGAGTTTATAGACTTTTTCCTCTTGTAATTTTTTTGGGGCATTAACGCCAATTCCTAGTACTGGAATATTACTATTCATAGCTTTCGCACCAACCACAATTCCTGCTTGAGTCCCTGCACTGCCCGTTGCATGTACAATGCTATCAATAACTAAATTTCGCTCATTAGCTTGTGCAATTAATTCTAATACACAATCTACGTAACCCAGAGCGCCAATTGGATTAGATCCTCCACCGGGAATGATATATGGTATCTGGCCATTTACCCTTATCTCGCTGGCAACTTTTTCCATTTCTTCGTTCATATCAGAACCTTTCGCTACCTCTCGAATATTAGCTCCAAAAAGCTGATCTAGGAATACGTTTCCAGATTCCATGTATGCTTTCGAGGCATCAGTGACTCTTTTCTCAAAAATCAATTCGCACTGAAAGCCTAATTTAGCGGCTGCAGCAGCTGTTTGACGAGCATGATTTGATTGCACGGCCCCCTGAGTGATAATGACATCCGCGTTCATTTTCTGTGCATCAGCAATTAAAAATTCTAACTTTCGAGTTTTATTTCCGCCGGTACCAAGCCCCGTACAATCATCTCTTTTAACGTAAATTTCTGGACCATTTAAATACTTTGAGAGTCTTGGTAAATGCTCCAGAGGAGTAGGTAGATGGGCAAGTGAAACCCTGGGGAATCTCGATAACAACATAAATTAATCCTTTTTTAAGTAATTCTTTTTAACTTTTTACCAGAGGCGAATTCTATAGTTTTTAGAGCAAGAACTTCAGTTGATGAAATTAATGGAACACTAATGTCATTATCTCTTATTACCAATGGAATTTCTGTACACCCAGCTATAATAATCTCGGCGCCCATAGCAATCAAATGTTCGGCCACTTGCTTCATTTCCTTTTGCATGGATTTAATATCTCTACCGTCTTTTATAAAAAAGATAATTTGCATACATTTCTTCTGGATGCGCTCATTAGGGATAATAAAATTTCTATTTGCATTCACCAGTCCTTCTTGATAAATCATCGATTCCAAACATGCAGAAGTTGCCATAATCCCAACGGTTGTTTTTTTTGAATGATAACGGGATATCTCAGCCACCGTTTCCTCTACAATATGTAGGAAAGGAATGCTGATCACTTTCTTAATTGCATCAGCAAACATATGAGCTGTATTGCACGGCATTACCAGAAAATCTGCCCCAGCTGCTTCAAGTTTCATAGCCCTTTCTGCCAAGAGTGAGCTAATTTTATTTCTTTGTGCAGATGTTTTAATTTGCCTGTTAGGTACATGTGGGTTTTGATCCACAATAAGGTGAATATGATCTTTTTCAGTTTGAATAGGGTTGAGTGAAATCACATTTGACATAAAATCCACTGTTGCCAATGGACCCATTCCACCCAGGACTCCACCTATGATATGTTTTTTATCTTTACTCACTCTTCTCTTGCTTATCCAATATTTAATATTGAGATAATATTAACACCATTAAATAAGAATTAAATAAATGTTAAGAAACGAAAAGGCTCTTGAATCTATTAATAATGCATATTAGTCTTTATAATTAAATCTTAATAAATTACAGAAATGATTTTCATTCACGTTTAGCAAAATACAGGTGCAATTAACATGAAAAATATATTCTCTTTCACACTGATGATTTTTATATTATCCGCTTGTGCGGGTACGCAAGAGAAACTTCAGGTTTTTGGTGATTCAGTTATTTCTGGGGCCTCAAAGATACTACCTAATAGAAATAAAGATAATGACAAACCTGGGGCAGCACCCTTGTCCGCACCAATAGGTGAACATGCCGCTATGTCGATGGATAGCAGTTATGATAAACCGATTGATTATATTCCAGGAGCTTTAGGAGTATATGATTGGAAAATCTCTACCACAGAACCAAGAGCACAAGAGTATTTCAAGCAAGGCATACAATTAAGATGGGCCTATAATGTCAATGAGTCTGCAAGATCTATGGCTGAAGCAAGAAGAATCGACCAAAATTGTGCTATGTGTTATTGGGGTGAAGCATTTGCATTGGGTTCTTTTCTAAATGGTCATATGACTACAGAAAAAGGCATGAGAGGAAGAAAAGCCATTCTCAAAGCAGCTGAATTAATCGAAGGCAACACCACTGAGATGGAAAAAGATCTCATAATGGCTACTTTAGCTCGGTACCCAGAAAACTGGACCACAGAAATAGGCAATGACAAGGAAAAAAGAGAGCCAACCTATCGGGCATTTTCAGATAATATGGCAGAGTTATTTAGTAAATATCCTGGCAACCATGAAATTGCTACTTTGTATGCTCAGTCATTATTTATGTTAGAGGAAAGACGCGGTTATCGAGAATATACGCCTGAATTAATCCATCTTCACGATGTTCTTACTGGTGTTTTAGATGAGAATATTGCACACCCCGGCGCATGTCATTTATATATACATGCGACTGAATCAACTTCTAAACCTGGTGATGCTACAGCTTGTGCCGATCAAATAAGTGACGCTGTTCCTGTTGCTAGTCATATTCAACATATGCCTTCTCACACCTATAATAGAACTGGTATGTGGGGTAAAAACGTAACGACCAGTATCAAAGCATCTCAGTCAGATATAATGGCGAAATCAAACAAAGGTTTTTCTTACGGAACCTCACATAACCTTCACATGCTGCTCTATGGGGCATCTTGGGATGGTCAAGGAGCTGTTGCGATTCAAGCAGGTAAAGATTACCGAAAAGTAACCGATATGGCTCCTTTTGAAACATTGACACAAATAAGGTTTGGACGCTTCGATGAAGTACTACAAAATAAAAATACACCTAATGATAAGTACTCCTTAGCTTTGTATAAATTTGCACATGGCTATGCCAGTTTAAAAACTGGTGATATCGCTAGTGCTAAGGATATCGAAGGATATTTATTTGAAGCAGCAGCTGGCGATCTAGGATCCTTAACTTTCAGGGGTGATTATAAATCCACTTTAGTAGAAATAGTGGCTTATATCCTACAAGGCGAAATCAAAATGGCTGAAGGAGATCTTAGTGGGGCGATTAATTCATTCAGAGCATCTGTTGAAGCTGAAAAAACATTGGGTTTTAGTGAGCCAGGACCGCTTCCTTTCTCTGCTCATCATTGGCTTGGAGCTGCTTTAATCGAGAATGGAGATTATTCTCAGGCAGAGACAGTCTATCGAAATGAGCTAAATAAACACCCAAACAATGGATGGTCGTTATTTGGTCTAAAAGAGTCATTAGCAGGCCAAAATATCGATGACCCTAGAGTGAATGCAGATTTCGAAGACAGTTGGGCACGCTCAAATCTATTTATTACTTCTTCTAGATTTTAATAAATTACGCAAAATTTGAGATAAAAAAAACCGGTCCTTGTGACCGGTTTTTTCTTTATTGGCTCCAATCTAGCTAGCTCATGGTCTCCAACCGATATGCTCGTATTTAACGAGCTGCTTAGGACCTACTTCAGCACCGTAAATATTCCCATCATCATCAACAGCCACGCCTTCTGCTGCCGTTGTACTGCCATCAAGATCCGGTTGACCAGGGTCAGGAATAAAAAATACCACCCAAGCATCATTTGTACTGCCAATCCTGATACCTCTTTTCCAGCCCCAATTCCCAGACCAAGGAACATGAGATTCAGAATCAGCGGAATACAAAATGTCATTTTTATCTATAAATAAACCACTAGGTCGACCAAATTGCGTCCACGTTGCAATCCACTCACCCTCTTGATCAAAGATCTGAATTCGACTGTTACCTCGATCACCTACATATAACTTACCTTCGGAATCCATTGCTAATGCGTGTGGATCTCTAAATTCACCTTTTTCAGCACCAGTTACACCCCATGTTTTAATGAAGTTTCCATTACTGTCATATTTAACAATACGATTATTACCCTGACTACCATGGCCATCTGCAACAAATATATCGCCATTTGGAGCGACCAATACATCTGAAGGCATATTGAATTGATATTCACCATTTCCAGCAACGCCAGGCTGGCCTAATGTCATCAAAACGTCACCGTCACTATTGAATTTAATAATTTGGTGACCTAAATTACCTTGATTTCGATCGGCTTTACTACATCCAGGGCATGCAGCATCCGTAATCCAAATATTATTGTCAAAATCCACATGAATACCATGTGGCCAGTCTATAAGACCAGCACCAAAACTTTTAACTACATTACCATCACGATCGAACTGCAAGACCGGGTCATCCTTTGAGCCAACACAACTATTTTCCCCGCAGCGCTCACCAACCCACATTGTTCCATTTTTTCCTGGATAAACTGCGCTAGTTGCACCCCATTCTCGATCACCCTCCATTGCTGCCCAGCCTTCAACGGCTCGCCAAGGATGGTCTTGTGCGCTAATGCCTGATACTAGACCAAACGACATTATACTTATAAAAATTATTTTCTTACTTAAGCTTCTAAGCATAACTAATACCTCAATTACATATTTTGTTTAAATTAAATTTTCCTAACAATAACACTAACCTTTTATTTCTTCAGATAAAACCCCTAACATGGCTTGCATTTCATCTAGAGTACCAATTGAAAATCGGACATAATTTTTTATGATGTCACTTCCATATGCCCTTACCTTGATATTTTTTTCTAATAACTTTCGAGCTAAAGTTTGTCCATTTTGACTAACATTTACCATCACAAAACTCGAATGGCTGGGAATATAGCTTAAGCCGAGATTCTCAAGCTCTTGATAAAAATAATCCTTAGAAGCATTAGTCGATCTTTTTACCTGACGAACAAACACATCATCTTTTAATGCAGCGATAGCTGCATAGCAATTAATACTGCCCACACCAAGACTATTTCCGAGTGTGCGTAATTCCGACATTATTGATGGATTTCCAACCGCATAACCTACTCTCAATCCAGCCATGCCATACATCTTTGAAAATGTTCGTGTAACAATTACATTTTTATATTCCTGAGAAAGCTTTACCGCCGTCCGATAATTTTCCTCTCTCACAAAATGAATATAAGCCTCATCAATCAATATCATAATATTTTTAGGCGCTGCATCAACAAAATGCTTAATTTCTTCGTAAGATAAGATTGTTCCAGTAGGATTATTTGGATTAGTAATCACAATCAAAGTTGTCTTATTAGTAATTGCTTTAAGCATTGCATCAAGATCATGTTTAAGCTCAGAAGTCGTAGGAACTCTTTTAATTGTTACCTCTGCACCCATAAGCTCACGAAGACTCAAAGCAGCCCGACTGACACCTCCGTAACCTGGATTCACTTCAATAATTTCGCCAATAGGATTGGATTTGTCCCATTTAATACCATAGTTTCTTACAATTTGATTAAGTATAAAGCCTGAACCACCTTCCACATAAACTGGATAACCACTAGCAGCAAAAGCTTCTCTACCAGGAACGACATCAACTTTTTCTCTGGTCAAACTAAGATGCTCACCAATGGCTTTTTCTAATTTTGTAAAAGCGCCAAAATCATAACGATTCACATCCATCACAGCCTCATTTATGGCTCGTAATGCTCGTGGTGAAGGGCCAAATGGATTCTCGTTATAACCAATACCAGCAACTCCAGGGACTTCACCCCAACCATGCAATTGATCGACACTTACAGGATTTTTACCAGAAGTCATGATCTCTGCAAGACTTAACTTCGAAGATAAAGATAAGGAACCAATGCCTGCCGTTGCTGCGATAAATGATCGGCGACTAACTGGATCCTTCGTTCTTGCTACTTCCTTTTTTGATTTCATTTTATTCCCTTTGAATTCATTAAATTATCATATAATTTTCGAAGTTATTATTGGGTTGGTACTTGACGAGGAATTAGAAAAATTTCCTTTTGTCTGCCATCAATATAATAAACACTCTTACCGTCAAACATGGCATCTTCTTCAAGTTTTATTCTTACTGGTTTTCCCCAGCTTGGAATATCAGTTTCTGCATAAAGCTCTATAGAATAAGCAGTATTTGGATACAATTTATAATCGCCACCACCTGGAACTCCGCCTTGTTGATCCCACATACCAATGGTCGGTCCAGCAGCATGCCCATGAAATCCGATTGGATGGGTATAAATTGAAGGTTTTATACCTTCTTTTTTTGCCTTATTTAAGGCAATAGACAAGATCTCATTGCCCGTTCTGCCAGTAATAAATTCGTTTGTTAAAATATCCTGAAGACGATTACCGTTCTTCATGGCCATTTCTATTTCGATTGGTAACTTTGATTCATTAGGTTTTAATACATAAGCATGTTGCTGAGTATCTGTATTTAATCTGAGGTAAGTAATCCCAAAATCAACATGCAATAAATCGCCCGGCATGATAACGCTATCATCATGTCTCGCTAGTATAGATGCTTTGGCATCTAAAGCTGGACTACTCTCTCTTTGTATGGATACTGACGGATGAAACCAGGTGGTTAGCTTCAATTCTCTAATTCGATCTCGATACCACCATGCAACATCATTCGTTGTTGTGATACCAGGCTGAATAACTTCACTGGTCAATCCTGAAGCTAAAATTTCATGAGCAATTCGACAAATTTGCTGATATATGGTTATTTCTTTTTGAGAACGAGTTTCAAGCCAGCCAACGGCTAAATTTTCTGCAGAAACTACTTTATCCTGAAATTTTGGTGGAAGCGCTTGCATAAATAATTCATATTCAGTTCGAGTTATACCATCAGCAAGAGCGAAAGTATCAGAATAATTGATTCCAATTCTTTTTGGATCTCTCTCCTCAATGAGTTGAGCTAAACGCTGCCATTGATCACCATGCAACTCCTTATCCCAGGCTTTCTCAAAAGTATCACCAACCGCATATCTTGCAACTGCTAAAGTTTCTAGTGGCTGATCTTTTCCTGGATTAGAAATTAATAAAATTGTTCGGCGACGAGCAGTTTGCCAAGTGGATGGTAAAAATGTTTTTATTATTGGATCTTCGTTATATTCTCGAGAAATAACAATCCATATATCGATATCAGATCTCTCCATGAGACCGGGTAGTACTGTTGCTATTCTTTCATCAATAATCTGATCAATTGCCACTGCCCTCTCTCGCATAGGCAGGATCAGTGAATCTGCAAATAAAGTATTAAATAAAGTAGTAAGTATCAGAAAAAATGTTATTCGCATATTAATCCTTTAGGTTAAATTAATCTATCATCCTACCATTTATTAATATGAATTTCGTCATCACCATTTTTGATCTAATCAGACAAAGTTAAGGCAATTAATTCAGCTGGTAGCCTCCCATTTGACACAGTCATTACAATATATTGTTTACCTTTGTATCGATATGTACTTGGAGGGCTTGCCTGTGAAGCTGGAAGATTAATTTCGGCAACAATCTCACCGGTAAATTTATTATGAGCTCGAAATACTGGATCGCCACCATATCCCTCACCTGCAAATAACAAAGTTTTCGTTACTAAAATACCTGAACGTGTATGTTTTCCAGTGCGCGGTAAATTAACGCCTTTTAGTGCTGGGTTATCTTGGATAATTTTTGGTGTATCACCATTTGCCATAACCCATTGATGCTGACCTGTATTTAAATCAATGGCAGTAATTCTTCCCCAGGGAGGTTTAGCTATTGGAATATCAAAAACACTTGGTGGTGGTGTAGTACCAGAAATATATTTAATATCTGAAATCGCAGGCTCATTAACTAATTGCATCAAACCCACACGAGTTTGCGATGGCACAAATAATAAACCACTCTCAGGATCAAAAGCACTGCCTTCCCAATTCGCTCCTCCGGTTGCAAAAGGCAAACTTAGGGTACCATCAGTACCATCAGAAGCACCCATAATTGAGGGAGGTGTAAATAAGGGTCCCAATCGATACTTATTTAATAATTTTTGCACAGCAGCTCGAATTTCAGGCGTATAATCAATTAAATCGGATAAGGTCACACCCTGCCTCTCGAATGGTAAGGGCAAAGAAGGTATAGGTTGAGTTAAAGATGTCCACTCTCCTGGCACATCAGTTTGAGGAACTTGTTGTTCATTTATGGGCCAAACTGGCTCTCCATTTAGACGATTAAATACATAAACAAAACCTTGTTTTGTGATCTGTGCAACAATTTTTTTTCCGTCAGCTAAATCTGCAACTATTGGTGCCGTAGGATTATCCCAGTCCCATATATCATGATGAATTAATTGGTAAAACCATTGCATCTTACCTGTTTTCACGTCCAAGGCAATTAAGCAATTTGCACACAAATTATCTCCATGGCGGTCGCCACCATATTGGTCGCCAGTGGCAGATTCAACCGGCAAAAATACTAATCCCGCTTCCAGATCTGCAGACATTGGGGCCCATACACCAGCATTACCAGTATATAAAGCTGAATCATTGAACCACGTATCATACCCATCTTCATCTGGCTCAGGAATAGTGTGAAACGTCCATAGCAGTTCACCAGTTCTCGCATCAAAACCCCTTACATCACCTTTTACATTTGCTTTCGATGGAGGTCTAAAACTTACATCATGCGCCGAGCCAACAATTATCACATCTCCCACGACTAGAGCAGGTGAAGTTAAACCTATATCAAGTTCCCTATTTGATGCCCTTCTAAGGCCTTTAGTAAGATCTAACCAACCATTTTCACCAAATCTTTTATTAGGAACCCCAGTTTCAGCATCTAAACTTACAAGGTAATACCCGGGTGTAACTACGATTACTGAGTTACTGCCATTCTCATGCTCATAATAAGAAACACCTTTACCAGAATCTTTCCTGGCAGCTGACTCGAAACGCTCGCCTTCATTGGGTCGCCACATCCACAATGTCTGCCCCGTCTCTGCATCAATGGCTACAATATTTCTTGTTGCTCCTGCTCCAATAAAAACTTTGCCATTTCTCATGATTGGCATTGAAACATTTCTAATTTCTGCTGTTGGACCAAAATTTTCTGCTTTCCAGCGCCAAGCGATAGCTAGTTTTGCCACATTTTCTGAATTAATATCGTTTAATGGGGCGTATCGCTGGGCACTTAAATTACCACCAAAATTCTGCCACTCAACATCTAATAATACCTCCTGCGTCTCTTTGAGATTGATTTTTTGATCAGAGGTTAAAAAGAATTCATCTTTGAATTCTATCTTTGCTTGATTAAGCATAAATTTTACGACATCAACATATTCTCGATCAGTCAATGATCCAGGCGACTCTCCTGGCATGGTATTTTTATTAACTAAGAAAAATTCACTGATACTTCGATTGAGCCATTTATCACGAATAATATCCGTCATATTTTTTGATGTATGGCAACGAGCACATTGAGCTCCAAAGACTTGTTCGCCCCCTGCAGTAAGTTCAGATGACAGGAATAACAGGAGTATCAACAAACTGTTTATATAACTTTTTTGCGAATATTTCTGCATCATATAATGATCTTAACTATCTCTTATGATTTACTCTGCCCTCAGAGGTCTGATCTTCAATTCCCATCCTGCGTGATCTTCTGAATCCTTTGGTCCAATACTTCCTTTTACTGAATTTAACAACATCATCGGATCATAAAATTCACCCTCTTTAATGATCATCTTTACATTTCGTGTATTTTTAATATCTTCAATTGGATCACCATTTATTATGATGATATCTGCAATTTTACCCACCTCTATCGAACCCAACTCATCTTCCACACCCAATGCTTTTGCACCATTTATTGTGGCAGCCCTTATAACCGACATATTCGGTATTCCAGCATAAACCATCGCGTATAGTTCTCGATGGTATGCAAAACCGGGTAATAAAGAGGTATATACTGGCTCATCAGTACCCACCAGAATAAGATCTTCTCCACCTTTTCGATAAAATGCCTTTAGTTCGACCAAACGCTGTTTAAATGCTGGAGGCTCTGATTCTGGAGGTGGATCACCGCGTACTTTCAATAAATTTTGAGCATAGGGCGTAAAGTATTGTGATTCGTCAGTCCAAATCATATCTGCACCTAACTCTCTTCTTAAATCAATACCTCCATACATCTGGATATTAGGATCATAATAAACTTGATTACTTAGCATTAAGTCAATCATTTGATCCATATCGGCACTTCTTTCGCCTCCAACCCCCAGAGTAATTCGATGCTCAACCCGATCTAAGCCCATTAAAATAGCATCTCTGAGATTAACATCATATTCGCCAAGATAATTTGCCAGATGCGCTGTGGTTGTCATTCCATTTTTATGTGCTTGTTCAATTAAAATTTTTGCCTCACCTGGCGAGGCTTGTTTGATCTTGATACTAATTACACCCTGTTGAGCCCATTTATTAACTTCATTTCTAATTTCCTGCTCTGTAATATCATTCGGCCAAGCGGCACAATCATCTTCAGCTACTTTTACAGCATATTCGCATCTAAATGCTCCAAAATAAGGTCCAGAGGGAAATAACCTAGGACCTATCATTTCTCCCGATTCTATTAAATCACGCTGCTGAATGACCCGCTCAGGATAGTATTCACCCGCAGACCAGGTTGATGTTACGCCATTGGCTAAAAAAATGATTCCGTTGTATATAACCTCTTCAACTCGCCCGACATCCACAAGATTAAAATTATAATGGGCATGCATATCAATCATGCCTGGTAAAACTGTGTCAGTGTCAGATAACTCAATGGTGCGAGATATTTTGACAAAAGGATTACTTTCATTAGAGTCAACCGCAATAATCTTGCCATCCCCAATTATGATTCCAGTATTTTTCCGCCGCTCTTCACTTACAGCATCAATCAACCAGCCTCCATGGATCAATACATTCCCTGTTGAATCTTTTTTTGATTTCGCATCTGCGTCTGCACATAATATAAAACTGAGTACACAAATCAAAAATAAGGACGAGAATTCACAATAATTCCTGATGGACCTAAATAGAGAAATCATAGAAAAATACCTTAAATTTAATAATCTGTATAACAATAACAAAAATTTATTTTAAATATACTAATAATAAATAATTTAGATTGAAACTTTCTATCAATAATATTGGAGTTAAAATGATCGCAATAGCTAAAAAATTTCTATTTATAGGACTGCTATTTCCCTTCACAGTAATAGCTCAAGAATCAAATCAATCCTGGTTAACTACTGAGACAAAAAGCATGGCATACAGCGATAAAATCGCCACGTTGAGCTCATCATCAAATACTTCTGTTTGGAATGAAGCAGATTCAGAGACTGTATACCCTCTAATAGAATTCTATTGTGAAAATAATAGTCCCGTTATTTTTTTATCAGTCAATTGGAAACGATTCGTTTCCTCATTCAGAAAAACTGAAATTGGCATGGCGATAGACAATAATAAAGCAGAATGGATGTCAGTCAAGGTGAGTAAAGGAAGTCAAATTACCACAATAGATAACGCCCAACGAAGTAAAGAAGTAATAGATAAGCTATTGGCTGCAACTTTACTAAAAATAGAAATTGAACCCTATTCTGAACCATCTATTTTTAGTGAATACAATCTTAAAGATTTTCCTACTGAACTTAATAGATTAATTCTATTATGTAAGAAATAAAACGCCATTTTAGAATTGACACTTATTCGTTCAAACCTAACCTCTCATGCATTACTGAACTTGTAGTAGTGTATTGCAAATGAACTTTTTTATTTGGTTCTAACTGTTGCTTTATTGCAAATGCAGCCAAAGCGGCTTCATGAAAACCAGACAGTATTAATTTTTTCTTGCCAGGGTAAAAGTTTATATCGCCAACGGCAAAAATACCTTGCTCAGATGTCTGAAATTTCTCGGTATCCACATTAATTGTTTTACGATTGATATCCAAACCCCAATCAGCAATAGGGCCTAATTTAGGTGCCAAACCAAAAAAGACAAGTATATTATCAATTTTAATATTTCTTTCTATCCCATCCTTAGTTTCAATTCTACAAGATGTAAGTTGATTTTTTTCGCCAATTAAATCAGTAACTTTAGCATTCTCAATTAAATTAATTTTACCCTCAGAATGTAATTGACGCATTTTCGATACTGACGCAGGAACCGCTCGAAATTCATCACTGCGATGAATCAGTGTAATTTCACTTGCGATCTTAACTAAGTCTAGCAACCAATCAAGTGCAGAATCTCCGCCTCCAAGAATAGCAAGACGCTTATCTTGGAAAATACTAGAATCCTTCACTCTATAATGGAGAGATTCATTTGAGAATTGCTCAACATTGTTAGCTCTTAGCTGACGTGGCTGAAATGAACCTACGCCACCAGCAATGACTACAGCTTTTGATTGAAATTTCTTTCCTGCATTTGTTTCTATTAAGAAATTATTTTCAGCCTGCTTCTCTAAAGCTATAACCTCATCATTTAACGTCATACCATAATCAAACGGTTCTATTTGTTGAAGTAAAGCTTCTGTCAATTCTTGTCCCGTGCAAATTGGGATCGCTGGAATATCATAAATAGGTTTATCTGGATATAGTTCTGTGCACTGCCCACCTGGACTTCTTATGGAATCAATTAACTCACACTTAAGACCTAATAGGCCTAATTCAAATACCTGAAATAATCCACAAGGACCTGCACCAATAATTACTACATCTGTTTTTATCACGCCAGAAAAGCTCCTTTTTTGTTGACAGGTTAATTGTCCGCATAAATTAAATTATCTGCAAATTTAATTATCAAAATTATCTAAATAAAATTACACTCTATGCTTAACTTAATAAATAATTGTTATGAAAAAAAACAAATACCCAAATTACAAAACAAAATGTGGCTGGAACTCATTGCTCTCCATATATCAATCCAAGCCCATATTATCTGATGATATTACCTCAGATGTTGTAATAATCGGTAGTGGATATACAGGGTTAGCAGCCGCAAAACGATGGTTTGAACTTTCTCCTGATGACTCAATTACAATGATTGATGCGAGTACTATTGGGGAAGGAAGTTCTGGTCGTAATTCAGGATTTTTACTAGAAATTGCTCTAGCTAATGACGCTAAATCAACATCATTAAAAAAACTAGTAAGATGCAATCAACTAATCTCAAAAACTATAGATAAAATTAAACAGGCTACTTTAACTGCATCATTAGACTGCAAAATGCATCGAACGGGAACATATAGGGTTGCAGCTGGTAGTTCAGGCTTAAAATCTTTACTTAATTACCAAAGATTTTTAGAAGCCTCAAAACTTGAACACAAAATCCTCAATACTGACCAACTAAATGAACTTCTTGGTACCACCTATTATCGCCAAGGTCTCTATACTCCTCATTGCTATTTAGCTCAGCCAGCAGCATTAATCAGAAGCATAGCAGAACAGCTCCCCCCTGCAATTCAAAGATATGAAAATACCCCTGCTTTAGAGTGCTTAAAAAGTAAGTCTCATTGGATCATCAAAACTCCTCAAGCAAAAATAAAAACTAAAAAAGTTATAATTGCTAACAATGCCTTTTGCGGAAAATTAGGTATTGGAAGTCATCGGGTTGCCACTATCTATACTTATGCAGCGCTAACTGAAAAGCTTAATAAAGAGAGCTTGTCTTCGTTAGGAACAGATAATAATTGGGGTATTTTACCAACTCATCGACTTGGCAGTACCTTGAGAAGAACTATTGATGGTAGATTAATGATTCGTTCACTTTATGACTATGACAAAGAAGACAATATCAAATCAATAAGCAAAAAATTAATGCATCACCTAAAAATGCGCTACCCAAATCTGCCAGAATTAAATTTTAATAGTGTATGGAGTGGAGCAACTGGCTTAACATTAAATGGTGCGCCACTTTGGGGTGAAGTTGATAAAAATTTATATATCTCAGCTGGTTGTAATGGAGGCGGTGTTGTAAAAGGCACACTTTTTGGAGAATTATTATCAGATTTAGCCAATAATCAACCCACTCCAGATGTTAAGAAGCTTTTTGGTCAAGCTAACTGGATGCCTCTAGACCCATTTAGAGAAATTGGCTTTAACTTTGTTTCAATAATAGAAAAAAATAGAGCGAGAGCAGAGATATAGAAAACTTATGCTTTATCGTTTTATTTAAGGAATAAATATGGAACCTACTGAGTATTATGGAATCTTGTCACTTGTACCTGCAGCTGTTGCAATAGTGCTAGCTTTTCTCACTAGAAATACTGTTTTTTCCTTAGTTATGGCTTGTCTAATAGGAGTACTTGTTTTAGGTCAAGGTTTAATGGGATTCCCTAATTTGCTCAAAAACTCTCTTGGGAATACAAATTTTTCATGGGTATTATTACTAGAATTCTTCATTGGAATATCTATTGCCTTTTTTCAAAGAACTGGCGCTATAACGAACTTCTCTAAATATATTGCACAAAAAAAAATGACACGTGTCCGAGTTCAATTAATTGCATGGTTTATGGGAATGTTTGTCTATTTTAGTGACTATTTTAGCCCATTATTTGTCGGCTCAACAATGCGAAATCTCTCTGATCGTTTTAAAATTTCCAGAGAAAAATTAGCATATATTTGTGATTCTACATCAGCTCCAGTGAGTATCCTTGTTCCAATAACTGGGTGGGCAGTTTTGGTAGCAAGTTTATTGATTGGTATGGGCCCGATTGAGGATGTTGGTCAAGCAATGCAGGTATTTATAACTGCAATACCATTCAATATATATGCAATTCTTGCGGTCATTATGGTGGGTTTAATCGCCACCAAAGTTATACCTGATTTTGGCCCAATGAAAACTGCAGAGCACCGCGCAATCAATGAAAACAAAGTACTTCGTGATGGCGCTGACCCCTTAATGGGAGTTGAACTAACAAATATCAAACCCTATAAAGACATAAAAACCAGTTTATTCTGGAATTTTATTTTTCCAGTAATCATCGTCATTAGTTTTGCCATCGGATCATTTTTTATTACCGGTTCAGCAAAACCGATGGAGGCATTCTTATTGTCATCATTTGTGGCAGGAATAATCATGCGAATACAAGGCGTACCTCTTAAAGAAATTATTAATACCGCTATGATGGGTATAAAAGGAATCATGCCAGCTGTGGTAATCTTAGCCTTGGCCTATTCACTTAATGATCTCTCAGCTATGTTAAACACGGCTGGTTATATTGTATCTGCCACAGAATCATGGTTGACGCCCAAAGTATTGCCTATGCTGGCCTTTTTGATTACAGGTATTGTAGCTTTCTCTACTGGCACTTCATGGGGGACTTATGCCATTATGATTCCTATAGCTGTTCCTCTAGCATTTAACTTTTCTTCCAATGAATTAGATACGGTAGTTTATGCAACTATTGCGGCTGTAGCGGGTGGTGGCGTTTTTGGAGATCACTGCTCTCCTTTGTCAGATACCTCTATTCTTGCGTCCACCGGGGCAGCCTCAGATCACATTGATCATATTAAGACTCAAATGCCTTATGCGCTATTAGTTGGACTGATTAGTGTGATGATCTATCTCTCTATTGGCTGGTTTCTTGTAGGTCAATAGAAGGAAAGATAATTCTCAGTTTGGTAACCTTTTGACTTTATTTTTAATTAGACGAAGTGAATTAACCAAATAGATCAATATTTTCATCGATACTGTGTTCTGTCATCAATGAAACAACAATCAGTACTGGCAATCCTACCACCCAACCTAAGTAAGATGAGGCAAATCCCATAGGATTGCCTGCCAGAGTCCATACAACCGCCGATGAGCCTCCTAACAACATACTCCAATAAGCGCCCTTAGCTGTCGTTCTTTTCCAAAATAAAAGTCCTAGCATTGGAAAGAATAGACCTGCAGAACCAAATGTATAGGCTAGATTTATGAGTTTTAAAACATCAGGTATTAGATATGCAATTAAAATAGCAAATACTCCTAGAATAACTGTTGTATATCTAGCCACTCTTACCAGATCTTTCTCGCTAGTTTCTGGGCGCAAATGTTTCCTATATATATCATTAGTAAATATGGCTACAGGGCCCATTAAGCACGAATCAGCAGATGACATAATGGCAGCAATATAAGCAGCGATTACAATTCCAGCAATTCCAGCAGGTAATAAATGCATGATTATCATTGGTGCAGCCAACTCAGGATCAGATAAATCAGGAATCAAAATTCTAGCAAATAAACCAATCATAGTGCTACCAATAGCAAATAACGGCCATTCAATAGGGATTCCTGCCAGAAAAAAACCTCGTTGTGCTGTCTTAACGTCTTTTGCGGCAACAATTCTCTGCATTGCAGCGATAGAAATAAACCAAACTGGAAATACAGCAAAAAACCATCCCAGCATCGTTTTCCAGCCCGCATTACCCCAATCCAATAACCTTGCTGTTTCAGGAGATGAATTGAATATATCTACCATGGCGCTCCATCCACCTACTTCAATCAAACCGATAGGAACAGTAATAAAAACTATGCCAATCATCAAAACAAACATTTGAAAGACATCAGTATATATAACGGCTTTAAGACCTCCCATTGTGGTATAGGCTAGAATAATTGCACCCGATAACAAGACTGCGAAAGTTAGATTCATATTGAGTGTAGCTTGAAGTAACTTTCCTCCCGCAATTATCTGCCCCCCAACAAAAGTAAACCAAGCAATACCAATGACTATGGCTGCCAATGTTCCAGTCCTGCGATCAAAGCGGGCAGCAAATAAATCACCAGTAGTTAACCCATTTACTCGATCAGACCATCGTTTTACTTTTGGGACCATTAAAAAAGATACCATAACAATACTTAAACCTGATACCGCTATATACCAGGAGCCTGAGATGCCAAGTGTGAATCCCAGTCCCCCCATTGCAATACTAAAGCCACCTCCAATGTCTGTTGCGGCCGCACTACTGGTTGTTTGTACTAAATTCATATTTCGATCTGCAGCCAAAAAAGAATCATATTCACTTTTTTGATTTTTTGATCGAGCTACACTGAGACCAATCCATAAAACTACGACAAAATATATCGTCATAGCTATATAATCCAAATAATGCAGGGAACTCAACTAACTCTCCTTGGCCTTAATTCATGGTGCATTTACATGAATACTATTGATAGATTGATATGTATCAGAAAAAAACATAATAGGGCATGGCGAGAGAGCTAGCCACATCTCTTGCTCACTTGATAAAGCTACTCCGGGGAAATCAGACCCCAATGAGAATAACTCCAGTATTAATTGAAAGTGCAAATGCGGCGGCCAGTTTCCATTCTCTGGTGGGGCCCCAACTTCTGCAATCTTCTGTCCCGCCACTACACTTTGCCCCTCTTCTATATTAGCAATACTTGCAAGAGACAAATGCCCATATAAAGTATAAAACAATTCATCATTATCATTAGAATGCTCAAGGATTAGCATGGGGCCATAATCTAGTTCATTTTTATTGTTCGATTTAATATGTATTCGACCATCAAGTGGAGTAAAGATATCTTCTCCACTTTGACAGAATACATCTACCCCCAAATGAACATCTCGTTTCTCATTGGAACCTTCAACTGTGGAGTTAAAGAATTCATTAGCATAAATCTCTCTTACCTCAGCCCATCTTCCAAACCCATATCCAGTATTCTCAGAATACATAGCATCTTCAACTAATCTCGAGAATTCATCTATCTTGAGCCCTTTAATTGGAACATTATGTATATTTGCCCCTTTGCTTAAATCAAATACTATTGCCCTTTGGTCGATATTTATTATTGGTGAACTGGAAAATGAGGAGGACCCAAGAAAGTTCATAGTCATTGAGATTTTTTTCAATAAACTATGATCATTCTCAAACCTTTCTTTTACATGCATTAAATTTTTATGATTGTTTGTAAAAGACATGTACTTTTCACTTGTATTTAAAAGTAGGGTTATATGTAAAGACTATTTATTTTAACCGTAATTAAACCTAAAGAGATAAAACTTCTTTGGCTGCACGAATACCATGAGTTATAGCTGCATTAGTATCAGCAGATGCCCCTGCATCTGAATTAGCAATTGCTGTTCGTCCAAATTGCTGCCTTCCTATTACCCACGGTTTACTCTCTTCGTTCGGCCAATCTGGCTCCCAAATCAAATCACTTGAATAAGAGTAGCCATGAGGCCAACGATTAACAGTAATCGCGTTAATATCTCTATCAGCATCAAATCCAGCCGATGACAAAGCCTGATCTAATTGATTTTTTACATGCCCCTCAAATACCGAAAAAGGTGTTGATAAAAGTTTTCGCCTACCTTCGCGCCATTGATCTGGCCCTTTAATATCAATTGAATGATGTGAATGACACATATGTAATATCATTGGATCATCAGGAGAACTATTAAATTTATACTGACCCAAGGAAACTGGATAATCGAGTTCGACTTGCTTAAAAAAATCATTAGTGTAATAGACAAAGTCCATCCCTAGATCAGCGAATGCTTGCCAATTTGGAATCATGACTTTTGTGTATGTCAAAGGGACTTTGACATTATACATAAGACCTTCCATCTGATTTTCAGGTAATTCATCGAAAATATATGGAATAGCACTGTTATAGCAAGCAAAAATACATTTATCAGCTCTAATGGTGTGTGACTGATGCTGACGAACATAAGTTAAATCAATCACGCTTGCATTATTTTTATGGGCAACATTTACAACTGTTGAATTGAGTCTGATATTTGTATTTGAGTCAGCATCACCATCCAATAAATCATAATTTACTTTGGCTAATACGACATCTTCCATTGTTGAACCTGGAACTGCATTTGGAATTAATTTTCTTACTAGTAGTCGCGCGACAGACGCATTACCATCTGGAAAATGAAATATATAAGGCTCATCACCCCTATAACCACTTCTTTTTAAGGTGTAATCTAATCCTGGCAAGCCACCATCATAACTTTGTATTGAAGTTGATGGCACCTCATCAATCCCTACACACCAAAAACTCATGCCCCAACGCCTAAATATCTCTAATACCTGCTGATCAACCTTTACGTAATCTTTCAGAAAGTCATAATAACTTACCTTCTTAAGTAATTTGTACTTCTCCTCATCAGATAATCCCGGTAGATAATCTTTTTTATCCGTCCAAACTCTAATTAAATCCTGCTTTGCTTGCTCGCTCATAGGGGTCTTATCGGCAAATTCTTTCCAAGGAATTTTGTTGTAACCTATTACTAATTTTTGCTTATCAAAAGATTTGTTATCAAAAACAATACCTTTTCCCAGCCCCATTGATGAATATAAAGATTGATCAAACGCTTCATAAAATTTACTAACATCTATGCCAATCTCGGAGATTAGTTGTTTTGCTTCATCACTATATGATGAGGGTGTATCTATTGTCTCAGTCCCACCATAGCCAATTCTCATTTCACCATTAACAGTAAACTCATTACGTTTCGCATGGCCTCCAAAATCATCATGATTATCAAGTATTAATATCTTTGCGGTGGGGTGATTTTTTTTGTAAGTAAAAGCCGCGGATAAGCCACTAATACCTGCCCCCACGACGACCAAATCATACTTTTCTTCATATTCAGCTTGCGGCCATTTTTTCCCTAAAACACGAGAATGCATAACCTCCCAAGAGCCGTCATGACTTCCTCTTAATCCCGTTAATTTAGGCGGATAATAGTTACTATCGTGCTTGAAGGGTTGGCTACTAGAGCCAAAGACACTTTGCCATGGCGAGATTAAAGAGGAGCCTAGAGCAATTTGCGTGCCATTTAAAAAGTCTCGTCTTGTAATATTATCTTTCATACCCCTCCTCGGCCTAGCTCAACGTTACAATGAACCGATACCAACATTCAACTTCAAACCTTACAAAGTGAAAAATAGATCCTCATACCTAAAAAATTAACAGAAAAATATCTCAGTAATTATAGAAAATTCTAAAAAGATAATTTAACAAAAATCAAGATTAAAAATACTGAATTTTTAACTAACTAGGAGCAATAATCGTCTTATGAATATATTTCCATGGACTTACTTCAGTTCCTCTTTCAATCTTAACTTCAATAATAGCCGGTCGATTATTCTCAATTGCTTTTGCCAAGATCGATTTTAATTCCGTAGGCTGAGAAATACTATAGCCATCAACTCCAAAAGCTTCGCTAATTTTTAGAAAATTTGGATTAACCAAATCAGCACCAATCAAATTAGAATTAAATCGTTCTTGCTGATCTCGCCTAACATTGCCGAAGGAACTATTATTAAACACAATAGTGACTAAACCAATATTATGCTGCACTGCAGAGGCCATCTCAGACATTGCAAATAAGAAACCACCATCCCCTATAATTGATACTACTGCACGATTCGGCATAGCGACCTTCACACCAAGTGCTGTTGGAAAACCATATCCCAATGTACCCTGAAAACCTGAAGAGACATATGATCTTGGCTCGTAGATAGGAAACCCATAATAAGAAGTAAAGCCAGCTTGACATAACTCTTCAACAAAAAATCCATCCCTGGGAAGTACATCTCGAATTACATCCAAATAAGCTAATTGTGGTTGTATTTCTTCAATATTATTTCGAGCTTTTATTTTTGCTGATTTTACGCGATTTAAATCGCCCTTCTTGAAGCCACGTTTAATAATTTTCTCGATCAGAGCACTGACACCTTCTTTAGCATCAGCCACAACAGCGACATGAGGCTTTAGGCGAAGCATCTCCTTTGGATCAACATCTATCCTAATTAATTTAGGAAAATTTTCAGGGGGTTTATCGTAATATTCCATCATCGACAGCCAACGCATGTACTGCATCTCAAGTCGAGAACCAATACCAATCAATAAATCTGTACTCCCCCATAATTCCATTGCAGCAGCAGACGAAACACCCCAATCACTGTCCTCACTCACTACACCACGACCACTTCTTAATGATGTAGCGGCCGCTCCTAATAGGGATGTTAACTCTCTAACCTCTTGACTGGCATGTTGGGCACCGCCGCCAGACATGATCATTATTTTTTTTGAATTCGCTATTAAATCTGCCGCATCAATCAAGCTATCCTCATCAATGACAGGTAGATCAATTTGCGTATTACCAGACTCAACCTCAACTTCCCATTCCTGTGCCATTGTGTCCCAGCACATTTCAAGTGACACAGGTCCGGGTCGATCACTCTGCATTACTCTAAAAGCCTCGTTCATCTGTTTAAATGTATTCACTGGATTATCGATACGATCAGCATATTTAATTATTGTTCTTAATGTTCCTGCTTGATCAGATAGTTCATGTAGATGACCTCTTCCAGAACCAAGAAATTGAGATGGAACCTGCCCTGTCATGCATAACAGAGGAACGTTACCTCCCGCTGCAGTACACAAAGCTGCGGTAGCATTTAGAATACCTGGTCCGGGCACTACTGAAAATGCACCTGGTTTTCCAGTTGCTTTTGAATAACCATAAGCCATATAAGCAGCGCCTTGCTCATGTCGACTAATGATAGTTTTAATTTCACTTGATCCATGCAAGGCATCAAATATGGGGTAAGTTTGTGCTCCTGGTAAGCCAAAAACAGTATCAATACCATTCGCTTTTGCAGCGGCCACCATTGCTGCACCGCCAGTCATTTTCTTTACATTAGTCACATCACAATCCTTGTATATATAAATCCAATTGCAAAAAGAGTCATAATAAAAATACACACCCAATTCCAAACAACCAACGAGGTCTTTGGTCGGTACTTAGCGGGTATTTTATCTGAGGTTATTGCTAAATAGTTATAATAACCGATAGTTGGGGCGGCAATCAAACCGATGCTGGTTGCAAAATAGAGAAAAGCTTTAAAGCTAGTTAAAAAGAAAAGTAAAATTATTACAATACCCAGGACTTGGATAGCAGAAAATAACTTATAGCGATCAGGTAAATCTTTAGAGCGACCCATCATAACACCTGATAATCGATCTGTAAGTCTTGGCATTACATCCATTAAAGCAATTTGCGTGGACCACATAACGGCCAAACCAGCACTTGCGATAATCGGATATGACCAATCACCGATAGTTTCTGTGAAAACACTAAATAATTCTGCAGCAAACTCTGGCGGAGTCACGGGTATCGGTCTGCCAGTTTGGAATAATACAGCTGTACCAAGAACAACAAAACAAATAGCTAGAAATAACAATAAAAAATAGCCTAGCTTAAAATCTCTCAAGGCATCTTCATCTTTAAACTTCTCACCACTAATTTTTCTTTTTTCAGAAACCCATTTGGAAAATAATATTGCTCCATTGGTTGGCATTGGCATCCAGCCAGCCACTGCTATAACAAATAAAGACAAAGGGACATCCATAGTCAGATCTCCAAATACAGCTCGATCATTACTCCCCAAAAGAGGGAATGAAAAAAACAGTGCTAACAAGGTCAATATCGAGAAAACTACCACCAAGACCTTAACAATCCTTTCCGCTTTTGCATATTGACCATTCATTAATATCAACGCTGAAACAAGCGTAATGGCGATAGCAACTTGAGGTGCACTATAAGGTATATCGAAAACACTGATAAATAATCCTGCTGTCACCATAGAAACTGCACTGGTAGCAATAAATGTATCAACAATAAAACCTGCCATCAACCAAACTAAAGCTAACTTGCTGATTTCTCCATAAGCCCTAACCAAGCTTTCTCCAGTAGCGTTAGCGTAATCAACAGCAAAACGAAAAGCCGGATATTTGATTAAAGTAATAGCAATAATCAACCACAACAAGGATAAGCCATAATCAGCTCCAGCTTGTGTGGAATAAACCAGATGAGAAACACCTACGCCCACCGCAGCAAGCATTAATCCCGGACCTAACCGAGCAAATATATTAGGCATCAAATTAAACCTTAGTGACGTTCACTACCTGAATGGTAGTGTATTCATGCAACCCTTCTTCAGCAAATTCAACCCCAATACCAGAACATTTGACACCGCCAAATGGAACATTTGGTGCAATTGGTCCATGCTGATTGACCCATGCAGTTCCACACTCAAGTTGCGAGGCAATATCAGATGCTCTTTCAATATCTGAAGACCAGACTGATCCACCTAATCCCGTTTCAAGTCCGTTCGCTTTTTCAAGGACATCATTGATGTCAGAATATTTTATTATCGGCAGCAATGGTCCAAACTGCTCTTCATCTACAATACGCATTCCATCAGTGACATTCGTCATCAGAGTATAAGGCATAAAATAGCCAGGTTCATCGGGTATGTTGCCACCACAAAGAACTTTTCCTCCGTTTGCTTTGGCATCCTCATAAAGACCTACCACTTTATCGTATTGCATTTTATTTTGGATTGGTCCTTGAAGATTATCCTCATTCAAGCCATCACCCATCGGCACTGCATTAGCTACCTCAGTTAATTTTTCACATAATTCATCATGGACTGATTCATGCACATACAGTCTTTTTAAGGCTGCACAAGTCTGCCCATTATTCAAAAATGCGCCCTCGATAATACCTGGTGCAACGGTCGCTGGATCGACATCATCCAGTACAATTCCAGCATCATTACCACCCAGCTCTAGGGTGAGTCTTTTTAATGTAGCAGAGGAACTGCTCATTACTCTTTTTCCAGTTGGAATTGATCCTGTGAAGATAATTTTCTGAATATCAGGATGTTCTGTCATCCATTGACCTAAATCGTCTTCACCTGCCACGCAATTAAGTACGCCCGGAGGTAAACATTCGTTCATGATTTCAGCCATTCTTAAAGTGCTGAGTGGTGTATAAGGAGAAGGTTTCATGACTACGGTATTACCACTTCTGATCGCAGGAAGCACATGCCAAACCCCGATCATTAACGGCCAATTCCATGGCAGAATAGAGCCAACCACTCCAATCGGTTTTCTGGTCTGAAGAATTCTAGCACTGTCATCATCTTGAATAGTCTTAACAGGCAATGATAAAGTGCTGGTATAGCCAGCCCAACCAGCTGCACCTCCCAACTCAAAACGTGAACCTGCCCCATTCAGTGGTTTTCCTTGTTCGAGTGTCAACAAGTGTGCCAATTCTTCTGCATGCTCAGTAATGGCTGCCGATATATTGCCACAAGCCTCTGCTTTTATATTATCTGATTCCACTGACCAAGTTTTAAATGCTATAGCTGCAGCTGAGACTGCTTCATTAAGCTGCTCCTTAGATGCAATAGGGCATTCTGCTACAACCTCTTCATTTGCAGGGTTTAAAACAGAGAATGTATTATTAGAAAAAACTTTTTTTCCATTTATTATAAGTCCGTAATCAGACATTACTCGCCTCCTGAATTATTATTAATCAATGTTTATACTATCGAATCTTAACAAATAAGGATACGATTGCTTGGTTAAATAAAGCCTTAAGTTACTAGTAATGATATTCAAATTAACGAATAGATCATAATTAAAAGCAATAATAAATAGGTAATTCAATGAAATTCTTTAATACTAACTGTATAAAACTCGTGCTTATTTTTACTTTGACTGGTTTCGTCTCAAATATATATGCAGTTGAGTCAACACAGCCAAATGTCATATTAATTGTGGCTGATGATTTAGGCTACTCTGATCTAGGGGTTTATGGCAGTGAAATAAAAACTCCGAACTTAAACCGTATTGCACAACAAGGTATTCAACTAACCAATTATCATACTGGTCCAACTTGTGGACCAACTCGCGCTATGCTGATGACTGGAATTGATAATCATCGTGCTGGTTTAGGAACGAATTCTGCTGCATTAAGGCGGTTACCAGAATTGAGAGGTCTGCCTGGTTATGAGGGTTATCTCAATGATCGAGTTATTCCTTTTTCAAAAATACTCAATGAGGGTGGTTACCATACTTTCATGGCAGGCAAATGGGATTTAGGTAAAATAAAAGGTAAGTTGCCTACCGATCAAGGTTTTGACCGATATTTTGGAATTGCTGATGGTGGTGGCAGCCATTTCAGTGATGCTAGAGGAACTTTTGCCGGCCAACAAATAGCCTCGTACTTTGAAGATGGAAAGAGTGTCTCAAAGCTTCCGGATGATTTCTATTCATCCGAATCCTATACTGATCGAGTTCTAAGTTATATTGATAATGCTCCAAATGATGATAAGCCATTCTTTGCGTATTTAGCCTATACGGCACCTCATTGGCCCCTCCAAGTTCCGGATGAATGGATAGAGAAATATAAAGGTGTGTATGATTCTGGCTGGGAAGAGATAAGAAAAAACCGATTCGAGCGTCAAAAAGAATTAGGTATTATCGAGCCCAATACAAACCTACCGCCAATGAATCGTGCAGTAAAAAATTGGGATGAATTACCACACTTTCAAAAACAAGTGGAACTAAAAAGAATCGAATTACATGCCGCCATGGTTGAATTAATGGATTTTCATATTGGTCGTCTTATTGAATATATTGAGACAAATATTGAACGAGAAACAATTATTATTTTTGTTTCAGATAATGGTGCAGAAGGAAATGCCATTGGTGAAGTTGGTGATAACAAGTACTGGATTCCAGCCATATTTGACAATCGACTAGAAAATATGGGCAAAAGAGATTCTTATGTGTGGTTGGGTGCTGGCTGGGCAAATGCAATGGTCGCTCCATTTGGTATTTATAAATCATATACCACCGAAGGAGGAATAAAAACGCCTGCCATTTTCTATAGTACAAAAAATCGATTCAAAAATAGCACTAAGAATTCCGTGATGACAGTAATGGATATTGCACCAACTATTTTAGATATAGCTAATCTTGAGCATCCGCATAAGAAAGAAATCAATCTATTGCCCATGACAGGACGATCTGCTCTGAGCTATTTGACCAATAAAACTGAAAGTGTGCATGAGAATAACCCTATCGGTTGGGAACTTTATGGTAACCGAGCCCTAATAAAAGGTAATTTCAAAGCAGTTTTAATATGGCCACCAGAGGGTGACGGTGAATGGCAGCTTTATAATATTTCAGATGATCCCACTGAAAGTAATAATCTTGCTGAAAGTCACCCAAGCATTCTTCAAGAACTAATTACTGATTGGCAGGGTTATGCTGAAATTAATGGCGTAGCGATTATCGATGAAGATATTGGCTATGGTAGATATCAATAAATTACTAAAATTATCAGAATTTATTGGAAAGAGCGTCCAAGCTCCTTAATTTCAGAGTAAAAACCAGCCACCTTAAGAGTAATTTCAATCGGATGCTCTTCTATATTCAACCAATACCATCCATGATTACCTGAAAAAGGAGCAACAATTGAACCATCACTACTGGCAGTTTCGCTTTCTCGATATCGAATAAAATAATCATCAGGATAAAGGTCAGCACTTTCTCCTGGATCAGCATGAAAATCTGTATATACGATGCCTTTATTAACGAACCAAGAATAAACGATTGCATCCCCCTGTTGCATTAGTGCTTTGTATTCGACTTGTTCGCCACTTCCCAGTTTAATTATTAATTCATTGGAATTAAAAGCAGCATTATTTGTTTTAGAAAAAGGCATGCCCAGAATATCTGGCTCCCAAGAATCGAATATCTCTGGAATAGCAGGAAACTTACCCTCTATTAATGTTATTTTGATTGCCTGATCTGTTTGTTTTTCTGTCTCTTCGGTTAATTCAAGTAATCCTAATTTACCCCCAATGCCACTAGGGTCAACACCATATTCAGCTGGCAAAACAAAGATTATGGTTATCACTAAAGCAAGTAAAAATACACCAATAACTTTCTTGAAATCCAGTCCATTCGAATTATTTGGAGGAGTGTGGTTGTTATTTTTAGTCATAATATTAATCCTTTCATCTTATTAAGAAACTATAACTTATTGTCGCTCTATATTCCCAGCCATTACTCGAATTTTTTTAGATATATCTGTTATTTTAAATGATGCTTAAAAGTTCAAATAAAAAAATAACCCAGCATTTGATGTAAAGCTAAAAGAAAGCCAAGTAACATCAGTATTAAATTAAATATTCTTGAATGGCGATAAAAACCACCTTGATCTCGCCATACTTTAATCATAATTAAGGCGCCTAATAAGGCAATTAGTTGTCCTATTTCGACACCAATATTAAAAGAAATAATATTCAATATAAGTCCGTCAGAGGAAAGTGACATCTCTTGTAATTTTGTAGCTAAACCCAGCCCATGCACCAAACCAAAAGAAAAAACCGCAATTTTAGGATTAGGCGGCACTGCTATCAATGATTTTAAGCTATCCAGATTTTCTAAGGCTTTATAAACTACCGATAAACCAATAATCGCATCCACTATAAATGGATTGACTTGTAATCCACTCAGAACTCCAGCAAGTAAAGTAATACTGTGACCTAGAGCAAATAAAGAAACAAATATTGCGACTTCTTTTAATCGAAATAAGAAAAAAATAACTCCACATAAATATAACAAATGATCGTAGCCTGTGATCATATGTTTAGCGCCTAGATAAATAAAAATAGGCATGGCTTGACCACTATTTTGCTGGAGATAAAGGGCATCTTTTCCGCCAATCCCATGTGCATATAGAGAGTTCATAAATAATATCAAAAAGCCAAAAATACAGAAACTTAAGAGCTTGTAATTTTGGTTTTTAGTAAGAAAAGAATTACTCATTAGATGACAGCGCCTTGGTAATAATGTCTAATTAGCCACGGTAGAGTTAAAAAAATTATCCCAAATTATATAGTTATAATAATTATGTAAAGGAACTATAACATGACAACATCTCTTGTATGCGCATCCCATAGCCCATTACTATATTGTTATGCGAAACAACCAACCGATTGGGATTTGATGCAAAAAGCTTATGCTGATCGCGTCGAAGCAGTAAAAACATTTGACCCTGAACTTGTTATTGCATTTGGCTCGGATCACTTTAACGGCTTCTTCCTCAAACTAATGCCAGCATTTTGTATAGGGATAAAAGCTACTGCAGCAGGAGACATAGGTGGTTTTGCCGGTAAATTAAATGTGCCTTCAGCTACCGCTATTGAGATAATCAACCATCTTCGACAGAATGATATTGATCCAGCAACTTCTATTGACATGACCATTGATCATGCATTCTCACAAACTATCCATACTATGTGTGGTGACCTTCAATCAAAATCAGTTATTCCAGTATTTATCAATTGTATCGCAGAACCTTTTGTACCTTTTCGTCGTTCGCGATTAATGGGAGAAGCGATTGGAAAATTTATCAAAACAACAAAAAAACGAGTCTTATTATTAGCCTCAGGTGGATTATCACACCACCCTACACGTTACTATCCTGAGATCAATGATGGTCCAGAAGAAGTAACAGCTTGGCAGAAATCTGGTGGTGATGACGCGAAATCACTAACACAGCGAGAATGGATACAACGTCTGGAAACAATGCATCATGAGGGTGCTGAGATGATTGCAAAAGGTGAAAGAACAGCTAAAGATATGAGGCTAAATAAAGAAGCTGATATGCGATTTATTGAAACATTAACAAAATTTGAGCTTGATGATTTTGATACTTGGGATCAAACAAAGCTCATTGAAGAAGCGGGAATCGGCTCTATGGAATTACATACTTGGATTGCAGCGGCAGCAGCTCATAAAGCTGCAGGAGGAGATAAACCTAAATTAGATTTCTACTCCGTTGCACCTGAAATTGGAATAGCTGCTGGGATTGTTCACGGAGATTGAGTCAAGTTCTCAGTTTGTCGCCATTGAATAAAAATTAAGCATAATATACAAATAGCAGAAAATAAAATTACGGTAGGCTTCGGGCCAAACATGTTAATCAATATACCCGCCACGAGGCTTCCCAAAGCCGGACCACCAAGAACGATAATAGTCCATAAACTCGAGACTCTCCCCCTTAATTCATTAGCAACTTTTACTTGAACTTGAGATTGCGAGCCAACTGCAACAAAAGTAATGAAAAATCCAATCAAAGCAACAGCTATAGTACCCAGATAAATACTTTTAGTTACAGCAAATAACATACAAGAAATAGCCATTCCATACCCACCATATAAAACAGCTTGGCGCAATCTTAAATCCAGAATACCGGTCATATAAATTAAGCTTGCGATCACTGCGCCAAATCCTGATGCAGCCATTAATTTTGCTAATGTATCACTGCCTCCAGCATAAATTGTGACTGCGAAAGCAGGCATTAATTCAATAATGCCTCTGCCAAAAAAACTACTAATACCTGCAATCAAAATTACATTTCTTATCAATTCATGATTTAAGGTATACCTCAAACCCTCACTTAATTTTTCTAAGTAACTTTCTGTAGATTTAGATTTATTTTTAACATATGGGATTTTTATAATTAGTAATGAAAAAATTACTGGTAAAAAGGTAACTGCGTTCACAAAATAAGCAAAATCTAAGCCATAAAATGTAACGATAAAACCTGCTATTCCTGGACCAAGAAAACGAGATAAATTAAATCCAGCCGAAGTGATGGCGACGGCACTTGAGAACTGAGAAGATGGAACTAATACCGGTATCAATGCTAATCGAATAGGTGAATAAGCACTATTTGCGATTCCATAGAACAGCGATAAAATAACTAAAATTGTGACATCCATAGACTCCATGAAAGTCAAAAAACTTAGTAATAATGCAACACACATCAATACTACATGCATCACGACTGCCCCTATTCTGGGTTTATATTGATCAGCAAATACACCAAAAAATGGAGTCAATAATAGCAAGGGTAGATATTGAGCCGCCGCAACCAAGCCAACGATAAAAGCAGACTCACTTAATTGCCATGCATGCCATCCCAAAGATAAGCGCTGCACCCAAATACCAACAACCGATAAAATATTACCGTAGAAGTAAATACGAAAATTTTTACTGGAAAAAGCGGAACGAGTAGAGAATTTCATTAATTATTTAAATAATCCAATTTTCAATAAAATTTACTAGTTAGGTAAGTAAATATATATTTTGTGACTAACCCGATCCTACATACGGTATTAATCGACCAAGTAACAAAACCCCAATCCAAGCAATCAATGAAATATATGCAGTTACCTTAGCTAAAAAAGGAGTATCCCCATGGGGATCCCAGCTGATTATCACTGGACTGATTTTTAATGCAAACCATAAAGCATTTAATCCTGCAATTAGAATTAAAAGCATTTTTATCTGAAAACCAATATTTACGGCATAACGCGCTGGATCGCCGACAAAGAATAGCACACCGGTCATAAGATTAACGAAAAATCCCACTCCAGCCAAAGGCAAAAGTCGATGTGTTGCCATGATATTCATTCGTCTTACAAAACCCGCTAATCGAATATCAATTATTAACATAGAGCCAAGTAATAATGACAGACCAATAAAATGAAAAATTTCCAGAGAAGGCCAGAACCAAGCAGTTGATAAAATCCAATTATTAATTATGCTGCCTTCCAGTAATTGCACTAATACTTCAATCATAATTTCCTCCGATCACAAATAATAAGCAATTAATCGGCCGCCGAATATGGCGGATACCCATAAAAACAATGAAGTCCGAGCAAACCAAAAATCCTTTTTTGACGGTTTACTTATTTGAGAATCCCAATCATGAGCATGAACTCTCAATCGAGATTGAATGAAAAAAGCGAGAATCGAGCCAAGGGAAATTGCCGAAATCTTGACTAAAAAAGGGGTATTAGTTACAAAAATTGTTGCTTGGGAGGAAAATAATGCAAACCCTGAACTGGCATTAAGTATTAAACCAAACCAGGCTAATTTAAAGAAATCCACGAAAGCTATATATTCTATCGATTCAAATAAACCTAATATACGAAAATTAAAGACAGTAAAAATTCCCACAACGATTGCCAGCCCAACCACATGAAAGCTAAGCATGATTGGGTAGCCCCAGAGAGACTCTCCCACCCAAATTGATAATATAGAATATTCCAACCATTCAAACATAAAAACCCCCAGCTAAATTTATTTGTTCGCTTGTTGCATATTTTTTATCATAATCTTTGAGCCCAGCACTGAAGATATTGTAATGGCTGTGCCCAAGGTTAAATGAATAATATTTTCATACTCTAAGGTATCACAACTTTGTTTTTTCCATAGCACAGTTATGAGTGCTTCAAGGCCTTCGATATGATTGAATATCGGCACTACCAAGGCAGAATAGCCAGCCTGATATGGATCTTCATCATATTCATAGAAATTCTTCTTGATTTTTTTTAAATTCCGACGAAAATTATTGGCCTCAAACTCACTACTTGTTTCTTTTTCAGTTCGTCGAGAGATAACTCTTTCTCTTATTGTTGAAGATGAAAATGCCAATGTTGCTCTGGCTGTTGGTGAGATAGGAACAGTGCATCTTAAACCCTTGAGAATCTCTGGATACACGTCGCCCTCGGATGATGTCATCGTCGAAGCGACCACAGCATCACCACCAGCAGGTATAGACAGAAACAAAGGCTTAGAGATTTTATTTTTCAAAGATATTAAATATCGATCAGTAATATTAGTTATCTCGTACTGAGCCATCGCAGCATTGGATAATGAAAATAATTTAGAGCCAAGCCTATAACCCCTATTATCAGGTGCTTTAACAACCAACTGAAGAGAGGCCAAGGTAGTTAAATGCCTCGAAACCCGAGCTTTTGTCATGCTTAAATGAGCTGCAATATCAGTCACTCTCTGTGGGCGACTTTTTTTTGCAAGAAAATTAAGTAATTCATAAGCCACTACCACGCTTTGAACAATTGATGATTTTGGAGTCAATGAATCCGTATCGATTTCCATAAAAAATCTTTATTAAGGTTAGTTAAAAAATTAATTAGTCTATATGCAAACGGTAGGCAATAAACCCACAAATAATCATTGGAATAGAAAAGAATATAAAATTTGCTGACATATCATAGCCTGCTAGAATGAGATAACCCGCTAATGCCGGCCCAACAACAGCTCCGGTTCTGCCTAACCCAATAGCCCAACCAACACCTGTACTTCTTATTTCTGTAGGATATGCTTTAGCAGCTACCCCATACAGACCAGTAAACGCACTTTGTTGAAGTATCCCAATCACAACCAGCAAGATTAGCAAGGTATTTAATTCATTCGGTGCATATGCAAATGCAATCATACTGATAGCTGATGCTATAGATAAGCTAAAAATTAGATTTGTTAACTTCAGTTTGATCGATAAAAAACCCAATAAATAAATACCAATTACACCACCCAAGTTAAAATATAGAAAAGCGTCTCTTCCAGCAGAGATATTATAACCAGCATTTTCCATTAATTTTGGAATCCAGCTCATCAAAAAATATAATGTCCCAAAAGCACAGAAGAATGCTGTCCATAATGTTAATGATAATGTTCGATATTTTGGAGACAAGAGCATTTTCATATTACTTAACAAAGTGGTTTTATTTTCATCGTTTTTAATAAATTCAGGTAAATGCTCAATCGGTGAATGCTTTAATTTCTGTAAAATTCTATTAATCTTTTCGAGAGCATTGGTTGGTCTTTTTTCTAGTAAATATTTTAATGACTCAGGGATCATTAGCCATGCCACAACAACCATTCCTAATGTTATTGTCCCACCAAATAGAAACATAGCTCGCCATCCATAATCGGGTAAAATATAGCCAGCCACGACAGACGTCATCATTGCACCAGTCGGATAACCAGCTGTAACAAGCGCTACTGACATCGCTCGATACTTCTCGGGACTATATTCAGCAGCTAATGAAGCTTGGCAGGCCAGCAATGCTCCTGCGCCTACCCCACTGATAAAACGAAGCATTATAAACAATGAGAGATTATCGGCTTTTGCCGTTAAGAATATAGATAACCCAACCAATACAAGGCTTAATATAATCAATGCGCGTCGACCAATAATGTCGGCGACAGGTGCGAGTACCATTGCTCCAACCATCATTCCCGCTAAAGCAAAGCTAAATATCCACCCTAAAAGATCGTCAGTCAAATTTAAATCCAAAGATACGGAAGATGCTACTACCGCCATGGCCGTGATATCAAAGCCATCAAGCATATTGAATATAAAACACAAAGCCACCACTAGTATTTGCTGCGAAGTGATGGAACCTTTATCTATAAAGTTATTCAGACTCTTTATTGAGTTATCCATGAAAACTATATCCCCTATTATTTATCAATGAATATATTAAACATTCATTGATGCTTACCGACTTCCCAGTTAAATGTTTTCCCAATCGTTTCTTGTGCTATCGCGGCGGGTAATTCTTCAAGTTCTGTTGCCATCGTATCATTCCAACGATTAAGGAATCCAAAAAGTGAAATAGTTGCAACAATTTCAACAATCTCACTTTCATCATAATATTTATTGAGTTCATCAAAATGTTCTTGCGATGATTGACTCGGAGACATAGCGCCATAATAAGAAAGTCTTAAAGCAGCTCTTTCTGCATCTGTGAATAAATCACTTTCCTCGTAATCCCATACTTGACTAATTTTTGCTTCTGAGGCTTTGTAAATTTTAGAGAGATTAGCCATGTGTGCTTGGCAATATTGACAACCAGCAACTTGGCTAGCAATTAAGCTTACTAGCATTTTTAACTCTTCGCCTACCGAACCTTCATAGAGAACAGCCTGATTTAATTGCATAAATGCACGTACAATATTTGGGCGTCGAACCATGGTTTGAATACTATTTGGCGTAAATCCACGTGTATTCTGATAATGCTTGAATCGCTCCAGAATATCTTCTGGCACCTGATCCAATGATATCGGTTTCATAAATGACATATCAGCTCCTCTAGATAATAACTTATGCTAGCTATCTTTACTCACTCGATGGAAAATCGAGCAACAGTACAGCCCACTGCAAATATCGGTATTTCAGCTGTATAAAATTGAAGATCACCTTGTCCTTGAGCAGCGGCTGCCGCAGTAATAAAGGTTCTTATCTCAAATCCACCCTGGCCGGCGTCATTATAAGTATCTTCATCACTATAGCCTAACAAAGCATCTTTATCGTTTCGCATTAAATGGCCAAGAAATTCACGATCCCAAGGCTCATTAATTTTTCCAGAATCAGGAGTAGCAGGCCAATGTGAGATGCCTCCAGTACCAACCAGTGCAATTTTCTCAGGAACTTCATCACAAGCTCGACGAAGAGCTTCGCCAAAAGCCCAAGCTCGATGTAATGGCGTTAGAGGTGGTCCTTGACAATTAATATTAACGGGTATGATAGGGAGATCATATTTGGGCGTGAGAAAATTCAGAGGCACCATTATTCCGTGATCAAACTTCCATTCCTCAGAATAAGCAACATCCACTGTTTGCATTATATTTTTAGTCAATCTTTTAGCTAAATCAGGCGCACCAGGTATTTTAGTTTTTTCAATACCCAGCCATTTTGGGTCTTCTATCGGACCCTCATAAGAATCACCGATCCCAATACAGTATGCGGGCATATTATTCATGAAAAAATTAGCAAAATGTTCGGCCGCAATTACAATAATAGCTTCTGCTCCAGAGTCCATTATTTCAGATTTTTGATTTTCTAAGGCCGTATAAAATTCGTCTCGTTTCTCTGTATTTTCAACTAAGTGTGCTCGACCAGTAATGCCTGGAGCATGACTAAGGACACCTGAATAAACTAAACTCATCGCTCTTTCTCCTCATTTGTAAAGCTTTCACCACCCCCCGTCATCGCGTACACGCCATCCCTAACTGGACCATGTACACGGATCCCTTCACGCATCATCTCTAGATAATCAAACCACTCGATACCCAATAATGCAGCATAATGCATAAGTATTTGACCGTTAACTCCAAGCACGTAAAGTAATCCAATATCACCTTCTTTAAGTGCATTAATCTCCTCGTCAGTCAGAGAATATTTTGCAATTAAAGAATCGATATTTTCACTGTAATTTTCTTGAATCGATTCATTACGATTTAATTCATATAAAAATTTTTGCAGGTTATATAAGCTCATTTTTTTCCCAGTTTAGGTACAGTATGAGTACCAAATGCCGTGCATATATTTTTTGTTTCCATGTAAAAGTCAAAACTATAATCACCGCCATCACGACCAATACCACTACTTTTCATGCCGCCAAATGGAGATGGTAAATGTCGGTTATTTTCTGAATTTACCCAAATCATTCCGGCGTCTAATTGATGAGATAAACGCAGACTCCGGCCAACATCATTAGTCCAAAGATAAGCAGCTAAGCCATAAATACTGTCATTAGCAATTTTAAGTGCATCTGCTTCATCATCAAAAGAAATGGCACTTAAGACTGGGCCAAATATCTCTTCTTGAGCGACTCGCATCTCATTCTTAACATCGATAAATAATGTTGGTTCAACATAATTACCTGCCCCACCTTCATTAAAGGTTTTGCCTCCCATTGCTATCCTTACACCTTCGGCTGTTGCAATTGAAAAATAATCCAAAACCTTATCAAGGTGTTTTTGATGTATCAATGGGCCAATTTCTGTCTCATGATCAAGGGGATGCCCTACCTTTAAATTAGAGATTCGATCGCATAATTTATCGATAAACTCCTCTTTAATTGATTCTTGGATCAATAAACGACTTGAGGATGTGCAACGTTCACCATTGAGACTAAAAATCATAAAAATGACTGCATCAAGAGCTTTATCTAAATCTGCATCATCAAAAACTATAACAGGGTTTTTTCCACCAAGTTCGAAATGAAAACGCTTTAGTGTATCAGCACCTTGTTTCATTATTTGAGACCCTGTGGAAGACTCCCCGACAAAAGCAATAGCCTTAATATGTTTATTTTCAGTCAAAGCTCTTCCGGCTGTTTCACCTAGTCCTTGAACACAGTTCAGGACACCATCTGGAAGGCCTGCATCATGAGCTATTTCAGCAAGCATCATAGCCGTATATGGAGACCATTCAGCTGGTTTATGGACCACGGTGCACCCCGAAGCCAAAGCTGGTGCTATTTTCCAAGTAGACAACATAAACGGAGTATTCCATGGGGTAATTACACCAACCGGGCCTATGGGTTGTCGTAAAGAGTAATTCATATGCTCATCTGCCGGTAATGATCTTCCATCCGATGCACTTGGGGCCATATCGGCAAAGAAACGAAAATTAGCCGCGCCGCGAATGGCGGCCTTACTCATATAGCGAATCGCTTGACCCGAGTCATAACTCTCGATTAAAGCAATATCTCTGGCGTATTTTTCTATCCCATCTGCGACTTTATGTAATAATTTTTTCCTTATTTTTCCAGACGTATTACGCCACTCTCCAAAAGCTTGAAGTGCAGCTTCGCATGCTATATCGATGTCTTTTTGGTCACCTGATGCAATTGCACCAATTTTTTTATTATCAATTGGTGAGTAATTGTCAAAAGTAAGTCCAGATTGACTAAGTGTTGACTGCCCATTTATAAAATGCGGTAGAACGTTTTTTTCATGTGAAGTAAGTAACTTTTCAACATCTTGAAGATTATCTTTAAAATTTTTCTTCATTATCTAGGCCTCGTACCGTGCTTTCATATGTTCACGAATATTACTTTTCTTCCACCGTAACTCTGCATCTAATTCCTGAATCTCAAAAGATAATGCAATCGGATCTGATTGCCAGAACGGTTCAAAAAATTTACTTAAAGCATTAAATAATCTCTCTCCAGCATCTTTTTTTACGGAGTCTGATCTACCTGGCGCTATGCGAAGAGCTACATTTACAAAAGTATTATCATCGTGACCATCAGCAATCAAGAAATCCTTCCTTGCTACAGCCCTTGTACGGAGACCACCCAATGGGAGAGCATCTATACCAGCAGCTATATCATGCATTACTTTTACTAAGTCACGCACGTTAATATTTTCTTCAATATTTTTTGAATATTCGATTGTTAAATGCGGCATATTGCACCCTGAACTATGATTGAATAAATTTAACATGTTAAGTATACTGCGATAAATACGAACGTCAAGTATCGAAGAATTAGAATAATTCAAGGAAAGCGTCATGAAAGACTTAAGTTTGATAAAAGGCTCCATACCGCCAATCATTACTCCTATAAAAAACGATCAGGTTGACTATGAAACCTATGGAGATCTAGTAGAGTATCAAATTAATAATGGCTCTCATGGAATTCTAGTCAACGGAACCACTGCAGAACCATCTACCCTCAATATTGATGAAAGAAATAAACTAGTTGATGTTGCCATTGAGGTTAATGCCGGAAGATTGCCTGTTATTGCAGCAACCGGATCACAGTCTTTCATTGAAACTGAATTACTGACAAAACATGCCGTCAATGCAGGTGTTGATGCCCTTTTAATTGTCACTCCTTATTATATAAAACCCCCACAAAGAGGCTTAATTGATTACTATTTAAACATAAGCAAGCAGAGTGATACGCCTTGGATGATTTATCATATACCAGGCAGGACAGCAGTTAATGTCTCACTTGATTCAATGAAAGAATTAAAAGAAAAATCTAAAACTTTTGTAGGTATGAAGCATGCCGTCAATGATCTAGGATTTGTCACTGAGTGCTTCTCACAGTTAGGTAATGACTTCAAAGTATTTGTCGGTTTAGAAGAACTTTCATTTCCAATGATGACAATTGGTGCTTGCGGCTTAATGAATGCCGTGGGTAACTTAAGACCTAAGATCCTATCCAATATGTGCGAGGCAGTTTGGCAAAACGATTTAAAAAAAGGACGTGAACTGCATCAAAATTTATTAGAGATCAATCAAGCTGTTTTCTATGATACAAATCCTATCCCCATTAAATACATGATGAAAAAATTGGGCATTATGCCAACAAATGAACATCGACTACCGATGGTTCCTGCAACACCAGAACTAGAGATTCGTCTGGATGGAGTTCTAAAACGTGCCAACTTACTGTAAGGAAAAAACCAATGAAATTTCTTAGCTTCACGCATAATGGTTTATCAAGTTTTGGTGTCATCGATAATCAAAATATCTTTGACTTAGGAGCTGTCAATCCAGATTTAATTGATCTGAGAGATGCTATAAAGAAAGATCGCTTAAACGAGTTAGCTAAACAAGCTCAAAAATTCGAGCCAAGTTTCTCTATAAATGAAATAGAATTTCTACCGACCATTCCAAATCCTGAAAAGATAATCTGCATTGGGGTCAACTATGCTGATAGAAATGCAGAATACAAAGATGGGTCAAAACCACCTAAATATCCCAGTGTATTTATGCGAACGCGTGAATCATTGGTGGGTCATCAACAAAATATTATGGACCCGCCAGAATCAGACCAACTCGACTATGAAGGTGAAATTGTTTTAGTGATTGGCAAAGATGGAAGAAGAATTTCCCAAGAAAAAGCTCATGAATATGTGGCTGGTATGACCTGCATGAATGAAGGATCAATTCGTGATTATCTAAGACATGCTAAATTTAATGTTACACAAGGGAAAAATTTTGCAAAATCTGGTTCACTTGGTCCCTGGTTGGTGACACCTGATGAATTAAATCCATTCTCAAGATTAGAGGTTATTACGAGGGTTAATGGCGAAATTAGACAGCATGATAATACAGATAGTTTGATGTTTCCTTTTGCGTATTTGATCAGTTATTTATCCAGCTTCTATCACCTCAAAGCAGGGGATATTATTGCTACCGGTACGCCAAATGGAGCAGGGGCTCGCTTTGATCCGCCCAAATATCTGAAACACGATGATATTGTTGAAGTTGAGGTTCCTGGAATTGGAATTTTAGCCAATAAAGTAACCACAGAATTAATCTAAAAATTTGAATAAGAAAATAAAAGAACACTCGTTAATTAGGAGCTTCAAACACTCTTTACCAACGCAATTACTCCAAGCCAGAGAAGCAGCGATGTCAAGGTTTCGTCCTATGCTTCGAAGACATGGGTTGACCGAGCAACGATGGCGGGTAATTCGAACTATTCATGAACATAGTCAAATTGATGCCAGTGAATTAGCAAGGAGAAGCTTTTTACTTTCACCCAGTCTGACAAGAATTTTAAAGTATCTAGAAATAGAAAATATCGTACTAAGGTCTGGCGATACAAGTGATCTACGCCGTTCAGTATTTTGCCTTACAGATAAAGGGAAAAATATAATTACCGATGTAGCCCCAGAAACTGAAAGCTTATATGAAGAAATTGAATCTTTATTGGGTGCGGAAAAAATTCAACAAATTCTTACCTTACTCGCAGAATTTTCGATAAAAATAAATAAAGAGTGAAGCACTTAAGCTTGATTGATCAGTGTCGTAACTCGATCTATCATTTCATCCTTATTGTACAAATCATAATAAATTGAAGCCATAACATTCGGTGGTCCGAAGAAAAAACGCTCATATAAAGTTTGGCGTCCGCCAAAACCAGATACGGAAAGATCATGCGCCAATCTAAACAGTGCAATTCGATCCTTGCTTTCAAGATTTAGCAACTGAAAATACTGTGTTACGTCGTCCGAAATTTCATTAGATAAATCCAACTCACTTGGCGTTGCCATTAGTGAACTCGAACCCAATAACTGCACTAATTCAATTAATCTTGGGTACATTTTTGGAAATAAATTCCTTGAAGTATCGAGTGGTTGTCGTAACGGAACAAAATTGCCGTACTCATCTTCATGTGCATGTTGTTCTGCTGAGAATCTCAGTGCTCTGATGGTTTCAGTTATAAACATTGCCTCTGCTATATGACCTTTTATAGCCATGTCTTTGTCTTTTCCTGAAGCTTTAGCCATTGCACACAACAGGCCAACAATAAATTCAGCCTTGGCAAGTTTACCGCAGATAACTTGATGCATCATTTGAGTGACCGCGTTTGTTTCAGCGAAAGCTCTGTTGCATAACAAAGGTTCTCGATAAATAAAGATGCGTTCCCAAGGGACAAATACATTTTTAAAAGTGACAATGGCATCCATCTCTTCGTATCTTGATGCTAAGGGTGCATCATAATGAGATTTACCATGATCATAGCTATCACGACAAATCATGCGTAAACCAGGACTGTTCACCGGTGCCATGAAAGCAAAAGCATATTCAAGATGTTCGTCTTTTTGTCGATCTAATAGTGTCGAGGGAAAAACCTCAACTTCATCTGCTTGTGGACCCAGGGTTGCTAACAAACGTGCACCAGAAACAAAGATACCTGCATCATTCTCCTTAACTACTTTTAATGTAACATCAGCACTGGACCGGCCTGCTTTAGCTTCAGCAAAACTAACAGTCGGGTTAAGAAGGGAATGCGTTAAAACTTTATCATGTGTCGCTGCATACTGATAATAGCGACGCATATTCTCTGCAAATTCAACCTTTCCTTCTTCAAGGAATTTTGCTGCAGCTGTGAAAGCCATAATAGACGCATTTTTATAATCTGGGGTTCTACCAAAAATACCATTTGACCAGGTAGCCCACTCGTAAAAAGCCGCACCACGCTTAACGATATCCTCTTTTGATTTTGGAATCATAAATGACATAGGTATGTCACGGCCATTCTCCTCAAACGTGACGATTTTTTTATGTTTAGGATCGGCCTGCTTGTCCATAAAACCTGCTAATGTTTCAGCACCACGCCTTAAGCCCTGGTGCTGAGTAACATCAACGACTCTCTGCCCTTCCAACCAGACATCTCTGCCATCATTGAGCCCTTCTAGATACTCAGCACCTGATCGAATGCCGTTTCCAAGTGATGTTATATTTTCACTTAATTTAGCAACCATGTCTTATTTCCTTATCTTTTATCAATTAATGAGATTTTATTGAGCAGAAAAAGAGTATTATTCAGATCTTTTTTAGTCATAGACGATTCAATTTCTGTATATACCTTTTCTACCTTAGGCAGTATTTTTGATTCTAGTGTTTTACCTTTTTTGGTTAAATTTACTATTATTTTACGTCGATCAATATTTGAATTATTTCTTTCTACAAAACCATTTAGCTCCATACGATCGATAACACCAACCAAACTAGGTGGTGTTATTAGCGATAAGGACGAAAGCTCATTGAGTGCAATTTTTTTATGTTGCCATAAAATCCTTAACACTCGCGCTTGCGGTTCTGTAATTCCAAATTCTTTAAAAATAATACGAAATTTTGGCATTATCGTATCAAGTGCCTTATAAAGCATCATTGGTAAAGAATTGCTTAATTCTTCTATTGCCATAAATGTGGGCTTTAGTTAATATATTAATTATTAATATATTAACTATTATGACTACTTGTCAAGTTCAATATACAATTATTTAGACTATACATTTTTAAAGGGCACGCTCATGACGAATAAACTTTTTCAAGATAGTAATAAACCTTTTATATTCACGGCAGAAACAACGCCATCAGTTTCTACTAATTTAAAAGAAAATATTCTTAGAGTTGAGAGTCTAATTGGCGTGGCCGATGCCGTTAATATCACTGATGCACCTAATTGCAAACCCAAACTTAGCAGCTTAGTAGTGGCAGGAGAGATACAAAAAAATGGCTTAGAAGTAATTTTACAAATCACCGGAAGAGATAGAAATAGTATTGCATTAGAATCAGAAATATTGGGCGCTCTATCACTAGGTATCGATAAAATTCTATGCTTATCTGGAGACCGTCCCCCAGAAGATGGTCCTAAAGCTGTCAATGAAATGAACAGCGCTAATTTAATAAACCTTCTCAATACCATGTCGGATGGTTTTCTGACGGACGGAGTTGAAATCAAGGAGCCTATACCACTTATTTCTGGATGTGCTGATAGTATTCATGACCACTTTATAAGAGATCAACACTCTAAATTTTTCGTTGAAAAAGTGAAATTAGGTGTGAATTTCGTGCAAACTCAATATTGCTATGATTTGGATTTATGTCAAAAATATTCGACGTTCATTATGGATAATAATCTTAATGAAAACGCAAATTTTCTTATCGGTCTTGGTCCGTTAAAGTCAGCTAAGCAAGCATCATGGATGAGAGACAATTTGTATGGCGTAAAAATACCAGATTCGATCATAGAACGACTAGATCAAGCTACCGCTCCACTGCAAGAAGGAAAAAAGATTTGTGAAGAAATAATCGAAAAACTCATGGATATGCCTGGTATTAACGGAGTGCACCTTATGGGCCCAAGCTGTGAAGATCAATGTGCCGAATTGATAAAAACATTCAGATAAAAAATAGGTAAGAGTTAAAATTTATGAACTACTTAACAATGCTTTCTGGGATTATCGTAGGGATAATCATATTTCAAACTGGGTTTATAACCAGAACCGTTTTTAAACATCTTGACGAAGCGAATACAAAGATCTTTTTGCGTGCAATCTTTCCGAAATTTTTTTTATTGCTAACATTCCTAGGTTTTGCTTATTTATTAATCAGCTCTTACTATCATCCTGGAATAAACAAGAATTTTGTTCTTGGCTGCATCAACACAGCATTACCAACAATCTGTTATATGCTTACCCCGTTAATTAACAAAGCCAAAGATAATAATGAAAAATCAACATTTCGTGGACTGCATTTTATTACCGTACTTTTTACGGTCATTGTTTTAATATTTAATGCAATAATCTTATTTCTTTAAGAGCTCACCGCACTGGTAAAAACAACATCGGTGGAACTATTCAGCGCTGTCTCGGCCGAATCCTGTAATACACTGATCACAAAACCAACTGCCACGACCTGCATCGCAACATCATCAGGAATACCAAATAAACTGCAGCTTAAAGGGATTAATAATAAACTGCCTCCAGCTACGCCTGAAGCCCCACATGCAGATAAAGCTGAGATCACACATAAAAGTATCGCGCTAGAAAAATCCACACTAATACCTAAGGTGTTAGTAGCTGCCAAGGTCAGAATAGAAATGGTAATAGCAGCACCGCCCATATTAATGATAGCGCCAAGCGGGATAGAGACCGCAAAAATATTTCTCTGTAGCCCTAATTTTTCACAAAGACTGATATTGACCGGAATATTTGCCGCTGAACTGCGAGTGAAAAAAGCCGTTACCCCACTCTCTCTAAGGGCAATGAAGACCACTGGGTATGGATTTTTTCTCGTTTTTAGCCAGACAATCAAGGGATTTACACATAATGCCATTATCAACATTGAGCTAATTAATACCATTAAGATCCGGGCATAATCGGCCAGTACCTGTAAACCCGATTCGGCTAAGCTACCAGCAACTAAACCCAATATACCGATCGGTGCCAATCTTATTATTACACGAACAAGTTGGGTGATGGCTTGGGATAAATCTGAAAACGTTAGCTTAGTCGTTTCCGATGAACGTCTAAGACCAATTCCAATGGCAGCACCCCAAACCAAAATACCAATGAAATTACCATTCATAATGGCACTAACTGGATTATCAACTAATTTAAATAATAAATTATTTAATACCTCACTTATTCCTTGTGGGGCACTTAAAACCACATCCGTGACATTTAACTGTAAATTAGTCGGAAATAATGTACTCATAATGACCGCAAGAACAGCGGCACAAAGAGTCCCTATAATATATAAAAACAAGATCGGGCGTAATTTTGGATCTTGATTTTGAGGTTGATTTGCAATGGCGCTTGCCACTAAGAAAAACACCAATACTGGAGCCACAGCTTTGAGACTTTGTACAAACAATACTCCAAATATTGATAATGTTTGAGCCCATTCTTTTGAGACAAGAGACACGACAATAGCAATTAAAATACCCATTACTATTTGTAATGTTAAGTCTAAATTTAAAAGTTTTTTGATATAATTCATACTAATAATCAAACCAACTTATAGTCCGATAACACAAAAAAGCATACTACCAACGGCCGGTTAAGTCAGGATTGCATGAACAAAGGCCGCTTTCCATTTTATTCCGTCCAAAACGTCGATCGCTTACGCGGCGTTCAGTAATACAAATCAGTGTTTCTCCTGGATTGCATTTGATTTCTTGCTCTGGTGAACTTGGTGCGGTTGAAGGAATTTTAGCTGATGGATATTCTGGTTGCTCTAATGAACCAACGCAACCGATTATAAAGGTTAAAGATATTAATAGTAGTAGGTATTTAATTTTCATTATAACTATCCTACTGAAACGATTAATACAGTCAAACATAATTGAGAAAAAACTATACATAATTGCAAATTTGAATTGTTCGCAGTCAAATATTCATTTATTTAGCCTTAGAACATTGGACCACATGCGCATAGCTTATCACTGGCCATTTTATTCCTACCAAAACGTCGATCACTGACTCGTCTTTCTGTTTGACAAAATAGCATTTCATCTGGCTTGCAATCAGTATTATCAAATTCATGTATTTCGGGTAAATTTTTGAGAAATTTCATGAGAATAATTTTCTTATCATCACCAACAATATCATCCGGTCCCGAAACCTCGATTTCAGCCGCAGCCAATAAAGAGTCAAAGTCTTTAGGTGACATTTTTAATAAATCTGCAAATTCTTGGACTGTTATCCCTGCTTGAGCATCACTTGTTTCAGTTGGAGGAATAACTTCGAGGCTATCTTCGTCTTGCTCTAGTGCACCTGTAAAAGGAGAGATGGCTATTAAAGCCAAAAAAAATAATGCAGATCTTACGTTCATTTTAAGCTCACCCTAATTAAAAAAACATACTTTATATATACGCTCCTTATATGAAGGTGTCACTTAAGTTGTCATTTCTTTGCAAAATAAAAACGATTTAACTTAACAAATTCTAACAAGGAATATTATTGACCTTGCCCTAGAACATTATTATTGAAGTCACTAAGATCAGTTTCTGGTTGGCATGAGCATTTTTTACCTTTATTGTTTTTTCGCCCATATCTACCGTCACTTATTCTGTGAGGAGAACGTGATTCACAGACGAGTAGTTCGCCTGCGTTACATTTTAAAGCCCCACTTTGAGAGGACGGAGCAGAAGATGGTGTTCTAGCTGATGGATACTCACCAGAATTGCTAGCACAACCAGAAATAAACAAAAAAGCGACAATAACACTCAATAAATTAAATGACTTACTCATTTTATAAAATTCCTCTGTAGATAAAACAATAAATGATGACACAAGCTAACTCATAACAACCAATAAAGCACGTTAATTACTCACTATAAAATCATTACTTTACCGGGAAATTATAATAAAGAGCGGTATCAGAGCTTTGGAATGAAAAATGCCACCACTCTAATTCATAATTGAGAAAATTAAATTGTTCCATAATATTCTTTAATAAAAATCTATTTTCCTGCTGCTTTGAAGTAATTAAATCTGTTTTGGTATGAGATATAGGATCAAATAAATCATAATCTGAGCCCATATCTAATTCAACACCACCCTCCTCATCAAATAGAACCACCGTTAAATCAATCGTATTACCAGTGCTATGACCAGATTTTTCAGCAATATAAGGACCTAACAACGTCTCTTTTTCAATATTCGGATAAAATTGAGTCTTTGTGGATTGATCGGATAAATCTTCTGTCCAGGCAATAAACTGATCGACCGATTGCTGAGGACGATAACAATCATATACTTTCAAAGTCATTTTATGCCTTTGTGCTTCATGCTGAACTTTGTTTAAGGCTTTAGCTGCCTCTTTAGTCAAAAAGCACTTATTTGCATGATAACCAGTGACTTGCTTGCCGGTAAAATTATTTGTTGATGCGTACCTAGCATCTATAATTATATCGTTTATGAAATCACCAACATCAATAAAATTGTCTGGCATATCTTCTGACGATGAATCCACAGAAAGCAATGTACAGCCAATCATTGCTTGAGACAAAGCGAATAAAAAAATTAATCTTAACATTACCCCCAAACATCCTCGTTATAAAGTAGGCAATCTGACCCCATCATTAAGCTAGGTTGGCGATCCTTATCCAATAAAAAAGGGCCATCCAAATCAATAAAATCTGCATTTTCTGTCAGTAACATTGCTGGCGCCATAGATAAAGAGGTTGCCACCATGCAACCAACCATCAAACCTAAGCCATGTTTTTGGGCTTGTTCTTTTGTGCGCAATGCTTCAGTTAGTCCTCCCGTTTTGTCTAACTTTAGATTGACATAATCATACTTATCGGCCAATTGGGAGATATCCTCTGCAGTATGACAAGATTCATCCGCGCAGATAGGCACTAAATGACTGAAATTCTTTAAGCATTCATCTTCACCAACGGGCAATGGTTGCTCAATGAGCGACACATTCAAATCAATGAGCTCTTGCTGCCAAGAACAAAGTTCTATTTCTGTCCATGCTTCATTGGCATCGATAATTAATCTTGGCTTAGGCGCAGCTCGGCGAACTGCACGAATAGAATTAATTACATTCTCAGAGCCCAACTTTAGTTTCAATAAATCGCAATCATTCAACTCAAGAGCCTCTATCGCCATTTTTTCAGGACTGTCCATGCTTAATGTAATTGCGGTTTTCATCCTGATCGTTATATCACTAATTAAATTATTCCATGCAGGTATTTTATTGATTTTTGAGCGCAAGTCCCACAACGCGCTGTCAATTGCATTCCTTGCAGCGCCAGGCTCAAGTAGTGAAAGTAGTTCCTTGCAACTCAAGCCATTTTCTATATCATTTTTAACTGACATAATTTGGTTGATTACACTCAAGATCGATTCATCATATCTTGCATATGGAACCGCCTCTCCTCTTCCAATAAAGTCGCCCTCTTTAATCTCTACATAAATAACCTCAGCCGAGACTTTCGAACCTCTCGAAATAGTGAATATTTTTTTTAAGGGCCAAGATTGGTGGCTGACGGATAATTCTCTCAAGACACTTACCCTGATAATAAAAAATCGATCAAATCATTCATCTCATGTTTGAGGGGATCAAATGTTATTAAGCCAAATTCTTGAGATAATTCATTTATTATCTTCATTGTATCCTGATTATTTAATGCAACTGTATTAAGGGCAATTCCTGCAAATCGAACATCCGGGTTAACCAATTTTGCTGCACTTAAATTTGCTGCTATGCATTTCTCTATAGAGGGAAGAGAAAAATCAGGTAATCCTCGCATATGAACACGGGTGGGCTCATGGCATAAAATCAAATCTGTGGCCTGAGCACCATGCAATAGACCAAGGCTAACACCCGCAAAAGAAGGATGAAATAAAGAGCCTTGACCTTCAATAATATCCCAATGCTTGGAGTCATTAGCCGGGCAGAGTTCCTCTATAGCGCCACTCATAAAATCCGCCACTACCGCATCAATAGGCACTCCATTACCATTAATCAATATACCTGTTTGCCCGGTTGCTCTAAAATCAACAGAAAGGTCTCTGGCCAACATGGCTTTCTCAATAGCCAACGCTGTATACATTTTTCCAGCTGAACAATCTGTGCCGACCGTCAATAATCTTCGACCTGAACGTGGCTTTGCGTTAGCAATTGGGAAAGGAGGGTTTGGTATACGTGCTTCATATAACAGCACATCATTTTTCTCAGCGACAATACTTAAATTAGGTACGGTCGACAATAATTGATGCAGGCCTGAGGCAATATCTAGACCATGACTCGCTGCCATGATGAGAGTTTCATACCATGTTTGAGAAATTCCACCGCCGCGATTAGCCACTCCAACGACCAGTGTCTTAGCTCCTTTTTCAATTGCAGACTCAATTGTTAATTCAGGTAATTCCAAGGTTGCTTTACATTCGGGTAACCTAATCTGGCCAACGCAATCATTTGGCCGCCAATCGGCGATGCCATGAGCAACTTTTGCTGCCAGGTCATCCTCGATATCACCAACAAATAAAACATATGGTTTTTTTAAATACACACCCTTAACCTGCTTTTAATAGATTTAGTAATTATGGATATTATCGTTTAAAGGGAAAAATAAAAACCCCACCATGAAAAGTGGGGTTATATTATGGCGCGCCCGGAGAGATTCGAACTCCCGACCGCCTGGTTCGTAGCCAGGTACTCTATCCAGCTGAGCTACGGGCGCTTTTGTATAGTCTCAATATCAATTATATTAAGAGATCACTAAGAATACTATGAATAATACTTAACAATGAATTTATTAATGCTCTTGATGGTAAATAATAAGAAAAAAATCGGATTTAAATGAAATTAAAAAAAATAATCAGCCCGCCAATTACGAAGTTCATTACTAGTTCATTCTTGCGTAATATCAAAAGGTATTATTTTGAGGCAAAGAGAAAACTATGTCGACAAAATCATGATGTATATTTCTTCTTCCAAGTCGATGATCCTTATAGTTATCTTGCTTCTCAGTTATTAGAAAAATTAATTAATGAATATCAAATTTCTTTAAGTATTCATCTAGTTGCAGCTCCAGATAAGAGTGCCGCCCCTCAAAAGAAAGAATTAGTTGAATTTTCCTTAAGAGACGCAAAAAAAATTGCGTCATATCATAATTTAAATTTTCCAGATAATACAACAACGCCATCTCATGACGACATCGAAATAGCCATGCGCGTATTAGCTCTATCAGATAATTTATTAACCGATATATTACTCATTGGAAAAAATTTATGGAGTCATGAAGAAAAGAAAAAATCGAAAAAATTACTAGCTTCAAAAACACAATTAACAGAGACTTTAGAAAAAAATAGCTTACTTAGAAAAAAATTAGGCCACTACCAAAGTGCCATGTTTTACTATGCCGGTGAATGGTATTGGGGTGTCGATCGATTGCCATATCTAGAAGAGAGAATCCAAAAACTCGGTCTTAAAAAGAATAATTCCCCCAATGTTTCTCATTTTCAAAAAAATACTGAGCAAAAAGATCAAGAAAATCATAAGGATTTAACGGTTGAATTCTTTATATCAATCAGAAGTCCCTATAGCTATCTAGCTCTTCCAGAAATACTTGCATTCGAAAAAAATTATTCCATCAAAACAAACATAAGACCTGTCATGCCCATGATGATGAGAGGTTTAGCAGTACCCACCAATAAAACTTCATACATTGTCATGGATGCAAAACGAGAATCAAATCGCATCGGAGTTCCTTTTGGTGTTATCAATGATCCTCTTGGAAGCGCGGTATTAAGGGGTTACTCATTATTCCCTTATGCCCAATCTCAAGATAAAGGAGGAGAGTATCTATTGGCTTTTTGTCGTATGGCTTGGTCAGAAGGTAAGGACATGAGTTTAGAAAAGAATTTAAAAAACGCCATAGAAGTTAATTCGCTTGATTGGAGTAAAGCCAAATATTATTTAGATAATTTAGACTGGCAACAATCAATTGAAGAGAATAGATTGCAGCTTATAAAATCAGGTCTCTGGGGTGTCCCGAGTTTCCGTTTAATAGACACCGAGAATAAAGAAATATTTTCTAGCTGGGGTCGAGATCGAATCTGGTTATTGACTCATGAAATTAACAATTACATCCACAATAAAAACGAAAGGACCGCACAATGAGAAATACAGCACTAATGACAATTATGGTCTGTTTGGTCATGATTACAATTAAACTATATACACCAACTGCAAACGCGAAAGTAGCTGGAATGAACGGTTTTAGTTTGAGCCAAGATTATGATTTCAGACAAGCAGTAGGCATTATTGTAGAAGATTGTGAGATTAAAGAAGAGTATATTGATTGTTAACGCAGTTACAAAAGTAAAATTCTAGATACAACTTATTGGTATATGATCTTACTCTAACGTATTTTAAAAATATAAATCTAGCCGGTATTAATACTTTGAAAAAACTAGTCTTTATCACAACATTATTAGCTTATTCATTATCTTGGGGACAAGGATATTCACTATTTGCTGAATATATAAACCCTTTTTCTGCATTTTTCGGTGGCAGTTTTATTGTCCTCTCACTGATCTATTTTTTCCCCACCATGACATGCCTTCTAAGAAGACATAATAATAAGATACCTATTTTCATAGTAAACATGTTGCTAGGTTGGACATTTATAGGTTGGGTGGTCGCGTTGGTCTGGTCTTTTACCAGTAACACTGAAAACCAAGCTACTTATAATCAAAATAGAATCGACAATGATGACTCACTAATTGATCAGTTAGAGAGATTAAAAAAATTACGTGATGCCAATGTCCTTAATGATGAAGAGTTTCAAGAACAAAAACACAATCTTCTTAATGAAAAAAAAGTAATACAATGAACGATTTCGACTTCATCATCGTTGGTGGAGGATCAGCAGGTTGCGTGCTTGCCAATAGATTAAGTGCGAAAAATTCTTTTAAAGTTTGCTTGCTTGAAGCTGGGTCAAAAAATAAAGATATTCGAATCAGCACCCCCATGGGCTTTCCTTTTATTGTAGGTCGAAAAAGTAAATATAATTGGAGTTATGAAACTGTTCCCCAAAGGGCATTTGGGAAAGTAACTCTCCCTCAATCTGAATCATATATTGTTGATTCAACTGGCGATCTGCATAAAGCAACCATTGAAAATGAAGAACACCGGAGAGGCTTCCAGCCCAGAGGTAAAACGCTTGGCGGATCAAGCGCTATCAATGCAATGCTTTATGTAAGAGGTCAAAAAAATGATTACGATAATTGGCGAGATCTTGGCAATGTAGGTTGGTCGTATGATGAGGTGTTGCCTTATTTCAAAAAAGCCGAATCCAATGAAGTTTTTAACGATCAATATCATGGTCAAGATGGTCCTCTTAATGTCAGCAATATAAAAAATGAGAATATTTTTACGAAAGCATTTGTAGAGTCGGGCTCAAAGCTACATAACTATAATCATGATTTTAATGGGCAAAAACAACAAGGAGTGGGTTTTTTTCAAGTAACTCAAAAAGCAGGAAAAAGATGGAGTGCGGTACAAGCATACATTGAACCTATAAAAGACAGAAAGAATCTAACTATACTCACTGATGTGAATGTCGATAAATTAATCATCAAAGATGACAAAGCAATTGCTGTTAGATTTTTAGATAAAAATAAACAAGAATTTACTATACAAGCTAATAAAGAGATCATTCTGTCGGCCGGTGCTTTTGGATCACCGCAAATATTACTCAGATCGGGTATCGGGCCAAAAAATGAACTGGAAAAACTGGGCATCAAAACCGAAAGGCACCTTCCTGGTGTGGGTAAAAATTTACACGATCACATTGATTTTGTTCGTACCTTTGATTACGAATCAATCGACACGATAGGATTCTCAATAAAATCATTTTTATATAAATTTCCTCTGGAATTTTTGAAATATATCTTCACTAGAAAGGGACAATTCGCCTCACCCGTAGCCGAAGCTGGGGCCTTTTTAAAAAGTTCATCGAGTGAAGCGACACCCGATATACAGCTTCATTTTGGCCTAGCAAAAACGGTAGATCATGCTAGAACATTATTATGGGGGCATGGTATTAGTTGTCACGTATGCTTACTTAGACCGAAATCAAGAGGATCATTAACCTTAAGCTCGAGTGATCCATTTGAATCTCCCATCATTGACCCAAATTTCTTGTCTGATATAGATGATGTAAAGACCATGATTAATGGTTATAAAAAAATGATAGAAATTTTAAACGAAGAGCCTATGTCTAAATATACTAAAAACCCTATCGATGGAAATATAAACCAAAATAATGATAGTGAAATAGAGGCAGCCATCAGAGAAAGTGCCGATACTGTTTATCATCCTGTTGGTACCTGCAAAATGGGCTTAGATGATAAGGCTGTTGTTGACCAAGAATTGAATGTCATTGGCATTCAGAATCTTAGAATTGCAGATGCGTCAATTATGCCTCAAATAGTCAGTGGTAATACTAATGCACCTACGATAATGATCGGCGAAAAAGCAGCTGATCTCATAATAAATAAGTATTAGATATGATTGAGATGGCGGAGAGCGAGGGATACTTCGCTTAACCCTTTAAATTCAGTACTCTCATCTGTATCCCACTAAATAAAGCATCTTGTACTACAAAATGTACTACATTTGTACTACAATTAATATATGAACAGCAAAAAAGATATGAAGCGTCTAAGATTAATTCGAGGTAAATACTTCTATAACAGACGTGTTCCCAAAGAACTTTTAAAGGCGCTTGGTGTTAAAAACTTTTTAAAATCTTTAGACACAGATAGCTATTCAAAAGCATTAATGGAACGAAGTAGATATAACGTCTACTTTGACAAGTTACTCAATGCCGAGAGAAGCAATCCGTTGCTCTCAGATAAACTGGAAGCGTTAGAAGGTTTACCTGAAGATGATCTTCGGCATAAGCTGGAGCGTTGGGATGATGAAGTAAGAGTTGATTACAATTATGAAGGTCACCAGGAATGGGATCCTAATGATCCGAATACACCTCCGATGCCAGACAAAGATAAGCTCACCTATATTGCTTTAAGAAGACGCTTGGGAGAATCAATTAGTAAAGAGCTAGAGCAAGTTGAAGAAAAAGCTAGGCTTACATTAAAGCAAGCATTAGCTAATGTGATTGAGGAAAAGAAAGCCGATGGTCTACCGCATAAATCATTATTGAAATACTCAAGAGCTTCAGAGTTATTCCATCAACTATCAGGGCGTGAAAATCATTATGTTTATAGTCTGAATAGAGGTGCTGTTAGAACGTTTATAAAATTATGTAAAGAAGATAGCAGGCATCACAAAACGATTAAGGGCTACCTTTCTCCACTCAGTGTGATCTGGAAGTACGTCAGAGACTATGAAGAGCTAAACAATGCCAATCCATTTACTGAGTGGGATAGCCAATTCAGCCAAGAGTCAACGCCTTATGAAAATTGGACAGAAGATGAATTAAAAAAAATACTTGCTTGTTGTGAGCAAGAGCAAGACAAGTTGATGATTCATATTGGTTGGTATACAGGTGCTAGGATAGATGAAATCTTTGATCTTAACTCTGAGACAATTCACACAGAAGAAGAAACTGGTATCAGGTATTTCTATTTCAAGGAACTTACAGTTGGAAAAAATAAGTTTGCTAAAAGACAAACACCAATCCACAAGAACTTAGAAAAAATGCTTAAAGATTTTACTGGATTTAATAGCAGACCATCATCAGATGCTTATTCAAAAGCTTTTGGTTTAGCAAAGAAAAGAGCAGGTTATCAGGATAAAGGCAGAGAATATGCCTTTCATAGTCTACGTGGGAACTGTTCTACTAATCTTGAAAATTTAGAATGTCCTGAGAACATTGTTGATCGCATAACAGGACATACAGCAGGAGACAGTCTCTCTTTTCAGCGTTACTCTAAAGGTGTGACGTTAGAAGTTATGAATAAATATATTAAGCAGTTACCTGCTCTTTAAATCTTATGGCATCCATTTACGTGGGATGTTGAGTTAGGAAATATTCAGCAGTTACCAGACTTTAGATAGAAGATAAATACACCATAAAACGATAAACAAGGTACCAAAATAAAGAAATACCTAATACGCCCAATATATCAATTCTTGTTGCCTCAAAGAAATTTAGTCTTCTAGGTTCCTTTTTCAATTGCAATATTTTAAGTGCTTGTTGCTCGGTGACTTCCTCGTCGTAATTGTAGGTATAACCATAAGAAACTTTTTTCATTATTTTTAAATCTTGCCTATCAGGGATTTTAGACTTTTCATCTAAAGTAAATATCCTGTAATTTTCTACGTCAAAACCATCATAACTTTCATATTCTTCCTGATAAACGTCTTCATCATATGAGACAACGATCAAATCATCACGATGAGCGAAGTTATCACTGCCAAAATTTCCTTCAGATGGATTAGAGGAGTTTTGCCCAATCACTATAATTGCATCTGTTATTGATTTTGTGCATTGCAATGCCGTGTCAATTACCCTCGCCCTTTGAATATATGTCCTCCAGCTATTTATATTTCCTATTGTAAGAAAGAAACTAATCAAAATAGCATAAGTTATAAAAAGAATTTGATGGATAGCAAGTGACACTGGAAAGCTCACAACTATTTCGCCCCACCCAACAACCGTAGACACTAGCCAAACAATAAGCTCAAATATTGAGAATATAAAATTAACAATAGCTTGCAATAAAGATTCAAATGAATTTAAGTCATCTTCCATACGAAAAATAATAGCAGAAAAAAGAACCTAACAAACTGGTATCCAATACTATTCATTTGCTATATATCTTAACTAGTACAATAAATAACAATAGAAACATATACTTAGCCTTAAATAACCTATCCAAGCATCTGCAATAATTGACAATCTGCGACAGTAATTCTGTCCTAATGGTGAGGATTGTTAAGCTGTAGAAGTATTCTAATTATAATATTAATAATTAAGAGGATGTTGCTGATTTTACTATAACTAGATCGTCACATTGATCATAAGCTTTGATGATATTGGACTCTTGATTACAGCCATCAAAATACGTTGAAAGTTCAGGGTATCTTTCAATAAGATACTTGATGTGATGCTTTTGCCTTTTGGAAAGAGTTCCATCTTCATCTCCGTAATAAGGATCTTCACCATCTAGGACAACATACTTATATTTAAACCAATTACATAATGCATATAATTTACTGCCAAGTAATGGTGGGTTCAATTCTGTAGTGATAGTAATTGTACTAATACAATTTTTATCTCCTTCATCAATGTAATCTTTTCTTGGTCTACCTTTAACACCCTCTTGAAAATAGTAGCCAGAAACTCTCTCACCATCTTCTGTAAGTAATCGGTGATCCACACGACTGCTAATGAACTCTATTTTAGGTAATCCAATTTCTGGAATTGATCTGAAGTTATTCCTTCTTCTTATAAATTTGAAAAATTTCTCAGCTCCATAAATACCGTTATAACACCAGATAGCTGCGAATCCTCTGATGTCTTTTCTTATTTTATCCTCTGAAATATTAGAACTCCCAAATTTGGGTATGCCTGTATCCGCTATCTTAGGAGTCATCATTATGTGATCAATGGAGTCCATCTTGTAAAATTCAGGTAGCAAGATTAGTGGACTATTTTTGTTTTGAATAGTTTCTTTCCAATTTTCTAATATCTCAGGATCATCTCGAAAAACAATTCCAAGTCTTTTTAAATAGTATTTTTCTTTAATTCTATCTAGCAAGATTTATCTTCACTATGGATTAGGCTAACAATCAATACTCATATCTTGTTTCATAATTTGTGGTTTCATACTCTTATAATTGAACACATAATAAATCGTTTGTTGTGGGTCATCGGCTATATAACGATCAAGGTTTTTATTCTGCTCATCAGTTAAAGATAACAGTGAGCCATTAATATTAAAATCATTACCTAAACCATAGCAAGCTAACAACTCCTTAGTTACAGGTTGAGCCATTGATAGGCTTATTCCCTGTTCTTTAAATTCAACATCGTAACCCCTAACACTGCCTAAGTAATGGAAGCCTTTTGTAGAGAAGATTAGATAGTGATACAGCCGATCCATTCGATCATCCCAACGAGGTTCTGCCTTAAATATCTGATAGGCTAGAGGTGACTGATTCGGTCTAGTTATATTAATTGTTTTGATATGTACTGGATTTCTGAACTCATCCCCTTGATACATAAATAACTTAGGTCTTTCATACCACATTGGTATATTTCCAATAGACTCAGATTCATCGGGGATAGTTGCATCGGTGACATAGAATCTATTCTGAAAACAAAGATCTGGTTGCATATCTCCTTTATGTATATCTTCATAAGTAAAAAGATAACCATCAATTAATTTATGAGTTGTTGTAACTGGAGGAGGATAGATAGCTTCACAATCTGTTCTTTTTGAAAAACTAATGGATGAGTGGAAGAGCAGTGCTATTAATAATAATTTTTTCATACCAACCATAATGAAACAGATTAGATAATTTTACAAATGGGTTAGGTTGGATAGCAATCTGCGACAGGCTTTGCTAGTGAGATAGGTATTTTGTTGGGTTGGATTTAAATATAGGATTTATACAGTTAAAAACTTTGTTATTAGAATTAAAAATAAAATTACGATAAAGAACTTTACAAACCCGCTTATCTTATTTTCTTCTCCCATCTTCCCAAATAGATTATTTCCAATAGGTTTATACATAACATTCGGGATAGATTTTTTTGCCTTATCTGGTTTAACTTTTTCAATACTTTTCTTCTCTTCCCTTAATCTTACTTTTTCTTTCTCAGCCTCTGCATACTGGTAACTTCCTTTCCAGATGGCTTCTAACTCAGCTTCTGATTTAGCCGTATCTTTATAATGTTGCACCATTAACTTTACATAGACAGCTTCAGTTCTCTTATCATCACCATCAGCATCCACAAATGCTTTTCCCCAAACACCTAGATCTTTGTAACCTTCGGTAAGATCTTTAACAACTCTCTCGTGGAGTTTGTACTCTACTTCTTTAGTGATAAGTTTTTCTGTGGCTGATTTAAAGATACCCATAGGTTTATCATAGCTAGTTTAGATAGTTTTACAAATGGCGTGGTTAGGTTTTTATCCTATAGATTACTATCTATTGATAGGGCTTTTCAAACAACCCATCTGGATCAGCATTTATTTGAGCTTGGTCGACTATTTCCAGCACTTTAGTATAAGAAATTTTTGTACAGTTACCAATTACTTCGACTTCAGATCGATGAATTAGATCAATTGTTAGATAAAATTTTAATGTATCTCGATCGAGTTTAACATTTTTAATTTTTTCGTAAGTATAGTCCCAATCTTCAAGCTTACTTTGTTTTCTACCTGTTAGTATTTGCCTTGTTGTTGAAAATTGATACCAATTTCTATCAATAGAAGAATTATTTCCCTGAAGCCACATTGCGTAAGTGTTAAAAATTACTGGATAACTATACTTTAGTCTTGTGCGATCCTGCCAAAAAACAGAATTTACAGTTTTGCCCCACGTATTGCTCTCTTTGTCATCATTAACAATAAGATAAAAGGGATCATATGTTTCTTTATACCGATCAGTTTCTATAACACACTTCAATCCATTTAAACTATTTTCAAAAGCTAAACGACTTTCTTCATTAGCTATCCTTAATCTTTCTTCCTCTTCAGCCCTTTCTTCTTCTTCCTGTTCAGCCTTTTCTTTTTCTACCTCTTCTTTTTTTATACGAGCTTCTCTGACTGCCGCTTCTATCTCTGTTTGAATTTTTGCGTTTTCAATTCGCTGTGTTTCTGCTTTTCTTTGATTTGAGTTATCTATTATCAATAAAATAACAAACAAAGAACCTGCCAATATCAGAAGACGTGGAATGTATTTTTTTAGTATCGGATTAAAGAATCTAGTTATGGCATCTTTTTGAAGTGTAGTTGCTCTTTCTGCGATGTATTCATACTTAGCTTTTTCTTCATCACCCTTTGCAACTGCTAATTGTTTAGCCCACAGAGCTTCATCTAAGTTACCTTGCTCTACTTCTTTAGTTGCTGCTAAAAAATATTTCTTATTTACCATAACTTTATAGTAAACCTAACAAAAGAAAGAATAAAGAATCTAATCCGTTAGTTGTTATACATCTAAGATAATTAATGATGGTGGATGGAAGGATAACTACTGGTATATTTCAGCTATCTATATAGACTTTATAGTATATAGACTAGACAGAGTCTCCATAGAGAGCCAAAACTAAATGCCATACTTTAACTTTCATTTAAATGCTGATGTTGAGATAACAAAACATCCACTTCATGTCGCTTCAAAAGAGGTATCTGAGTCTCTATTAGATGATGGTGTCTATGTTTATGATGATTTATCCAGTATCAAAATCAGAAGCCAATTAAAGTCTCTCAGACTTATTCTCTGCAACCTAATTAAGTATCCCAATCAAGCCATACTCTATAGCAGACAGCACAGTGAGACACTACCTCAACGTTACAATCCACAACAGATTGGTATTAAAAGAATCATAAGTGTGGCTGATAAATTAGCAGACGCAGGTTACATCAAAAATAAAACAGGTGATAACGCTTACAAACAAAAAGAAGATAATTCTCACGCCTTAAAATCCGAAATGATCTCAACAGATGGAGTTATTCTGTTAGCAGAGAAGCTAGGTATTGTTCCTGAATCAATATCTGAAGATAATCATTGTCATCTGATGTATAGAGAGACCTTACCTAATGGTGGAAAACTCATAGACTTTAAAGAAACTGAATACTCAGACCATATAGAGAAGTTAATGTCAGAGTATTGTGCTTTCCTAAATCAACATACCATCATCAATTTAAAATCAGGTGAGCAGTATGTGGACATTCATCTGACACGCACCTATCGCAACTGGAAGAGTAAGTATCCATTACTCTATGGTGGCAGATCAGGTGGCTACTGGCATCAAAAAAGAGAGATTACTATTGATGGTGAAGCTACTGTGGAACTGGACTACAACGCTTCTATTCTCAATAATTTGCATAAGTTTCTGTTTGATAGTTACCTCAATACAGGCAGAGATATTGATCTGTATCACATTGAAGGTGTTGATAGAAAACTGGTTAAGATCTTAATAACACGCTGTATGATCAACTCTGAAAGCAGAAGTGAATCATCAGCTAGGTTTGCTTTCTTTTGCGACACAGATGAATACAAACATCTAAAGAAAAAATCCAAACTCTCGACATCAGAATTGGTAGATGCTGTTGAAGAGAAGTTTGCTTTACTGAAGGATTATTTCTACAAAGGTAAAGACAGAGCAGAGCATTATGCCTGGATAGATCAGAATCATTTATTTTTTATTGCACACAAAGCTGCACTTAATGGTATCTGTGCGTTAACAGTCCACGATAGTTTCATAGTCAAAGAATCTGACAAAGACACTATGGAGATGCTAATGTATTCCACTGTTATGCCAGAAATTTATAAGAGACTGTCTCCGTTAACCAATTAACCTTTTAGACTCCACCTTAAACATACCTCTAGAACGCTCTGTATTGCTCTCTAAGAAGAGATCTCTTAAAAGTAATAGGTAGGTATTAATGAACTCTATGAATGCTTAAATCGACATAGAGTTTAACATCAATTTTTAGACTTGTCAAGTTAGCGTGGTATAGTTAAATTATGTATTGGGAGAATATTTAATATGAGTGATGATGAGCATCAAAAATTTCACGATGCTTATATTGAGTTTATGAAGCTCCTTCCAGAGGAGAAAAAAGAACTTGAACATTACAAAGTTCTTCTTGAGAGCGTAAATAAACAAGCTGTATTTTTTAAAGATATATATAAAAAAACAAATAAAATCTCTGAATTTGAATGTGCAAAGAAAGTAAAAAGAATTAGAGAACTTAGAATTGAATGTGATAATGAAGTAAAAGGGTTAAAAAAATCAATAGCAGCAACAGAGGATTTCATTTATTTGTATGAGGATATCTTTGGTCCTCAAGAAGTTCAGATAAACGAGAGTCCAGAAAACCTAAAAGATAATGCACCTAATACAGAAGAAAAGGTAAAAACAAATTCAGAAAAAAAGGTAGTTCAACCAACACCAGAAGCTCTAGCTTGGGCAAGTAAAAATACCTGGTATGGCATGGGTGGATATCATGAAGAAACTAGTTTTGCATATTCTACCCACTTTGAAGTACTCAAAGACGGCATCATTGGAGATTCTGATGAATACTATAATGAGTTAAATCGAAGAGTTATTGAGGCTTATCCTGATTTGCCTGTAGTTGAGATGAGTGCTAGGAAAAACTGACACACTTCACAAATTTATTTAAGATGTGTAATCTTGTTTTATGTTTAAAAAATTTCTTCATTTTATCATTATCCCATTTCTTGTAACCTCCTGTGTTGAATCAAGTGACTACTTAACTATTCAAGAAAAAAATCCAAATTTAGTAGTAGATAGGATTTATGATTGTAGAGAGCAAAACAGAACACTCTGGTCAACAACACACTCTGAGGTAATAGCGCATATCATAAATCTCACTAAAGGTTATGAAGTATTACATAAAAGCAGTTATAAGGATAAAATCCTAAATTCACCTTGGGATTATCAACTAAAGGATATCGAAACAGACGATCATTACTTCTCAGTATTATTTTATGATTTAACTATTACTGAAGAAACACCAATTTATATAAGATTTACAATAAGAGGTGAAGGTAATAAATCCAACAATTATATTCTCAATAAAAGTGAACTAACCTTGAAACCAAACGATGTAATTGAAAGAGTGATGAGTAATGAAAAAATCCTGGATTCTTTTAAAAGTGTTTTTATCGATATGAACAGCTGGACCAGACCATGTAAAAAAATTGGCTTATTACATAATTTTTCTTAATTTGACATCCCATCAAGCCAAATAAATAAGATAATAGATCTCTTACATCCAATTACTAAACTGATACTCCAACTCATTGGCTTTGCTTATATCCATTAGCTCACTAACCTTAGTGCCTTTCTCTTCCATATAGCTCATAAACACTTCAGCTATATCCTCGTGCACCACCTCATCACCAGATAACTCTTTATAGATTATCGGGAAGTTATCTTTGTGAGTAGCAAAGAACCATTCATAATCTGGAAAGCCTTCAAGATAATCAGCACCATCCATATGAAGGTGACCCTGCTCATCAAAGCGAGCGTTCTCAAACTCATTGATTTTAACCACTTCTGGTGTGTATTTTTCGTTCATTTTGTTCTCCTTTTGTTTGCTTGAACAGCCGTATCTTTTGTTCCACCTTGCTAGAAGCTAGCAGGTTGGAGAGAGAATTAACTCTGCTCTTGATACAGGGTCTATTATACAACAGTTGAGTTTTTTAAGGAAGATAAACTGGTGCAAAACCAACACCTATCCTTCACAAGTTCTGTAAGGTTGTGTAGGCTGGTATGATGATTAAGAAATTAGCAACATCTGAGCTAGCAAATCTCTCTCAGGTTATGGCTTGTATTATGGTTATTATTTCACTTATTTACGCCATTACTGAATATAATCAACAGAGATTAATCGATACTTCTGAAATTGATTCCACGTTATACCGTAGCAGTGAAGAATTTAATTTAAGAATAGCCTCAGATCCTATTTTAGCATCTCTAATAATGAGAGCAGAAAAAAATACAGATACATTAAACGAGGTAGAAAGATTTCAATATACTAGGCTTAGATTAAATGATTTCAATAATTGGGAAAAAGCATTTGATTACCATAATGAAAAACGGATGAGTGATTCTAACTGGAAGCTATGGAATGATGCATACTCAGTCAATGCAAAACAAATGCCAGATTTTGCTTGGGAGGATAATAAAGAATTTTTCCTATCATCAACTCCTGGTTTTATTGATTTGGTTGATCAAGCCATTTATGAAAATTAACTTAACGTTATGTAGGCTTCACTAATGAATAAAAGTATCTTCTCAATAAACAGCCTTTCCAAATACAGTGAACTGTTTCAGATAGTCGGTGTAATTGGCTTGATTGCTTCTCTGATATTTGTAGGTATGGAGTTGAGACAGTCTCAGCAAATTGCGTTGGTTGAACAACAAGTAGAGAGAACAAAAGCATTTACTGATCTATATAATACTGCGACAAATAATAATTTAGCTTATCTTCATCCAGAAAATGATTATGATAAATACGAAGTATTTTCTCATAACTTCCAACACATGTTCTGGAATATTTCAGAAACAGATTATTTAAAATATAGATTAGGATTGATGGATGAAAGTATCTGGCAATCAAGATACTCCATAATGAAGAGAATAAAATCACGTGAAGAATCAACAGATAGAAATTGTAAAATGTTGGAACGTGTATGGGAAACTAAAACAAGACAGCTCGATAAAGAATTTGTAAAACTTATTGAAGCCATTCCATCAAGAGCCTGTACCTAAAACAAAACCAGTCTTCACAAGAGTTTGTTAGTTGTGTAGGCTTCACTAATGAATAAAAGTATCTTCTCAATAAACAGCCTTTCCAAATACAGTGAACTATTTCAGATAGTCGGTGTAATAGGTTTGATTGCTTCATTAATTTTTGTGGGCTTAGAATTGAGACAAACACAAAAAATAGCAATAGCAGGTCAACAACAATCAAGGACAATACTTAGAACAAATCAAATATTATCTACTTATGAGTTTAGCCCTGAAGAAATTGGAGTTGAAAATATAGCGTGGGACAATCAATCAGAAATTCAGCGTTACAACAGAGAACAACGCCAAGTTTATTATTGGACTGTAAACGAGAATAACTTCTATCAATATACACAAGGAATGATGGATCAAGTTATTTGGGATAAAGAAAAACAATATACTGAATTACAATGGAATCATTGTCATTTACGTTATGTCTTTGAAGCACAAATATTTATAGAGCCATTTGAAGATTATGTTAGAAGTCTTCCCGACCTATGCAATGATGAAAATAATTCAGATGGTTTAATAAAAAGATTCAATTAGGAAGAAGTAAACTATAATTAAACCAATCTACTTAACAGCCAATCTGGCTAAAAATGTTCGACTGCTAGAATAGTACCCGTACCACCCGGTATGGCACTCTGCCTACCCACCTAGAAACTTTGCCTTCCCTGCAATAGAGAGCTGACTTGCGTCAGTAATTTTTGAGACTGATGGTTAAAAATAGGTATTTGTACTACATAATATACTACATCTGTACTACATTTATAATAGTAAGGTACGCTTGTTATTGATTTATAAGGATATTTTTAGAATGGCGGAGAGCGAGGGATTCGAACCCTCGATGGGCTATTAACCCATACTCCCTTAGCAGGGGAGCGCTTTCGACCACTCAGCCAGCTCTCCATACCTTTAATTGTAAGGGTTTCAGCGTTATAGAATATTTCTTATCTATGAGCTGTATGGCAAATGTATGGCATATACCCTCTACTTCTCCCCGATAATTATCTATTGAACGCTACTTCAAAAATTATCTGGTCGGTGATTATACATCTCATCTTATCTGCAAGTCACTCATTAGTTGTCCTACTTTTTTTCTGACGTAAGTAGCTCTCTAGTTGCAGGGAAGGCAAAGCTTCTAGGTGGGGAGGCAGTGTGCCATGCCGGGTAGGTGGTAGTATATTAACTGCTTGCTCAGAATTTGTAGAAAATGGTTGTAAACTAGATTGACTAATCTTCCTCTGACTTAGACATTACAGGTTTGAACCGTAACTTTCCTGTCAGCATCCACCTTCACAAGAGTTTGCTTCCTAGTGATACTTATATAGCAACTTCTATTTAAGTTCCCACAGTGAATGTATAAGTATAATCAGCCGCCATCGGATTGCCATTCACATCTTGTATCCATTCTTTATGAACTGTCACAGTAATGGTATCAGAAGCATTTAAAGTCTCTGCAGAACCAACAATTGATCCTGATATAACTAAACCAGTACTACCAGCTGAAGCAATATAGGCATAAGTTTTACCACTACTTCCAACGGCAGTAATTGCAGACCCAGAAGTATCACACATTGGTCCATTGCCTCCAGCCGGACAAATAACTTTTACAGCTTCAGAAAAAGTAATACTTAAAGCGCGGCTAGTATTTGCTACCGCTTGGTTGGCTGTCGGACTGTGTGACGATACGGTTGGCTTGACGCTATCTAACGTGGCAGCTACAACTCCTGATTTAGCCGATTCGCCATTCGCGTTATAACTTGAGACACTGTAATAAGCGGTTTGACCTTCAGTTAGAGTGCTATCCACATAAGGACTAGCAGTGACCGCTGTGGCAAGTTGTGTGGCTTCAGTTGCATTGGATAATCTGCGGTAAATCTTAAATCCTGTTTCATCAGAGCTTTGATCAGTCCACGTCACATTGACCGTAGTTTGAGCATTAGTAGCTGTGGATGCTGTCGGTGCAGCGGGAACAGCAACGGCTGAGTCACAAACAACCATATCCGGGCTATTTCCACCACCGCTTAGAGGCGTCAGGGTGAAGCGATCATCACTAACTATTTTTACTTGATGTTTAGTAACTGTGGTACTGCTACCGGAAGGCGTCATAAGACCCTTAAAAAATAATGTACTTCTATACAAAATGTAAGTGCCAGCAGAGGCATAACTTGCATCGTTAAAACTTATAAGAGGTGTCGGATTCGAAGTTGAAAATGAGTATGCACTTTCTAGGCTCGTAGCAGCTGAAGAAGCCGTCATGGTTAGTTGTGCATTTGATAATAAATCAATAAAACCAGTCCTTACCCAGCCAGTTGTGTTCATACCCGTATAGTAGCTGCGAACACTAGAACAACTCCATGTACCCAGAAGATCGGCATCAACGGGCGTACGATTGAGTTTCTGCAACGTACCAAAAACCTGATTAAACGTTTCTGCTGAGATCACATCGCCTTCTTTAAATTCCTCACCCCAAACATAATCATCAGCGTGACTGATTGAAGTAGTTAAAAGAAGTATTAGAGTAAAAAGTGAGAGATGAAGCTTCATATTGGTTCCTATTGAAATGTACTTTGACCGAATTTACCGGTCCCAAATTTCTGTAATGCGGTTTGTTGAGCTTGATTGGCAGCATCTTGTAATGTGGCAGCGGCGGCTAATGCGGCTGCTTGTTCTTCAGCTACTTTTAAAGCAGCATCTTCAGCGGCTTTTGTGGCAGCAGCAGTGGCAGCAGCAGTGGCAGCATCTTCAGCTTGTTTAGTAGCGGCATCCGTTACCGCTGTTTCGACAGTATCTGATCCACCCCCACCACAAGCGGATAAAGAAAGAAAAATAAGAAGTGGGATTAGTTTATGCATTACAAACAAGCTACATTAGTAACCATATTGTTACAAATAATAAGCTATTAAGATAACGGCAATCAAACTCTTGTGAAGGTTAGACTCTGACGCATAAACTCTTAAATTACTTAGTTTCAGTAATTACTTCTTCTTCCTGAACTTCAATTTTCTCTTCTATGATCACATCAATGTCAGTTATTCTTGGGCTATTATGATAATGATAGCCGCTGCAAAGACCTTTCTCTTTAGATTTTTGACTGCAATTATGTCCACCACTGGAATCAGTTCTTCCGCTATGCCCAAAAGATAGGGTACTTAACGATACAAAGACTAATGCTAATAAGGTTTTAGATAGTGCGTTCATAATATTTCTCCTTTTCTTTTTAACATACTCCCTTTATGAAACTAAGTGAAGGCTAGGTGGTGCTTTGATACATTCATCAGATGGAGTTAGACTGATGATATGGACAAAACAGATTTATTGAGGAGTTAGAAGATATGGCAACTTTTTTTTATAAATGTATGAACACAACGTGTGGATTTATTGAGTTCCTATCCTTCGCACCATCTGCTACAGGTAAATGCCCCAAGTGTGGCGGCATAACTCAAAGAGGAGAGCAGTAAAGTTATATTGTTTTACCTGTTATTTAATCTCAGACCCGTCAAATATGAATGATTTGATGTTAGTTAAAAATTTAACAGCACTCATAGAAAAAATATGGCTATGGATTAAATATCATCCTTATGAATACTGTTCAAAATGTAATATAGAAACTGTTAAGGAGTCATCATTAGCTGAGATTGATTCGGAACAACGAATCTTAACTACATGGAAGTGCCCAAAATGCGGTAATGAAATAAGTGATATAGATATCCATCATAATAATTATTTTGATGGTGGCGGTATGTAAGAATTTTTAATATCAACCCTGTAATTAAATCCTAGCTAACAAAATACCTATCTCACTACTAAAGTCTGTCACAGATTGTCATTTATTGCAGATGTTTGGATAGGTTATTTCAAGCTAAGATAAATTAAAACTTCAAACCTTAGATGCTGGAAGTCTCACGCTGGATCGCGAGCAATACACTGGTATCTTTGCCTAGCTTTACTGGCACAACTCGCCAATGCATCAAAAATGGCGTGCCATCTTTTTTGTAGTTGATCGCCTTACCCTCAAATCGACCGCCGGCGCTGAGTGTTTTACTCAGTCGCGCAATTACTGTTTTGTCGGTAGCAGCCCCCTGCAATATCTTTGGCGTTTTCCCCAAAACCTCAGCGGGGCTATACCCAGTCAGTTTCTTGAAAGCTTTGTTTGCATAAAGAATTCTTGTTCGATTCGTCGCGTCTGTTATCAGTATGGAGTCAAAACTATTTTCCACCAGTGCTTTCAGAGCATGGATATTTAGTTTGGGATCCTGAAGTAGGACCTTATCGAGTGATTTGATCATTTAATATTCCTGTGAGTATTCGGATTTAAGGACAAGAAGAAATAAAAATTCTAAAAAGTGACACAGATTTTCGGTACTGCCGTGTCTCTATAAGTACATCTAATGTTATCTATATTGCCTGTTTCGCAGCGTGAAATGCAGCATAGACGTGTAACAAGTTGTATCACTTGAAATCCTCTTGCGCTGCAGCGTCTTACTGTACATAGCCTATGCAGGATTTCAGGACTGAAAAATCCGCATGTTGGTGATTCGATTCAGCCCTTGGCTTGTTTATTAAATGCACAAAGAGCTTCTGTTTGTCTGCGATTCAATAAGCAAGCGACCAGTAGGGGTTAAACGGGCAATTCGCTCGCTAGTTCCTGACGTTAATCCACTGTACTAAACGTCGGCCCTCGCGCTCACCAATTTCAACTTCACCCACGAGAATACTGCCATCAGGATGCAAACCGATGAACTCCTGATCAACGCCAAGCGGCACGCCACCCTCGAACCCAGAGATTTCTAGCTCCGGAATAAAAGCCTCAACCGAACCATTTTTGGCATTACCAACCCAGATACCACGATTGTAGCCATAGCTGCCACCACCGTTAGCCGTCTGACCACTATACATCTGCTGGTTGAGGACGCCGGTTAACGAAGTTGTGCCATCAACGACATAAATTGTGTCGTCATCATCAATAGCGATTGAGCTTGGTCTCCCGAAGTGTGTCCACAATCCGAGAAAAGTTCCGTCTTGATCGAAAATCTGGATTCGATTATTGCCGCGATCAGAAATGAAAAGCCTACCTTGAGAATCCATTGCTATGTGGTGCGGGTCATTGAACAAACCATGCTCCGCAGTCGCAGATTCAATCCCGCCACCTATCTGCAAAATGAACTTCCCGTCCTTCGAGAATTTCACCAGACGATTGTTGCCACCTCGATGCCCATCCGTTACCCAGATCTCACCATTAGGGGCGACTAGTACATGCGAGGGCCCATTGAAATGCGTCTCATCATCTCCAGGGACAGCCGCTTCACCCAGAGTCATTAAAATTTCGCCCTCAGGACTTAACTTGTAAACCTGATGGCCTTTGCCAATCTTAAACCCGGCTTCGCCTCGACGCTCGCCAGCCGGTGATCCTTCGGTAACCCAGAGGTTTCCTTCATGATCCACGAAGAAACCATGCGGCCACCCAAATAGCCCTTTACCAAAGCTCTTGACTAAGTTTCCTTCCAGGTCGAGTTTAAGTATCGGATCTACGTCGACACCCGCGCAGTTATTTCCACCACATCGATCCATCAACCACATATGTTTGCCATCAGGATCTGCGTAGATACCAGCCACCACACCTTGAACCCGACCCTCTGGCAGTTTTACCCAGCCGTAATAAGCACGATACGGATTGTTGTGTTGAGCCGCTGACTCTAAGGTTGCGATTAATCCCAGTATCGTGAATATTGCGATCACAGTTGCTCTGAATCGACCCGCTAGACGGCAATTTAAAGTAGATGACTTCATTTTATACTCCTCTGTGTTATTTGGGCTTTTATATAATTTACCATTTAAATAAAGAGTTAAAAATTTATTTGGATTTATGACTCTATGCTCATAAAAGAGCCAATTAATATTTTGGTTGTTGTTGAGTTATACAATGAATACCTCCACCACCGGTTGCAATATTATGTATCGGTACCTGAATAATTTCTCGATTTGGGTAGAGCTTTTTGTATGTCTCTGTAGCTAAATGATCGCGATCGTATCCATATGCAGGAACTATGACTGCATTATTGGCTAAATATGAATTAATGTATGAACTGCAACCACCATTCCATATATCTTGGTGGTAGATGCCCTCCTCAATAAATTCAATTTGAAGCTGTCTTCCCTTTGCGTCTCGTTTATTTTTAAGGGCATTGGTGTTATCAATACCTACGTTGTAATGAGGATCACTTTTATCACTATTGACCTCCACAAGAATCCGTCCTGGCTCAATAAAAGCAGCTATACCGTCTATATGGCCATCCGTTTCAGTTTCATCTGGATCACCCGGTATCCATATTACTTTGGTACCGCCTAAAGTGCGGCACAGTTCATTTTCTATTTCCACTCGATTTCTTTTTGGATTTCGATTCTTATTAAGAAAACAAGATTCAGTTGTTATTATTGTACCCTCACCATCAACAGTAACGCCTCCTCCCTCTGCTACTAACCAACTGGGAAAAATATCAGCATGCACATGCTCTAGGATTCTTTTTGCCATTTGTGCATCTTGATCATAGGGTTGATATTGTTCTCCCCAAGCATTAAAAACCCAATCTGAGCCAGCCAGATTATCGCCACCAATTAGAAAATTTGGTCCTGAATCTCGTGCCCAAGAATCATCGATACTCATCTCAATAATCTCAATACTCTCATTAAGAAAATGACCTGCATTAATAATTCCTCTTGAAGGCACCAGCATTTTCACTGGCTCAAATTTTGCAATAGCATGTGCCACATTTGCATATTCTTGCATAGTTTCTTTATTGTTAGCCCAGAGACCACTCCTACATGGCCAAGCCATCCAACAACAGTCATGGTCAGTCCATTCCCCAGGCATAAAATAACCAAAATCTCTTGGATCGTTTGAAATTTCCCATGTTTTCATAAAACTTCCTTCATTTTTTTTCCTAGAATCATAAAAATAAGCAAAGTTGCCAGAAAAAGACCGATAGCTAATATAAATGAATTTCTGTATTGCTCTCCTGAAACAACAATTGCTGCTATTCCAGGACCTAATGCAGACCCAAAAAATGAGATTGACGAACCTGCAGCTACCACCCTACCTTTACGATCGATTCTAGCTAATAATGAGTCAATGAATGGCATGCAAAATGACCATGAATAACCAAGTAGGCAGCTGGTTATGAAGTAAACAGAATAGCTATTAAAGGATAAAAGCATGATTAACGCTGCAATTGGTAATAACAACCCCAATGCCAATGGTTTTATTAATCCAAATTTATCACCTATTAGAAATATTGATAGAGCTCCTGGAATACCCAGAAGAGATCCCACAAGAAGAGCTAATCCTATTTGATGTTCGGTGATATTTGATATCATGCCAAATCTTTCAATATAGGAAAATTGAGAGGTATTGGCAGCTTCAAATAATGCGAAGCCCATAATGGCCAATACTGCAGGGACTGTTATCAAAGCACCTAAACTTGACTTACTTTTATACTCCTTTGAAGACTGCTTGGATTCTGAGGCAAGGAATTTAGTTAAAAGAAGTGCGAAAAAATCCAGTACTGCAAATCCAATAAAAAACCCCATCACACCAATTGAATCGGAATATACCGGCACAATATAAAGCGCTAATCCACTGACTATGAATTGCAATCCAACATAAATACCATAGCCATGTTTGAAGTTATCGTAATGGGCAATCGAAGCTATACTAGTGGCATGAGCTACGCCCATTGCGATTCCCCATATTACACGCATGAAGAAAAAGATAATGGTGGCACCCGCCGTAAATGCAGACAATAAATCTACAGCTATTGCTACAATTAATACAAATCTTGATATTTTTTGAAGATTTTTATTATCCACCTTAGTGGACATCAAAAGACCAGCAGAGGCAGTTGCTAGAGTGCCGACAGAAACCACCCATCCGGCAGAAAAAGATGACATCTCTGCATGATCCATGAGGATACCTATCATTACCGGTAACGCCAAAACTGGATAAATAGTTATTACCGCAATAAACGATAGTGCTGAGAATACTTTAAGATTAGGAATTTTATTCATGATCTATCTTTTTAGTTCGATTACCATCTAAAGAAAGAATTCCCTCGTAGAGATCGGGACGTCGGTCTCTAAATACACCCCAATCTCGCCTGAATCGCGATATTTCATCGAGGTCGAATGTATGAGTTAGGATATTTTCTGATTCACGATCTGCCTCAGAGACGAGCTCCCCCAGATGATTAGATATAAATGAGGAGCCATAGAACTCCATTGAGAGATTGTTGCTAGACTCTTTACCGATTCGATTAGAGGCAATCACAGGTATAATATTTGCTGCCGCATGACCACGCATAGTTGTTTGCCAGTGATTTTTACTATCAAAGTCTGGCTGATCCAACTCATTCCCAATGGCGGTTGGATAAAGTAATATTTCGGCGCCCATCAATGCCATCGCTCTGGCGGCTTCAGGAAACCATTGATCCCAACATATACCTATACCAATACGTCCAAACCTTGTATCAAAAGCTCGAAATCCAGTATCACCTGGACTGAAATAAAATTTTTCTTCATAAAGAGGAAAATCAGGAATATGACTTTTTCTATAATGGCCTACTATTGATCCATCTGCGTCAATAACAACGATAGAATTAAAATGAACCAATCCAGATTTTTCAAAAAAAGAGATCGGTAAAACCACACCACGGTCTTTTGCAACAACTTGCATTTTCTTTATCGTAGGTTGTTCTGCTAGGGTTTTTGCTAGATTAAAATGCTCATTATTTGTGTCTATACAAAAATATGGGGTTTCAAATAACTCTTGGAGTAATATAATTTCAGCACCTAAATCGGCTGATTGATGCACGATATTTATGGCTTTTTCTATATTCTTATCTAAATCCCAAGTGCATGCCATTTGAGTCGCTGCAACAGTAATATTCATTATTTTCCCCTTTAAATGCCCCAATCATAGCATTCAAAATATCTAAATAATTAAAATTTATTGCGCTCACTTTCGTTTGATTGGCTTAATAAGTACTCATCATAAGTCCCTTTAAAATCATTTAACTTTTCGTCTTTAATTTCAATAATTCTCGTGGCTAAAGAGGAAACAAATTCACGATCATGGCTCACAAATATCAAGGTGCCTTCGAAATGATCTAAAGCTAGATTAAGTGACTCAATAGCTTCTATATCCATATGATTTGTAGGTTCATCCATCAGCAAAATATTCGGCTCCATCATCATCAATTTACCAAATAACAATCTGTTTCTCTCACCACCTGAACAAACATTTACCTTTTTCTCAAAATCATCTGATGAAAATAGTAAACGACCCAAAGTTGCACGAACAATTTGATCTCCATGGCTGGGGTTACGCCATTGGCTCATCCAGTCAAATAATGTATCTTCACATTCAAAGTCAGCCGTACTATCTTGTGGACAATACCCTAGTGATGCATTTTGAGCCCATTGAATTGTACCGTTTTGGTTCTTCAATTCACCCATTAAACAACGTAGAAACGTAGTCTTGCCAGAGCCGTTCTCACCTATAATAGCCAATCGAGTTCCTGCAGATAAAATTAAATTACCTGAATTGAATAAATTTTCATGCTCAAAATTATGCCCAAAATCCTCAAGAGTTAACGCCTGGCGATATAATTTCTTAATTTGATTAAACCTAATATAAGGACTAACACGACTGGAAGGTTTAATTTCCTCTAATTTTATTTTCTCTAATTGCTTCGCACGAGAAGTAGCTTGTTTTGCTTTTGATGCATTTGCAGAAAAGCGACTTACAAATTGCTTTAAATCAGTAATTTTTGCAGATTTCTTGACATTAATCGCATGCAGCCTTTCTTGTGCCTGAGTGGATGCCATCATAAAATCATCATAGTTTCCAGGATATAAACGTAACTCACCATAATCGATATCAGCCATGTGCGTACAAACTGAATTTAGAAAATGCCGATCATGTGAAATAATAATCATGGTTGATTTCCGTTGTGCCAATACTCCTTCTAGCCATCGAATTGCATTAATATCTAAGTTGTTGGTTGGCTCATCAAGCAATAAAATATCTGGATCGGAGAATAGTGCTTGAGCCAGAAGAACTCTTAACTTCCAACCTGGAGCAATCGCACTCATTTCACCGTAATGTAATTCTTGAGCAATACCTGCGCCCATAAGTAACTCACCCGCTCGACTTTCAGCGGTGTAACCGTCTAGTTCGGCATACTGAATTTCAAGATCAGCCACTTGCATGCCTTCCTTTTCCGTCATCTCCGGCAAAGCATAGATACGATCACGTTCTTGCTTTATTTTCCAAAGCTCCTGATGCCCCATAATTACTGTATCAACAGCACTGTATACCTCAAAAGCGAATTGGTTTTGATTTAATTTACCAATACGCTCATGCGGACTGATGGACACATGGCCAGAACTAGGGGCTAGACTGCCATCTAATATTTTCATAAAGGTCGTTTTGCCACAACCATTAGCCCCAATCAACCCATAACGATTTCCATTCCCAAACTTTACAGAGATGTTTTCAAAGAGGGGTTTTGCTGCAAACTGCATGGTGATATTAGAAGTTGAAATCAATCGAGTATTCCTAGGTAATCTTAACTTGTTAATTTTTGGATTCTTGGAATCAATAGCTACGGTCGATTAGAATCAAGGTAGCGAACTATAAGGATTTGTGGTGATGA
>JAOIZZ010000050.1 GCA_028227395.1 Woeseiaceae bacterium | reverse complement strand
ACTTGAGCGACCAGAAATGCTTATAGGTTCTACTTATAAAGTTAAAACTCCAATTTCTGATCATGCGATGTATGTAACAATTAATGACATAATTCTCAACCAAGATACTGAGCATGAAAAAAGAAGACCTTTTGAGATTTTTATAAACTCAAAAAACTTAGATCATTATCAGTGGATTGTTGCACTTACACGAATTATTTCAGCTGTATTTAGAAAAGGTGGTGATGTTACATTCTTGGTTGATGAACTTAAAGCAGTCTTTGATCCAAGGGGCGGCTACTGGCAAACAGGTGGTAAATATATGCCTTCTATCATTGCCGAGCTTGGTTATATAGTCGAAAAGCATTTGATTTCAATCGGCTTACTCAAAAAATTTGAGCTTGATGACCATCAAAAAGAATTAATTAAACAGAAGCGCGAAGAATTCGAAGCTTCAAAGAAGCAGCAGGATGCATTTTCTAAAAATGAATATCCTGAGGGCGCTCAATTATGTGCTAAATGTAATGATACGGCTGTCATAATGATGGACGGATGTATGACTTGCCTTGCTTGTGGCGACTCTAAATGCGGTTAAATAACACTTAACTCTTATTTTCTATGTTTATTCATTTTTTATGGATTTTACTAATGATTATTTAGTCCTTTGGATGTACATATGAGTGAAAGTAAATCTAGCGAAACAATGAATGCGTATATGATTATTGCCTGTAAAATGCATGACCGTGAAGCATTTATTAATGGTTATGGTAAAGCGGTGCCGTTGTTGGTCGAAAAATATGGTGGTAAGTATCTTGTTGTTGCACCAGGAGCGGTTTCCTTGGAAGGGACTCTGAAAGGGTATTCTTCAGTTGCTATTTCACGATGGCCGAGTAAGCAAGTAGCACTAGATTTTTGGTACTCTGAAGAATACTTGGAAGTAAAAAAATTACGTGAAAACCTTGCTGATGTTGAGGTTTTACTAGTAGAAGCCCCTGAGATCTTATAAAAAAATAGTTCAAATATAATTATGGATATTTTCATTCCAGCAAGTAAAAAAGAGGACGCGATAGTAGGCCCACTGAGCATGGTCACATGGGTTACAAATGATGCGCAGCAAATAAGTAAAATATTATGCAATGGCTATCATCAAACTCAAAGCGAATGGGGGCAACCAACGTCAGAAACATATGAAGGATTGAATGATTATTTTGGTTTTAAGAAGTCTTGTCAATGGAAATACGTTCGTTTCGATAAGCAAGGAGCAGGAAAAAATGTAGGTATTCGAGTTATTCAACCCGATCATTTATTACCAGCTATACGCCCAACTTATGAAGGGCTATATAAGGGGGGCGCAACAATTAGTTGCCCTATTCAAGATATCCCCAAGCATGAAACTCAGATGAGCGATCTTGGTATTGAGTCAACTATTGGTATTAAAGAAATGGAATTTGAAAGCCCCTCTGGTGAAACCTATATTTCATCAGAGATTGTTTACAAGGGGCCGGATAATATATTCGTTCTAGGAGTTACAAGGCCCAATATTTTTATTCCAATTGGACCAATAGATGAGAATATTGGTATAGGCGGGGTAGCTTACTCTGCGAGGTGTATTACAGAAACTGAAAATACAATTGATTTTTTTGAACAAGTATTAGAATTTGAAATTCGACGCGATGTCGAATTTGATGTTGATAATCGATCTGCTATTAATTTACCAGAAGGCACAACTGAGCGATTTATCCAGGGGTTTTCCCCTGGCTCATCTTCAGGGTATGTTGTTTTTATGGATCATGGTGAAGAGACAAAATACTGCGAAATGGACTGTTACTCTGCTCCATACCGAGGGATAGTAATGTGGTCGTTTCCAACATTAAATCTTAATGAGATATATGAGCGAGCTCTAAAATTTGGAGTTGAAATTCTCCATTCTCCCGATAATTATATGAGCCCCACACTGGCAGCTAAAAAATCATTTGTTCTAAAAGATCCGGATGGTTTTCAGATTGAGATTTTTGAGAGCTA
>JAOIZZ010000005.1 GCA_028227395.1 Woeseiaceae bacterium | reverse complement strand
CTTGATCATATCTACCTAAACGAAAAAGAGCCCACCCATAACTATCCATAATAGCTGGATTATCAGGCTCAATTTTTAATGCTTTTTTAATGAGCTTAATCGCTTTTTTATAATCTTTAGAATAATCAGTTAATAAATATCCATAAGCATTCAAAATTGTCGCATTTCCAGGAAATCTCTTTACTAAAACCGCATACTCTTTTAACGCTTCTGAATTACGCCCTTCACTTAATAATATTTCTGCATATCTCAATGAAAATTTATACTCATTTGGATAACTATCAATCAGATCTCCATAAAGAGTTAATGCTTCAGTATTTTTCCCCAAACCTTGGAGTAAATCAGCCTCTGCTATAAGCATCTCTTGGGTAAATTTTGGATGCTTTTGCCCAAACCTCTTTAAGTGAACTCTGGCTGCATCTCTTTTATCTAATGCGACCATAAGGTTACTAACGCGTCTTTGTGAATAAATTGTGTTCATTCCAGAGTTTACTTGCGAATAAAGCTGAATGGCTTTAATGGTATTGCCCTTTATTTCACTGATTCTTGCCATGTAATATAACGCATCCATTGGATATGACTTATTTTCAAGTAGTTCATTAAAATCGATCCATGCAGCATCGTAATCGTCCAATCTAAAATTAATAATGGCCATCAATCTTATCGCTGCAGATTGATCATTTCTTTCCAGTAAAATCTGACTCACCTGCCCTAACGCATCTTCAAGCCGTTCAGATGACATATAAAGTAAAGCAAGTTCTAAACGTGATTCTGAACTGGGATTAATTTGATCGCCAATATATCTAGCAACATAATCAATCGCCTCACTATTTTTACCTGATAACAATAAAATTCGAGCAACAAGTAATTTTGGTTTTTCCCATGAAGAGTCCAATGCCACGGCAGAATTTGCATAAGAAAGCGCTTTATCATAATCGCCACTTTGCATTAATGATGTTGCGTAAGCATATTTCACGTAACTAGACTTATGATAAATCTTAACGAAATAGTTTATTAATTTATTTAATTTTTCTTGATCCTTAGTGGTCAAAAATGGGAACACTGCCAAAAACACTTCATCTGCCTGACCTTCATTCCTGGCTAATAATTTTTTTAAGTTTTCTTTTGCGGCTATAATTAAATTAGTATCAATTTGGCGATTGATCAAAAATAATAAAGCAGAATCACTGCTAGCATCTATTTCAACCCAACGCTCAGCTAATGATAGAGCTTGAACATTAAAATGATAACTGTCTGCCAACCAGGCGGCTTGTTTTGTAATATTTATATCACCACTGGAATTAGCTGCATCCTCATAAGCAGCTGCAACTTTTTTATAGTTATAATTCTCAAGTGCGACTTCTGCTTCCCTGAGGTGCGCTTGAGTGGTTTGATTTACCTCCTGTGCGAAGAGATCGAAACATAGCAATGAAATAAAGAAAATTACATTTAATCTTACGTAAATAATTGATTTAGTTATATTTTTTTTCATATATATGCTCTTATTTGCTTTTTTTACATTGCCAGAACACCCAGACAAGCAAAGCACTATATCGCTACTTGTTTTATGATACGTCAAAATCATAATCTTTATTAAAACAATGTCACTTAAAATTCTTGGTCTAAATCATAATACAGCATCGCTCATTATAAGAGAGCGATTAGTATTCTCTGATGAAGAGATTAAGTCTGCATTAGATGAATTAAAGTTAATAACTTCAGTTAAAGAGGCGATTATTTTATCGACATGCAATCGCAGTGAACTCTATCTAAATACAGATCATGAGGGACTCGAAAAAGCCAAATTATGGCTAATTAAATTCAAAAAAATTGATTATAAAACAGAAAAATATCTCTTTATAATACAAGATGAAGCAGCTATAAATCACTTAAGTCGAGTTGCTTGTGGCCTGGATTCTATGATCCTTGGGGAACCTCAGATACTAGGTCAATTAAAAGACGCATTCAGATTAGCTCGACAATATCATTTCATAAGTGGCTTTTTTAATCCGCTGTTTGCACATGTGTTTTCTGTGGCGAAAAAGATACGAACTAATACAAAGATTGGTAACAGTCCTGTATCTGTAGCTTATGCTGCGGTCACCTTAGCAAATCAATTTTTTTCAGGATTTAAACAGCATACCGCACTTTTAATTGGGGCTGGAATGTCAATTGAGCTAACCGCCAAACACCTCAGTAATAAAGGCATTGGTCGCCTCTTCATTGCCAATAGAGACTATAAGAAAGCCCAAAAACTGGCCAAAAAATTCAATGGTTATGCAATTAATCTAGCCAACTTAGATGGAATATTAGAAGTTGCCGATATCCTAATAAGTGCAACCTCAAGCAAAAACTTTATTATTACAAAATCGCAAATTCAAGAAGCCATAAGAGCACGAAAAAGAAAGCCCATTTTTGCTGTAGACATGGCTGTACCTCGAGATATGGAACCTACTATTGGGGATCTAGAGGATATCTATATCTATACTATTGATGATCTAGAGAAAGTTATACTTGAAGGACAATCCAGTCGACAGTCAGCAGCCGTTAATGCAAATAATATTCTTCTAGAAGAAACGTCTCGCTTTATAGAAAAACAAAAAAGCTTAGCTATTAGCTCAAAGATAATAGAGCTCAGAGAGTATGGTGAAAAGATCAAAAAGGAGGTTTTAAAGCAGAGTCAAAAGCAATTAAAAAAAGGTGATAACATCGATCAAGTTCTAGAAAAAAATACTTCAAATATTGTAAATAAGTTACTGCACCTGCCCAGCATAAAACTAAAAGAGGCAGCCGAAAAATCAGACACTGAATCAATCAAAATAATTTCAGAGTTATTTAACTTGGAAGATGATTAAACAATGAAAGATTCAATTCGTCGTAAACTAGAAATTACCAGCGAAAGATTAGAGGAAATTTCAGCTCTTCTCTCGGATCCTGATGTAATTTCCGATCAAAATAAATTTCGTGCACTCTCTCAAGAATATTCTCAAATTGAGCCTGTTAGTAACCTTTTCAATGAATTCAAATCATTAAATGAAGATCTGAGTATCGCAGAGGAGATGAAGCATGATAAGGATGTCGACATACGAGATATGGGTAAGGATGAATATACTATAATTGAAGAAAAGATATCCTCATTACTAATGGATATTAAGAGATCCCTTATTCCTGTCGATCCTCATGATGCAAGTAATATTTTTCTAGAAATTAGAGCCGGAACCGGTGGTGATGAGGCTGCAATATTTGTGGGTAATTTATTCCGTATGTATTCAAAGTATGCAGAATCAAAGAGATGGAATACAGAAATAATTAGCATGAGAGAAGGCGAACACGGCGGTTACAAAGAAATTATTTCTCGAATCTCAGGAAATAATATTTTTTCACGACTCAAATTCGAATCGGGAGTTCATCGAGTACAACGAATACCACTAACTGAATCTCAAGGTCGGGTACATACATCAGCTTGTACTGTCGCAGTACTTCCAGAAGCTCAAGAGATAGAGGAAATTACTATCAATCCAAGTGATTTACGTGTCGATACCTATCGGGCATCAGGAGCAGGTGGTCAGCATGTTAATAAAACAGACTCTGCAGTAAGATTAACCCATCTTCCAAGTGGAATAGTTGTGGAATGCCAAGATGAGCGTTCGCAACACAAGAATAAAGCGAGAGCAATGTCTTTGTTACAGGCAAGACTCCTTGATGCAGAAATTTCCATACAAGCTGACGAGCAAGCCCAAGAGAGAAAATTACAGGTTGGAAGTGGCGATCGGTCCGAAAGAATCAGAACTTACAACTACCCTCAAGGCAGAATAACTGACCACAGAATTAATTTAACTTTATACAAATTATCTGAGATTATTGAAGGTGGTATTGATGAGGTAATACAGCCATTAATCGATGAATACCAGGCGGATCAATTGGCTAATATAAGCGACTAACTATTGTCTATATTTTTTTTCGTAAATAATTCAACACATCAGAACGAGTAATAAGACCTAAAAATAACTCTTCATTCGTAATCGCCGCATAAGGTTGTATATGCAACAAGGACACTAAATTATTTATACTTGTGTCTTTGTTTAGTTCAATAAATGCTGTCTCCATAGCGTCGCTTACCGATCGATTCATCATCTCTGGCTTGCCAAATACAAAACGAATAATTGTATCTTCAGTTATTATACCCACTAGTTTATTACCTTTCATTACTGGTAATTGTGAAAATCCTGCATTTCTTAATCGATTATGAGCTGTGGTTAAACTATCATCTGGACCTACTACCACTGTAGCCCTTTCATCATGAAGTCGGCCAATTAAATCCCTCAGATCGCCATGCAACTCTCTTTCAATAAAGCCCTGATCTTCGAGCCAAAAATCATTAAAGCATTTAGACAAATATTTATTTCCCGTATCGCAAGCAAAACTTACTACCTTTTTACTTTCTTTTTGCGCTCGACAATATTTAATGGCAGCAGCTAATAAAGTACCGCTTGATGATCCAGCTAATAAACCCTCTTTTTTTAGAAGTAATCTAGCGGCATCAAAAGACTCTTGATCTGAGATAGTAAAAGCCTCTTTAACTCGACTGAAATCCGATATAGAAGGAAGGAAATCTTCTCCAATACCTTCCACCAACCAACTGGCATTCTTATCGTGTAAGTCTCCATGATTAATATAATCAGCAAGAATCGATCCCTCTGGATCAGCTAAAATTAAATCAACATTAGGTGCATTTTTAGCCAGATATCTACTAAGACCAGTTACCGTACCACTCGATCCAACACCAAGCACTATGGCATCTAGATCACCATTCATTTGTTCTAATATTTCAGGTGCCGTTCCAGATTCATGCGCCATCGGATTATCAGGATTGCCAAATTGATCAATGAAATACGCATTTTTCTCTTTCGCGATAGTTTTTCCGAGGTCCTGGTAATACTCTGGGTGACCTTTGGCAACATCTGAGCGAGTTAGCACAACTTCAGCACCCATAGCACGCAGATTAAATATTTTTTCTTGGCTCATTTTGTCAGGCAATACCAATATGAGCGGATAACCTTTTTGTGAAGCAGCTAAAGCCAATCCCAATCCGGTATTTCCGGCAGTTGCTTCAACGATGGTATCACCCGGTTTTAAGTCACCCCTTTTTTCAGCTTCTTCAATCATCGAAACTCCAATACGATCCTTGATTGATCCGGCGGGATTCATAAGTTCAAGTTTTAAAAAAAGGCGGCAAGGACCAGTATCAATATTTTTTATTTCGAGCATCGGTGTTTGCCCGACCATTTCTAATATATTTGAGAAAACTTTCATAATTTTTTTTGTTTCCGATAAGATTAAATTTAATAATTCTTAATTTAAGCATAAAACAGTTACAGCTGAAAATCATCATGGATATTAAAAACACGCTTCTAGAAATAAATCACAAACTTCAGAGCATAAGCTCAACATCAAAACTAGATAGTGAACTTTTATTGATGTCAGCACTTGGGGTATCTCGTCCTTATCTTTATACGCATGGAGAAAAAATTCTATCTGTATCAGAAAAAGAAATCTTAAATGATCTTTGTAAGCGTCGCATCAACCTTGAACCCATGGCTTACATTATGGGAATAAAAGAGTTTTGGTCGAGAGAGTTTAATGTTTCGCCCGCCACACTAATACCAAGACCGGAGTCCGAAATGCTTGTTGAGGAAGTGTTGAATCTTTATGCCTTTGATGAAACTATATCAATTCTAGAGATGGGCACGGGCAGTGGCGCAATAGCTATATCGCTTGCGCTTGAGAGGCCAAAAACAATCATAACGGCGACTGACATCTCATCTAAAGCACTGGATCTCGCGAAAAAAAATGCAAATAAATTTAATGTTCATAATATTATTTTTCAAAATAGTGATTGGTTTAGAGAGTTAAAAAATCAAGAATTTGATCTTATTGTATGTAATCCACCTTATATAGAGAGTCATGATGATTGCCTGCTTGACTTGAAATATGAACCTATCTCAGCATTAATATCTGGAGAAGACGGGCTTGATGCAATTCGTCATATAGCCAATAATGCAAAACAATTTCTTAAAATAAATGGAACTATCCTGATTGAACACGGAAAAGATCAAGAAATGGCGGTTAATCAAATATTCAAATCCAATCAATGGGAAAGAATTAAATGTTTACCTGATCTAAGAGGATTTCCAAGAATAACTATGGCAAAGTAGCCATATTAAATTTACCTTAAAATAAAATATAACCATAAGAGAAGAAATAATATGATCAAAATAACCACTAATAAAGGCAATATTGAAATCAGTCTTTATGAGGCAGAAGCACCTATATCCTCTGAGAATTTCAAACAATATGTTATTGATGGATTCTACAAAGGAACTATATTCCATCGCGTCATTCCTAACTTCATGGTTCAAGGTGGTGGCATGACAGATGACATGCAAAGTAAACAAACAAGAGCTTCAATAAAAAATGAAGCTGAGAACGGAAAAAAGAATCTACGTGGCACGTTAGCCATGGCAAGAACGGCAGAAATTGACAGCGCTTCATCGCAATTTTTTATTAATCTCGTTGATAACCAATTCCTTGATAATGGTGATCGTGATTTTGGCTATGCTGTATTTGCTGAAGTAACGTCAGGAATGGATGTTGTTGATGCTATTGCTGCCACTCCAACTCAGATGAGTAATGGACACCAAGATGTTCCCGCTGAAACAATTATGATCGAAGATATACAAATCGTTGAGTAACTGAATGTCAGATCAAAGCCTCAATAAGGATAGAGGGGCGCGTCATCTCTCACTGCCGCAGATTGGCGAAAATGGACAAAAGCTAATCTCCAACTCAACAGTCTTGATCATTGGAATGGGTGGGCTCGGCTGCGCGTCGGCAAGTTACCTAAATAGCAGTGGCATCAAAAAAATTATAATTTGTGATTTTGATAGCGTTGATGCCACCAATTTAGGTCGACAAATACTTTTTGGACCTAGTGATATTGGAAAATCAAAAGCTTTAACAGCCAAAGATCATCTCGAGAAAATTAATCCTGAGATTGATATCCAAGCAATAACTAAAAAAATCAATGGACAGGAGTTAATAAGAACAGACTTTGAAAAAAACACCATCATTTTGGATTGCAGTGACAATTTCAATACACGTTTTGAGGTTAATGAATACTGTGTCAAAAATAATCATTATCTGGTATCTGGATCTGCCATTAGGTTTGAAGGTCAATACGCGGTATTTGGTAATGATTATAAAACATCATCATGCTACGAATGCTTATATGACCAACAAGACGAATCTTTTGAAGATTGCCAAGGTAATGGTGTGCTGGGGCCCATACCAGGAATGATTGGTGCAATGATGGCGATCGAAACAATTAAAATTATCTGTAATATTCATACTCAAAAAGGCCAACTCAATATCTATGAAGGCTTATCAAATGAATGGCACCAAATTAATGTAAAAAAACGTAATAATTGCTCAATTTGTAATTAATCTCTTTACGCTTTCATTTAATTTCCTTAAAATATATTCAAACGCCGATTTGTACCCGATTGCGGGCGTTCAATAAATTCAGCTAAATAGGACTTATAAAACCTATCATGCTGACGCTGGTGGGTTTTTTTTTGAGAGGATGTAAATATTATGAATAATAAAATTACTTTGATTGATGGCGCCATGGGCACAGAAATAAGAGCTAGAGGCTTTGAAGTTCCATCACATATCAATTCAATATGGTCAGCTCAAGCTTTAATAGATAACCCTGAAGTTGTCAGGGATATTCACGAAGATTATATTCATGCTGGTGCAGAAGTGATAACCACCAATAATTATGCGGTTACACAAAATCTATTAAGGCGTGAAAATCTCAGAAATAATCTAGAAGAATTGACTTTGCTGTCAATTAATATTGCGAACCAAGCTCGACAAGTGACTGACAAAAAAATTAAAATTGCAGCTTCACTGCCTCCTTTGGATACGAGTTATCGTCCCGATCTTGTGGGGGATATGCAATCAATTGTGAGGAAATACTCAGAGATTGTAGATATTGTAAAAAATAAAGTGGATCTCATTATTATAGAAACCATGTCATCCTCAAGAGAAGCGATTGGGGCTTTAAAGGCATGTAAAAATGCAGGGATTGAAATCTGGCTTGGCTATACTTTGCATGGCGTTAGAAAAAATACACTTCCAAGTGGAGAGTCTCTGTTGGATGCTCTACATGCTGTTAAGGATTATGATATCGATGCTTATTTAATCAATTGTTGTAGTGCAAATATCACATCTGAAGCCATGAAAATTTTTGCGAGTGAGCTTAAAAAACCATTTGGAGGATATGCCAATTCTGAAATCATAGATCATATTGAAAGTGGAGATGATTCTCTTGATAATGCAGAAAATTTACAAAGAGAATCTCGACAATCAATCAATCCTGATCAATATTCAGAGATTGTAGAGAAATGGATTGAATCTGGAGCAACAATAGTCGGTGGATGCTGCAGAACTACTCCAAGACACATCGAGAAAATACATCAAATGATAAATAATTAAGAACGACTGATTAATCTGGGTGCCTACCCAAAAAGTGAGTGACTTTTCTCAAGAAGATTAAGTCTTATATGAGCTTCTTCTTTAAAATCTCATTTACTTTTTTTGGGTTAGCCTTACCTTTGGTTTCTTTCATCACCTGACCGACAAAAAAGCCAAATAAACGATCCTTGCCACCTATATACTCAGCCAATTGAGAAGGATTATTTTCGATTACTTGATCAATGATGGTTTCGATCTCACTATCATCTGTAATCTGTACCAGTCCTTTTGATTCAATAATCATCTCAGCATTGCCCTCACCTATCCACATGGCTTCAAACACTTCTTTAGCTATTTTTCCAGATATAGTTTGATCAGCAATTTTATTTAATAGGCCTGCTAAATCAGTAGCGGATAATTTTGCATCGGAGATTTCCAAATCATCTCGATTTAATGCGGCCGTATAATCTCCAATCACCCAATTCGCTGTAATCTGCGATTCAGTGTTGGCTATTTTTTCTACAGCTTCATAAAAATCAGCCAATTGTTTGGTTGCAGTTAATATCTCTGCATCACTTATTTTAAGACTATAAGTTTCAATAAATCGCTGTTGCTTAGCATTGGGTAGCTCTGGCAAAGTTTCCTTAATATAAGCTATGTAAGTCTCGTCAATTATGACTGGTAACAAATCTGGATCAGGAAAATAACGATAATCATTGGCTTCTTCCTTGCTGCGCATTGGTCGCGTCTCATCCAGATCAGAATCATAAAGACGAGTTTCTTGTTTAACTTCACCACCATCTTCAATAATTTCAATCTGACGCATGACTTCATGATTAATTGCTTTTTCAATAAATTTAAACGAATTAAGATTTTTTAATTCAGCTCTGGTACCCAATTCTTTTTGATCGAAGCGTTTAATACTGACATTCGCATCACAGCGAAAAGAACCTTCCTGCATATTGCCATCGGAAATTTCCAGATAACGCACAATGGAATGAATTTTTCGCATGTAAGCTACAGCTTCTTTAGCCGAACTCATTTCTGGTTCTGACACAATTTCCAATAACGGTGTCCCTGCCCTATTTAAATCAATCCCTGATAATCCATCCAGTCCTTCGTGCACCGATTTACCCGCATCTTCCTCAAGATGTGCGCGTGTTATACCAATGATCTTTTCATTGCCATCGCCATCAAGAATACTCATATTACCGCCCACAACAATTGGTAGATCGAGTTGGCTAATTTGGTAACCTTTGGGTAGATCAGGATAAAAATAATTTTTTCTCGCAAACACGGAACGTGAAGATATTTCAGCATCCACAGCCAATCCAAAACGAATCGCCATTTCTATGGCTTGCTGATTCAAGACGGGTAACGTGCCTGGATAACCTAAATCGACTAGGCAAGCTTGAGTATTAGGTTCACCTCCATAAGCAGTTGAGGCACCCGAGAATATTTTACTTTTTGTCGCCAGCTGGGCATGAATCTCAAGGCCTATGACAATTTCCCAATTCGAAGTCATTTGAATTGCTCCGGTACTTGCAGGTGCCAATCAGTTGCTTGTTGATAATGATGGCCGCATTGAAGGAGCGACTTTTCACCAAAATGCTTGCCCACTAATTGCAATCCAACTGGCAAGTCATTTACAAAACCACATGGTATCGACATACCCGGTAAACCGGCGAGATTAGCCCCAATGGTGTAGATATCATTAAGATACATCTCAATGGGATCATCCATTTTTGCACCAAGAGCAAATGCCGGTGATGGTGTAGTTGGACCGGCGATTAAATCAACTTTTTCAAAAGCTTTCTTAAAATCTTGACTGATAAGTTGTCTAACTTTTTGAGCCTTCAAATAATAAGCATCATAATACCCTGCCGATAAAACATAAGTGCCTGTCATGATACGTCGCTTAACTTCAGCACCAAAACCCTCACCACGAGTTTTACAATAAAACTCATTTAAATCTTTGTAATTTTCAGCTCGATAACCAAATCTCACGCCATCATAACGAGATAAATTAGATGAACATTCTGCTGAAGCTACTACATAATAGGTGGGCACAGATAACTCGATATTAGGTAAATCAATATCAATAATTTCAGCGCCTTGATCCTTTAGTACATTAAGAGCCTCCTTAACAGCTATGGCGTTATCATCATCCAAACCAGCATCAAAGTGTTGACGAACTAAACCTATTTTCAAACCCTTGATAGATTGATTAATACCGCCTAAATAATCAGGCACTGGCACATCAACAGAGGTTGAATCATTATCATCAAATCCTGCCATCTCCCCTAACAACAATGCAGCATCTTCCGCTGATCTGGTGAAGACACCCCCTTGATCGAGGCTTGAAGCAAACGCAATCATGCCAAAACGAGAAACTCGACCATAAGTAGGTTTGATTCCCGTAATGCCCGTTAACGCAGCTGGTTGTCTTATTGAACCCCCAGTATCAGTGCCTGTCGCTGCAGGGACTAAGCATGCCGCAACCGCAGTGGCAGAACCCCCGGAAGACCCGCCAGGAGATAAATCTAAATTCCAAGGGTTTTTAACTGGGCCGTAATAACTGGTTTCGTTTGATGAGCCCATGGCAAATTCATCCATATTGGTTTTACCCAACATAATAGCGCCACTTGCCTTCAGATTTTTGACCACAGATGCGTCATAAGGAGGAATAAAATTATGCAACATCTTTGAGGCACATGAAGTCAATACTCCATCGGTACAAAAAAGATCCTTATGCGCAATAGGCAAACCCAAAAGTGGTTTATCTTTCCCAGCCACAATTAATTTATCAGCATCCTTAGCTTCTTTTATCGCTTGCTCTGCAGTCACTGTGATAAAAGCATTAAGCGGTGCGCCCAGACCATTAATACGTGAGAGTAATACCTCAGTTATCTCCAAAGAAGTAAAGTCTTTATCCTTCATTCCTTGCTTTAATGCGCAAAGTGTCATGTTTTGTATTTCTTTGATAGTCATCATCGCAGCTTTAATCAATTACTTTAGGCACTAAATACATACCATTATTGGTTTCATTTGCATTCAATTGAATTTTTTCACGCTGATTGTCTTCTGTAACTTTATCGATTCGCAATCGCTGACCTTGCTCTAATGGATGCGCCATAGGCTCAGTACCTTCGGTTGATACAGCCTGTAATTGATCAACAAATTCGACTATGCGGGATAATTTATCGACCACATCTTTTGTCTCACTATCTTGGATGTCCATACGTGAGAGTATCGCCAGATATTTTATTTGTTCTTTATTTAATGACAACTGAAGTCTCCGCAACAAATTTAAGCATGATTATAAAATGAAATGACTTGAGATAGAATAACATATGATAGCTTGCCGAAGGCTGTCCTCATTTGATAGATTAGACAGTCAATTAGTATAAAGAGTTTCAATAATTCCATGTTTAAAAATATTTTAGGTTATTTCTCAACCGATTTATCGATTGATTTAGGTACAGCAAATACTTTGATTTACTCAAGAGGTGACGGTGTCGTTCTCAATGAGCCATCTGTCGTTGCTATTCGTGAAGATATGATGAAAGGTGGAAAAAGTGTTGAGGCAGTCGGTGCAGATGCAAAAGGTATGCTTGGTAGAACTCCTGGTAATATTACTGCCATAAGGCCATTAAAAGATGGGGTAATTGCCGATTTCACCATTACCGAAAAAATGCTCCAACACTTTATTCAAAAAGTACATGGAACAAGATATTTTAGACCCAGTCCACGTGTACTAATATGCGTACCCTATGGCTCGACACAAGTAGAAAGGCGAGCGATAAGAGAGTCTGCGGAAAACGCAGGAGCTAGGAAAGTATTTTTAATTCCAGAACCAATGGCAGCAGCTATTGGAGCGGGTATGCCAGTCCATGAAGCGAAAGGCTCCATGGTGCTAGATATTGGTGGTGGAACCTCAGAAGTAGCGATAATCTCTCTGAATGGTATCGTTTATGCCGCTTCCGTGAGAATAGGCGGAGATCGTTTTGATGAAGCGATTATCAGTTATGTAAGACGTAATTACGGCATTCTAATCGGTGAAGCAACTGCAGAAAAAATAAAGCATGAAATTGGTTCAGCATTTCCCGGTCAGAAAGTTAGAGAAATTTCAGTTAGAGGAAGGAATCTTTCAGAAGGTGTACCACGAAGTTTCACACTAAATAGCAATGAAATTCTTGAGGCACTTCAAGAACCTCTTCAGGGTATCGTAGGTGCAGTCAAACAAGCTTTAGAACAAACGCCACCTGAACTTGGTTCTGATGTCGCAGAACGAGGTATTGTATTAACGGGCGGTGGCGCAATGATGCGATCTTTAGATAAATTAATCATGGAAGAAACTGGTTTACCAGTATTGGTTGCCGATGATCCCCTAACCTGTGTTGCTCGTGGTGGTGGACGAGTTATTGAACTTATTGACGAGCATGGTCCTGCTATTTTCGCACTTGAATAAAGATCAATTAAATTGAACACATGGTAGTTGACTCAGATAAGCATCGAAGACCGCGCATACCGGCACTAAATATAAAATTTATCTTACTGTTCTGCCTAAGCTTATTTTTCCTCTTTAGTGATCAAAAAAATAATTACGTATCTCTGTTAAGAAATTCCGTAGCAATTGCAATCCATCCCATACAATCATTGGTTGATTTTCCTCAGCGTTTTGGGAGCTGGATAAATACCAACATATCTTCGCGCAAAGAATTAATACAAGAAAATCAAAGACTGTATGAGGATCATCTACAAAAAGAATTGGCTTTACAAAGACTCGCCTCTCTTGAGCAGGAAAATATTAGATTAAGGGAAATTCTTAATGCGTCATCAACCATAAAAAATAGCGTTCAGATCGCACGAATTATTTCTACGGACATTAATCCTTTCAGGCATCTTGTTGTTATTAATAAAGGCGAACAAGATGGTACCTATAACGGACAGGCTCTAGTGGATTCAAATGGAGTTATAGGTCAAATATTACAAACAAATTTTCTCTCAGCAAAAGTTATTCTTATAAGCGATACAGATCATGCTCTCCCTGTCGAAATTAATCGAAATGGTTTTAGGGCGTTAGCACAAGGTAATGGATCTTTTGATAGCCTTAGTATTCCCTTTATTCCAAATAATGCCGATATTGAGATTGGCGATCTTTTGGTCACCTCGGGCTTAGGGGGAAAGTTCCCTATTGGATATCCCGTTGCCATTATAGACTCTATCTCGCTCAATCCGACTAAACAATTCGCTGATGTGATCGCAAAACCTTTGGCACCTTTAAACCAAGTTCGCGAAGTAATATTGATAAATAGCAACTAAATCATGCCTAGTGAAATTAAAAACAATCAAAATAAAATAATTGCTTTTTTAGCGACACTGATTTGCATAACTTTAATCCTTATCCCTGCCCCTGACTTGTTAAAAACATACAAACCGGACTGGTCACTTCTATTGCTAATATTTCTCGCCATAAATTTACCAAAAGAATTTAACTTAGGAACGGCTTTTTTAGTCGGTTTGCTCGTAGATGTCAGCAAAGGGTCGTTATTAGGTCAGCATGCATTGGCTTCTTTGTTGATCGTTTTTCTTGTTACCAAATTTCATTTACAGCTAAGGATCTTTCCTTTCATACAACTTACCGCTGTTGTATGTTTTCTGATAATAATTTATCAATTTATTCTATTTTGGATTAATGGCGTGTCAGGTATTTCGAGTTCTTTCGCAAGTTATCTAGGACCAATTATTAGCGGTACTATTTTATGGCCGATTATTGCAAAATTACTCAGTCAATTATTCACTTTTTCAACAACAAAAAAATAAGACTAATATTCAATGCCTGAAAATATACATATCAAAGATCACGGTAAAGAAAAGACCCTTTTTTTAAATCGGATACTCATCTCCTCTCTGGTGGCTTTATTTCTTTTGATCATCATCATTATAAGACTTATTCAATTGCAAGTTTTCGAATACGATACTTTTAATCAGAAGGCACAAGGAAATAGAATTAATTTACGTGCCACACTTTCTCCTAGAGGAACCATATTTGACCGAAATGGCAATACACTTGCTGAAAATATAACTGCATTTGAGCTGATGATTACTCCAGAACAAGTTATCAATATCGAGGAAACAATGAATAATTTATTGGATTTAGAATTAATCAATCCAATTCAGATCGACACAATTAGAAAAAAAATTCAAAAAACACAAAAATTTAGGTCTATCACTCTCAGATCCGATCTAAATGATCAAGAAATAGCAAGATTTGCTGCAAATCGAGCAAATTTTCCAGGCATAGATCTTCAACCAAAATTAATACGACATTATCCTCATAAAAATTATACCTCTCATGTTGTAGGCTACGTAGGTTCGATTAATAAGAAGGATCAAGCAAGATTAAATCAATCTTTTTATAATCCCAATGAAAAGACTGGAAAGACTGGAACGGAGTATTTCAAGGAGACAATTCTTCATGGGGAACCTGGATATTATCAATTCATTGCAAATGCGAGAGGAAGAGAAATTCCGCTCAATGAAAATCAAAAAAATAATACCTTTCTAGAAAACAAACCCGCCTTACCTGGGGCAAATATTTTTTTAACCATTGATCTTAATCTTCAAATACTTGCAACCAATCTTCTCGATGGAAGGAGAGGTTCAGTTGTTGCTATAGATCCTAATAATGGTGAAGTTTTAGCATTAGTTAGCTCACCCTCGTTTGATCCCAATATATTTAACGAAAATCTAACAACTAGTAAATACAATGAATTACAAAGCAACATTGATCAACCCCTATTTAATCGTGCTGTCCTCGGCACCTATTCACCTGGCTCCATTATCAAACCCATTCTTGGTCTTGCAGCGCTCCAATTGGGTGTTACCAATCTAACTCAACGGCATATTTGTAAAGGTCATTACTCACTTCCAGGTAACACACATCGATATCGTGATTGGTTATCAAGTGGACATGGTTCAGTCAACCTTCATAAGGCTATCTCTCAGTCATGCGATGTTTTCTTTTATGAGGTTGGTGGCCAAATAGGTATCGATAGAATGCATAATTATCTTGACCAATTTGGTTTAGGTCAAAAAACAAATATTGAACTTGCAGGCGAGAGAACAGGACTCATTCCATCTACCAAATGGAAGAAAACAATGTTCAGCAAAAAAGAAGATAAAAATTGGTTTCCAGGAGAAACTGTCATTGCATCAATTGGTCAAGGTTATATGCTCGCGACCCCCCTTCAACTTGCTAGCGCAACGGCCGCTCTTGCAACAAGAGGAAATAGATTTAAGCCTACACTTATTTCAGCTATTGAAAATCCAATAAATAACGAAAAGATATTTAATGAATCACAAGAATTAACTCAAATTAAAATAGATTCACAGTCCTACTGGGAAGAGGTCATCTCTGCAATGCATAACGTTATGCAAGGATCAGGAACTGCAAGGAACGTAGGTATTGGTGCGCCTTATGAAATGGCAGGTAAAAGTGGGACAGTTCAAGTAATTTCTGTTGGGCAAGAGGAAGAGTATGATCGAGAATTGATCGATGAAAGATTCCAAGATCACGCATTATTTGTGGCTTTTGCTCCACTCAACAATCCTGAGATAGCTGTCGCCGTTATCGTTGAAAATGGTAACAGCGGAAGCCGTGTTGCGGCGCCAATTGCAAAAAGTATTATGGATGAATATCTTGGTTACTAAAATTATGGTTCATTATTAATAAATAATTATGCTCAAAGATACCTCAAATACATGGCATTCGAAATATTCAATAAAAGACAGCGACTTAACTTTGCAGTTGTTTAAATTGGATGGACCTCTTTTATTGCTGATTTCTATAGCTTTTTTATTAGGGATTTTCGTTCTTTTTAGCGCCTCAAATGAAAGTACAGAAGTCTTAATGCGTCAATTATTTAGGATTGGAATAGCTTTTATCGCCTTAATGATAACTGCACAAATATCACCCGATCTAATAAGACGTATATCACCTTGGAGTTATTTTTTTGGTGTAGTTTTATTATCTTTAGTTCTTTTTCTTGGGGATATTGGACAAGGAGCTCAGCGATGGCTTGATATTGGTATTCGTTTTCAACCCTCTGAAATAATGAAACTTGCCGTTCCGATGATGGTTGCTTGGTACCTCCATGAACGAAAATTACCTCCATCAGGTAAAAATATCTTAAATATATTTATCTTAATATTGATACCGAGCATTCTTATTGCGAAACAACCCGATTTAGGAACTTCTATACTGGTATTTACATCTGGAATACTTATTATTTTTTTAGCAGGCATACCGTTTCGCTATATAAGCGCCCTATCTTTATTCGCAATTCCGGGCTCACTTCTTCTTTGGAAATTTATGGAGGATTACCAAAGACAACGTGTTATTACATTATTGAATCCCGATATTGACCCTCTGGGTGCTGGTTATAATATTATTCAATCTAAAATTGCTATTGGCTCTGGAGGATTATTTGGAAAGGGCTGGACAAATGGAAGTCAAGTTCAATTGGAATTTTTACCTGAAAAAAGTACGGATTTTATCTTTGCAGTCATTGGTGAAGAATTCGGATTATTAGGTCTTCTGTTTATATTGATTATTTACATTCTGATAATAGCTAGAAGTTTATATATCGCCTCACAAGCACCAGATCTTTATTCTAAGCTCCTTGCTGGCAGTATCAGTTTAACTTTTTTTGTATATGTCTTCGTTAATGCTGCAATGGTTATTGGCTTAATTCCGATAGTAGGTATTCCTTTGCCATTAATTAGTTATGGTGGTACATCAATGGTGACGTTGATGATTGGATTCGGTATCCTAATGTCAATCAATTCTAATCAAAAATTATTATCAACTTAAATGGTAGACTTTATGAAATATAAAATTATTCTAATCTTTCTAATTATAATTTCGAATACAGCTTGGTCGCATGACATTAATAGAACCAATATCCAAAATTTCATTATGACAATGGTAGAAAAGCATGGTTTTGATGAAGATAATTTATCGTCAATACTCTCAAAAGCAGAATCGAAAGAAAAAATACTAGAAGCCATCAGTCGTCCTGCTGAAAAACGATTAAATTGGAATGAATATCGCAATATTTTTATCAAAGATGAAAGGGTTAAAGCTGGTGCTAATTTTTGGTTTGAGCATGAAAAAATCCTTGAAAATATCAGTCAAGAAACAGGTGTCACTATAGAAATACTAGTGGGTATCATTGGAGTTGAGACTTATTTTGGAAGATTTACGGGCGGTTATCGCGTTATTGATGCCCTATCAACTCTGGCGTTTGATTATCCGAAAAGATCTCCGTTTTTCACTAAAGAGCTAGAAGCTTATCTCCTTTTAACCAGAGAAGAGAGTATGGATCCATTTGATGCCACCGGATCCTATGCCGGGGCTATGGGCTCCCCTCAATTTATGCCTAGCAGTTACCGTGCCTATGCAGTTGATTCTGATGGCGATGATAAACGTGATATATGGACAAACTGGTCGGATGTAATTGGCAGTGTGGCAAATTATTTTATTGAGCATGGATGGCAACAAGGCAATCAAATCATTGTGCCGGCGAAAATCGATCCATTGGCTTCAGCACCGGCAATTAAAGGTGGTCTAAAAGCAACTGAGACAGTCAAGGTGCTAAAAGGGAAAGGAATCATATTTGATACTACAATGAATGATGATCATCCCAGCGAATTATTGTATCTAGAGCAAGAGAATGCGAATAATTACTGGGTAGCTTTTCATAATTTCTTTGTTATAACTCGTTATAATCATAGCACCATGTATGCTCTAGCCGTCCATCAGTTGGGCCAAGAAATAGCCAATGAGGTAAAGAATAATAGATGAATATATTTTCAAAACTATTAATAATAGTAATGTCGATAGTTCTTTTATCTTCATGTTTTTCTAATTTTTTTGGTGATGGGCCGCCAAGAATTATGAAAAATATTACTACAAAAAATGCAATCCCAAGATCGGAAGCACTCAGCAAGTATGGCAATGGTGATGAAAAGGGATATTATGAGGTTAGAGGAAAACGTTATAAAGTTATGCCCTCTGCAAAGGGCTATAAAGCCAAGGGCATCGCATCTTGGTATGGCACCAAGTTTCATGGTCGTTATACCTCAAACAGGGAAATTTATAATATTTATGCCATGACTGCGGCGCATAAAACTCTCCCATTACCTAGCTATTTAGAGGTAAGAAATCTGACAAATAATAAAACAATTATTGTTCGAGTCAATGATCGAGGGCCATTCATTGACGATCGATTGATTGATCTCTCTTATGCTGCCGCCCTAAAGTTAGATATAGTTAAAAATGGTACCGCTCAGGTAGAAATAAGAACAGTCACTGAAAAAAATGACGATCTGAATAAAAATATAGATGAAGAGGCATATATACAGATTGGCGCCTTTGAAAAAAAAGAAAATGCTTATGATTACTTGGCGCTTCTAAAAGATAATAAATTCAATTCAGCTGATGTTAGAAAAGAATATAATTGGCTTAAACCTTTATCACCAACTTATAAAGTTCAAATCGGTCCAATCAAAAACAAAAAACAACATAATGAGTTATTATCTAGGTTACGAAAAATTGGTGTTTATCAGACTAAAATTGTCACTAATTAGCTCACTAAAAAATACAAAAAACTATTGCATTAAACAAGGTGAAAAAAATGTACCGTAAATTCCAAATATCACTCTTTTTTATCTTCGCTTTGACCGCTTCATTGAGTAATATCTCGAGAGCACAAACAGCAAATATACCTTCACCGCCAATTATAGGAGCAAAAAGTTATTTAGTGGTAGATGCACTTACCAATCATGAAATTGGCTCATTGGAACCAAATTTAAAATTACCGCCCGCCAGTATTACAAAACTTATGACCGCTTATGTTGTATTTCATGCAATAGAAAGCGGTCAAATCTCATTGAATGATTTAGTCACAATTAGTGAAAAAGCCTGGAGAATGGAAGGTTCAAGAATGTTTATTGAAGTGGGTAAAAAGGTTTCAGTTCAGGACCTCTTAATGGGCATGATTGTACAATCTGGTAATGATGCAAGTATTGCATTAGCTGAACATATCGCTGGTTCGGAGTTTTTGTTTGTGGATCTTATGAATCAATACGCCGTCAATCTCAATATGACTTCTTCATCATTTCAAAATACTACCGGTTTACCTGTTGAAAATCATTTCTCGACTGCGCATGATCTTGCTCTTCTTGCCAAAGCTATTATTAGAGAATTCCCTCAATACTATGCCTGGTATTCTACAAAAGAATTTACGTTCAATGGGATTACGCAAAGAAATAGAAATTCATTACTCTGGCGAGACCCCAGTGTCGATGGAATGAAAACTGGTAGTACAGATGAAGCTGGCTACTGTCTCGTTTCATCAGCAGAAAGAGATGGTATGCGGCTTATCTCAGTTGTCCTAGGAACGGCCACCGCAAAATCACGAATTGATGGCAGTCAAGCAATGTTAAATTATGGTTTTAGATTTCATGAAACAAAGGCTGTTTTTAAATCTGAGCAAGAGATTACCGTTGCAAAAACGTGGAAAACTGAATCTGAAACGGTACCTTTGGGTATCTCAATTGATCTCAACCTAACCTTACCAAGAGGCAGTTTTGATAACTTAATCATTGAAAATAATATCCAACCGGAGATAACTGGCCCAATTGAAATAGGTCAAATCTTGGGAGAAGTGGTAGTGAAACTAAATGATTCCATCTTATCTACGCAGCCGTTAATTGCCCTAAGAAATAACCCTAAAGGTACTTTATGGCAGCAAATTAAGGATACCATGCAACTTTGGTTTGAATGATAAAGTCATGACGAAGCAGGCAAAATCAGAATCATTAATTGACTTCCCATGTGAATTTCCAATAAAGGTATTGGGTCGTGATGATGCTAATTTTTATTGTGCCGCTAAATCCATACTGACCAAACATGCCCAAACAATTCCTGATAATGACATAAAGAAGAATTCCAGTAAAAAAGGAAATTATATGGCTCTTACTTGTGTCGTTAACGTCAACAATCAAATAGAATTAGATCAAATCTATATCGATTTTTCGAAAAATGATCATATATTATATGTGCTGTAGTGACATCAATCCATCTACAGCAAAAAGAATTCTCACTCCAAATACGTAATCTTGGCATGACTGATTATGGTTCAGTATGGTCAAAAATGAAGCATTATACCCAATCAAGAACAATTCAAAGCAATGATGAAGTTTGGTTTACCGAGCATCATGATATTTACACATTAGGTGCAAATGGGAATCATAAACATATTCTTAATTCAGGTAAAATCAAAGTCTTAAAAGTCGATCGTGGTGGTCAAGTTACCTACCATGGACTAGGTCAAATAATGATGTATGTTTTATTTGACTTAAAGAAATTAAATTTAAATATCCGTCAACTTATTTCAGCACTCGAACAAACCATCATAACTCTGATGGCTGATTACAGTATAGAAGCTGTCAGAAACCCCCAAGCGCCAGGGGTTTATGTAAATTCAAAGAAGATTGCAAGCGTTGGGCTGAGAATCAGTAGAGGTTGCAGCTATCATGGTCTTGCATTCAATCATAGTGTCAATCTAAAACCTTTCCAGGGTATTAATACCTGTGGCTTTAAAGGGTTAGATGTTACAAATCTTGAATGCTTAGGTGTCACTGAGGATAAAAAAATAATTCAGGAAAAAATGGTGCATTATCTTGAGAGAAATATCAACTTACGACATGAGACCTGAGTTAATTTGAACTCAGCCTTGTAATTTATTTAGTCTAGCCAATCTATCCGGTGTCCCAACATCATGCCATTCGCCTTTAAAAAAACTTCCTGACAAACGTTTATTTTTTATACATTCAAACAATATGGGGACAATTGAAAATTTTCTTACCACTTCATTTTTGAATAGTTTTGGATCATAAAGAGCCATGCCACTGAATGTATATGGCAATATATTATCTTTTATTACTTTGTTATCTTTAAGATTAAAATCACCTTTAGATCTATAAGATGGGTTTGCTATTAAAATTAAATGACCTAAGGAATTAGAGTCCAAATCAAGATCAGGCATAATATAATCTGTATAAATATCTCCATTAATCACCCAAAAAGGTTGATCACCAAATACCGGCAAAGCTTTTACAATTCCTCCTCCGGTCTCTAAAATTTCATCATCTTCAAGACTATAAATTACCTGTAAGCCAAATTTTTCGCCCGTACCAACAAAATCGACAATCTTTTCTCCCAGCCAACCTAAATTAATAACTACTTTGGTTACTCCCGCTCTTACTAACATTTGAAAATGTCTTTCCAAAAGAGTCTCATTCCCCACTTTCACTAGACACTTTGGTATGCTATTTGTTAGTGGTTTCAAGCGCTCGCCCCGACCAGCAGCTAAAATCATTGCCATCACCTCAAGAACCTTTATAAGCTAGGCAGTTATTTTTCAAAAAAATATTCAAAAACCCGAGCTCAGGATATTTTAATGTTACACTATATATATAGTGTAAAGTTCTAGGGATATCTTTAAGATAGTTATTTTTCCCATCACGATGCTTTAATCGGGCAAATATTCCGACCGCCTTAAGATGCCTTTGGATTCCCATTAAATCAAAGAACCTAATAAAATCTTTTTTGCTCATTTTATCTTTTAATGAAATATCAAGATTTAAGTAATAAGCCTCAAGCAACTGATTTAATAATTCATCAGGCAGTGAGATATAACAATCTCTGAGTAATGAAACTACATCATAAGTAATTGGGCCAATAACCGCATCCTGAAAATCAAGGACGCCCGGATTATGATCCTTTGTATAAATTAAATTTCTCGAGTGAAAGTCACGATGAACAATAACTTGGGGCTGAATTAGAGCACTCTTCAGAAGAATTTCAACACAATTCTGCCATTGAAATAACTCATACTTATTAAACTTAATATCCAGTTCTTTCAAACAAAACCAATCAGAAAATAGATCCATTTCTTCTACGAACATATTCTCGTCATAGGGTGAAAAGTCTCCTATGATTGATTTGCCTCCAGATTGAAGAATTTGAAGAACGGCCAATGCATCAATATATAAAGATTCTAATATTTTTGGTTCTTTGGCTAAAGCATCCAGGTAATGATCCGACCCCAAATCAGTTAATAACAAAAAACCTTCTTGGAGATTTGATTCTAATATATCTGGACAATTAATTTTGATACGTCGAAATAATTCCGAAAATTTCACAAATTTTTCACTATTTTCTTTTAATGGTGGTGCATCCATGACTATAAATGTACATTCATTACGCCAAATACGAAAATATCGTCGAAAACTGGCATCCGAAGAAGCAGGTTCAATATTCTCATAAGGATCGCCCGGAAGATTTTTGACCCAACTCAAGAGATCCAAGTAGCGTTTATCTGAGTTTATTGTTTGAATAATTATTTTTCCTTTAATACAAAAAATTCAATAGAATACACTAATATGTATACTAAGCTTGATACCGAACGCCAATAATACCAATCAAACGGATACTGTATTTTTTTGTTTAAACATTCCTTTCAATTAATTGTTCTAACATTAGCTTTCTCATGTATGAATGTCTATGCGCAACAACAAGATATGTGCAATCTACCCTTAACTTTGTCAAAAAAAGACCAAAGTAATCAAGCTATTAATTTCGAGGCAGACAATATTTATCTGAATGTTGGCTCACAACTAGGCTCTAACTTAACAGGAAATGTAACCATAACTGGCAATGAAAGCACCACCACAGCAAACTCAGCAAACTATGATCCCAGCACTGAATCACTCAATCTAAAAGGTAACGTTCAATTTGAAAATAATAATTTAATGGTGTCTAGCGAATCTGCTTTATTTTCTTATTCAGGTGGTCAGATATTATTTGATGAGGCAATATTTGCTCTTGGAAGCAATACTTCAAGAGGTAATGCTGATTCTGTTGAGCTTCAAGAAAAGGGGATTTTAAATTTACGCAATGTAAACTACACAACATGTCCAGTGGGTTCGAATGACTGGTTCATTAAAGCAAAAAAAATTGTACTCAATCTTGATGAAGGTCAAGCAAAAGCAGATAAAGTTTCTTTGAGCTTTAAAGATATTCCAATCTTATATATTCCAAAAATCTCATTCCCTCTTGGTGATGCAAGAAAATCTGGCTTTCTCGCACCTGAAATAGGGGGTGGCGGAAGAAGTGGTAATGAAATCAGATTACCTTGGTACTGGAATATTGCAAAAAATTACGATGCCACAATAACACCAAGAATACTGACGGGTCGAGGTTTTCAATTAGGTAATGAATTTAGATATTTATCTTCCGCCAACAAAGGTCAACTTAAGCTGGATTATCTCAATAATGACAATATATTTGGTAAATCCAGACATTACATTCAATTCAACAATGAAACTAATTTTGCCAATGGTATTCGAGCCACCGTTGATTACGGAAATACATCAGATGGAAATTATTTTGAAGATTTAGGGGGCAATTTAAGTATGACCAGCATTACCCACCTTAACCAAAATATAATGGTGGATGCCTTTGGCGAGAATTGGTCAGTTCTTGCTCGTTTTCAGAACTTTCAAACCATTGATAAAAACATTCAATTAACTGATAGGCCCTATGCCCGCTTACCGCAAATAAAATTTAATGCTTCATTGCCATATAAACCATTGGGAATATCCGCCAGTCTCGACAGTGAAATTGTTTTTTTTGATCGCGAAGTCGGTATAACTGGATGGCGAATTGATACTCAACCGCAGCTAGATTGGTCGATAAAAAAAGATGGTTGGTACCTTAATCCATCCGTTGCTCTGAAGCATACTCAATATGAGTTAAAAAATCTCGAAAAAGGACAAATTTCTGACCCTTCCAGAACTCTTCCCATAGCAAGTTTAGATGCAGGTTTATTTTTTGAACGTCCACTGAAAAATTATAACGATTACAAGCAAACCTTTGAACCTAGATTGTTGTACCTCAGCACTCCTTATCGGGATCAAAAAAACCTACCTATTTTTGATACCATCGAACCAGATTTGAACCTCGTGCAGTTATTCCAAAAAAATCGTTTTATAGGTATTGATAGAATCGCTGATATGGAGCAAGTCAGTCTAGGTTTTGGTTCAAAAATAATCGATAACAAAGACGGCAAAGAAGTCATTTCCATGACCCTAGGTAAGGCTTTTTATTTAAAAAACCAGAAAGTCACTCTTCCTGGTGAAAATCTTCTTCCTAGCTCAAATTCTGATTTTATAGCTGAGCTTCGCTTTCTGGTCTTTGATGATTTAAATTTTGATATCTCTCATCAATGGAATAACGAAAATACAGGCGTCGCTAGATCGCAAGCTCGCCTTCAATATCGGCCAGAAAACAATAAGATATTAAATTTTGGTTATCGTTTTCGTCAAAATTTATTGGAACAAGGAAATATTTCATGGTCTTGGCCAATTTCTGAAACATGGAATGTATTGGGTCATTACAATTACTCCATTAGAGACAAAAAATCTTTAGAGCAATTTTATGGCCTTGAATATGAAAGTTGTTGTTGGGCGGTTCGAATGGTATACAGACAATACGTCTCCACTCGAGATGGACAAGAAGACACTTCATTAGGCATACAATTGGTACTGAAAGGCATGACAAGTATTGGCACAAAAGCAGATAAACTTCTAGAACGTGGTATTCTAGGTTACTCAAACTATATCCAATAAAAAAATTATGAATAAAAAACTTTTTATAAAATCTTTAATTATATTTTTAGCATTAACAAACCTCAATTTTATATCCGCACAAGAGAATCAGAAGATACTTGACTCAATTGTAGCTGTAGTAAATGAAGGAGTAGTTCTAAGGAGCCAATTAGATTTTCAGATTGAAAATATCACTACACGAGCGGAACTTCAGGGCCTTGAATTACCGAAAAAAGAAATTATGGAAGAACAACTCCTTGAGCAACTTATTATTGAAGAGATTCAATTACAACGTGCTGGTCAAATTGGCATTCAAATATCAGACCAAATGTTAAATGGAGCCATCTCTCTTATTGCAGAAGAAAATAATATTAGCTTCGAAGAATTGCCAGCTATACTTACCGCAGATGGTATAGATTATGGGCGTTATCGAAGCGATCTAAGAAATCAGTTAATCTTCGAACAATTACGTCAAATAGATGTGATTGCTAGGATTAATGTCTCTGAAAGAGAATTAAATCAATGTTTTGCGAGACTGGAAAATAATATTGTCAATAATGCAGATTATAATCTTTCGCATATACTAATATCCGTACCTGAATCGGCTACGGCAGATCAATATAATAAAGCAAGAGATATTGCTAATAATGTTATTAAGGAGCTCGATAATGGGGCAGATTTTGGCGAAATGGCCATCACGTATTCTGACAGTCAAACTGGAATAGATCGCGGATCACTTGGATGGCGAAAAGGAGAGCAATTACCAACATTATTTTCAAGCATTGTGAATACCATTAAAGAAGGTGAATACTCTACTCCAATGCAAGCGATAAGTGGATTTCATATCATCAAAATAAATGAGATGAGAAGCACAGTGGAACGAAGTGAAATACAGCAAAGCGAAGTCAGGCATATACTGGTTATACCCAATCAAATTATTGACAATGAAACGGCAAAACAAAAACTAGACGATGCACGAAAACAAATAAATGCTGGTACAAAATTCAGTGAAATTGCAAAGCTTCTCTCTGAAGACCCAGGTTCAGCCAATGAAGGAGGATCCATGGGTTGGGTTAGTCCTGGTATTTTCGTTGAAGAATTTCAAAATACTGTGGATGAGAGTGAAATTGGTGTCATTTCAGAACCTTTTCGATCTCGTTTTGGCTGGCATATACTAGAAGTTACCGGAAGAAGAGCGCATGATAATACCGAAGAATTAAAGCAAGTAAATTGCACTCAACAAATAAAAAATAGCAAACTCGCTAATGAATCTGAGATTTGGATTCGACGAATCAGAGACCAGGCATTCGTTGAAAAAAGAATCTAAAGAATAAATCTAAATTTTATAAGTCATGCTCCATTTATCCTCTGAACATATTATTGCAGTTACTGTTGGCGAGCCCGCTGGCATTGGGCCTGAAATCTGTCTAGACCTGATTAATCAGCCATGGAGCGACAATTTAGTGATTGTATCTGATCCTAAAGTCATAGAGGAAAGAGCAAAAGAATTAAATAAAGTTATACATTTTATTGAATGGAAGCCTAATGCAATTTCTCCAAAAAAGTTACCCAAAGATACTTTGTATATAAGAACCAAGGCATTTAGTTCAAAAGTTATCTGCGGTAAACCCAATCATGAAAATTCACTTATTCTTATCGAAAGTCTAAAAGAAACCATCGATTATTGTTTGAGTGGAACGTACAAAGCTATGGTCACCGCTCCTATTAATAAGAGCGTCATTAACCAAGCTGGTATCAGATTTACAGGGCATACAGAGTTTATCGCAGAGCGAACCAATACAAATACGCCTGTAATGCTGCTAGCTGCAGATAATCTGAGGGTTGCTCTTGCGACTACCCACATACCTGTATCAAAAATCTCCTCTCATATAACGAAAGATAAATTAAGGCGGATCATTAGTATCTTGCACACAGATCTAAAGAAGTATTTTAATATAATAAATCCTCGAATCTTAGTGTGTGGGCTTAATCCTCATGCCGGCGAAAATGGTCATCTTGGCTCGGAAGAACAAGAAATTATTGAGCCTGTCATAAAAGAATTTCAAGATAAAAATTTTAATATTGTCGGTCCAATTCCTGCCGATACAATCTTCCTAAATGCCGAAAAGAACAGTGATGTTGTTCTGGCAATGTTTCATGACCAAGGTCTTCCTGTTCTAAAATATGCTGGGTTTGGTGAGGCTGTTAACATTACTCTTGGGTTGCCTTTTGTGAGAACTTCTGTCGATCATGGGACCGCCTTTGATATCGCTGGCAAGGGGAAAGCAAGCTCAGACAGCCTAATTGCAGCTATAAAATTAGCTATCGAAATGATTATATAATGAATGAACCGCATTATACGAAAAAGAGGTTTGGACAACACTTTTTAATTGACCAGCAGATTATCCAAGCAATCGTAAATAATATTAATCCTAAATCGAGTGACACAATTATCGAAATTGGCCCAGGTAACGGGGTCCTTACAAAGCCAATTGCTCAATTTAATCCAAACTTACACATTATTGAATTAGATCGTGATCTTATTCCGGCCTTAGAAAAAAAATTCTCGAATCATCCGAATATTTCAATCTACCAAAGTGATGCCTTAGCCTTTGATTATGCAAGCATTGGGGAAAAATTAAGATTAATAGGTAATCTTCCTTATAATATCTCCACTCCATTGATGTTTCATCTAATTCAATTTAAAAATAATATTTATGATCAACACTTCATGCTTCAAAAAGAAGTGGCCAATCGTTTAGCGGCAACACCAGGTGGAAAAACTTATGGGAAGCTAACAATAATGTTTGGAACTTACATGGATACATTTCATCTTTTTGATGTCCCGCCTAAAGCTTTCAGTCCAGCACCAAAAGTCATTTCATCCGTGGTTAAAATAAAGCCAAAATCCGATGATCAGGTCATAATAAAAAACCCTGCCATACTCTCACAAATCGTCACTCAAGCATTTTCTCAACGCAGAAAAACTCTCAGAAATTCACTAAAAGGCCTAATCTCTGATAAAATAATGATAGAAATGGGGATAAATCCAACCCAAAGAGCCGAAGAAATTCCGATATTAACCTGGTCAAAACTCGCAAATACTATACAAGAGCAGTAACTAATTATGCCTGAAAATTCTAATATCAATATAAAAGTGGATACTAACTATATTCATGAACAATCTGAACCCGATGAACATCGCTATGTTTTCGCCTACACGATCACCATCTCAAATGAAGGCAATAAATCGGCTAAACTACTGAGTCGTCATTGGGTTATCACCGATTCTAATGGAAAAGTTCAAGAAGTTAGAGGGGATGGTGTGGTTGGAGAGCAACCAAAATTAAAACCCGGTGAACAATTCTCTTACTCAAGTGGCGCTATTATAGAGACACCAGTTGGAGCGATGCAGGGTAAATATAATATGCAAGCAGATAATGGGAATAGTTTCGATGCGCCCATAGCCCCTTTCACTCTTGCAGTCCCAGGTATACTTCACTAAAAGAAAAGGAAATTCTATTGGCTGTTTATGCAATTGGAGATATACAGGGTTGCTACCATGCATTTAGACGGCTCCTAGATAAAATAAATTTTGATCCACAAAAAGATCATCTATGGTTAACGGGTGACCTGGTTAATCGAGGATCCGATTCTTTAAAAACACTGCGTTTTATCAAAAATCTTGATCAAGCAGTGACAACCGTTCTTGGTAATCATGATTTACATCTTTTGGCATTACATTTTGAAGCTAAACCTCTGAATAGAGAATCTATTTGGCTTGAAGAAATTCTAAATGCACACGATAGAGAATCATTAATGGAGTGGCTGAGACAAAAACCTCTAGTTCATTATAGTAAAAATAATGATCGTTTTTTAGTGCATGCCGGAATTCATCCTGACTGGACGATTGAAGAAGCAGTTTCATACGCAAAAGAAATTGAAGTTATCCTACAGGGGGATAACTGCAAACAATTATTAAATGCAATGTATGGCAATACACCTCATAGATGGTCGAAGAAACTAAAGGGAATAGAAAAGCATCGATTTGTTATCAATACCCTTACTCGCATGAGGATGATCAGTAAAAATAATGGCTTAGATTTTCAATACAAAGGAGGAGTAATAAAAGATACAGAGAATCTAAAACCTTGGTTTGAGGTCAAGGAGAATCAATGGCAAGAGACACTCATTATTTTTGGTCACTGGTCGGCACTGGGTTTAATGGTAAAACCAAAATTCATTTGTCTTGATACGGGTTACGTCTGGGGCAGAGAACTAACCGCCATCAACTTAGATGAAAAATCTCAATTAATAAAGATAAGCCATCAGGAATAAAATTCCCTATAATAACCTCTAAATATCAAAAATGGAGAACCCAATGAAATCACTTATGGCATTTAATTTCCAGGGCTGGATTGAAGAGCATCGACATCTTTTAAAGCCACCTGTCTGCAATCAACAAGTATTTGAGGACAACGACTTTATTGTGATGGTCGTTGGTGGACCAAATGCTAGAACCGATTTTCATTATGATCCGGGTCCTGAATTTTTTTATCAGCTCGAAGGCGATATGCTATTAAAAACCATTCAAGACGGTAAACGTGTCGAAACCACCATCAAAGAAGGTGAAATATTATTATTACCACCCACTGTTCCTCATTCGCCCCAGCGATATGAAAATACGGTGGGCTTAGTCGTTGAAAGAAAACGTACGGAAGGTGAGCTTGATGGGTTTTTATGGTTTTGTGAAAATTGTGACAATAAACTGTATGGAGAATATTTAGCCATTACTGATATAGTAGGCCAATTACCACCAATATTTGAACGATATTATAGCTCCGAAGATAATCGTACCTGCAATAAATGTGGTGAAGTGATGGCTGCTGAGTAATCGGCAATATATATGTTAAAAATTGACATACATACCCATATATTGCCTGAAAACTGGCCAGATTTAAAAGAACGCTATGGTTACGGCGGCTTCATGCAACTAGAGCATTGTGGTACTGGTTGTGCTCGCATGATGATGGATGGAAAACATTTTCGTGATGTAGAGCCTAACTGCTGGGATCCAAAGGTAAGGATGGAGGAATGTCATAACACTCATGTAGATGTTCAAGTTTTATCCACCGTGCCGGTGATGTTCAATTATTGGGCGAGACCAAAAGATACATTGGATCTGTCCATGATACTCAATGATCATATCGCTGATATTGTGACCAATTTCCCAAAGAAATATATCGGACTTGCCACTCTACCCATGCAAGATGCCGATCTGGCAATTAAAGAAATGGAACGATGCGTCAAGATAAAAGGTATGGCAGGATTTCAAATTGGATCGCACATAAATGGTTGGAACCTTGACGATCCTCGAATATTTCCAATCCTAGAAGCTGCTCAAGACCTCAATACGGCTATTTTTGTTCATCCATGGCAAATGATGGGCAGTGATCGAATGAATCTTTATTGGCTGCCCTGGCTCGTAGGAATGCCTGCTGAGACAGCATTGTCTATATGCTCACTCATTTTTGGTGGTGTTTTTGAAAGACTCCCCAAACTAAGAGTTGCATTTGCTCATGGAGGTGGCGCGTTTCCTAGTATCATAGGAAGACTCGAGCACGGTTATAATGTGAGACCTGATATTGTTGCTACTCATAATCAGCACAATCCAAGAGACTATATTGGAAAATTTTTTGTTGATTCTCTGGTGCATGAACCGGCGGTACTTGAATATATGATAAATCTATTCGGCGCTGACTGCATCGCATTGGGCAGTGATTACCCTTTTCCACTAGGAGAGGAAGTGCCAGGAAAAATGATAGAAGAGATGAAACTAAATGATACAACTAATAACTGGCTTTATGCCGATACGGCATTAAGATGGCTTAACTTAAATCGGAAGGACTACGAAGTTGAATAATTTTAATTTTGAAGCAAATCGTGAATACGCACAATCATTAGATAAACAAGATACGTTAAGTCATTATCGTTCAGAATTTTTATTTCCAGATGATAAAAATGGATATCCTTGTGTATATCTATGTGGAAATTCACTTGGCTTGCAACCAAAATCGGTCGGTCAATATATAACAGAAGAATTAAATGACTGGGGTAAATATGGCGTTCATGGCCATACAAAAGCAGGCAGGCCCTGGCTCAACTATCACTTACAAGCGAGAGAGGGTTTCGCTGATTTAACAGGCAGCCATGAACATGAAGTCATCGCCATGAATACCCTGACCGTGAATTTACACATGCTGATGACCACTTTTTATCGACCGACCAAGGAACGCTTTAAAATACTCATCGAATCAACTGCCTTTCCATCGGATAGATTTGCAGCTGAATCGCAAATACGTCTTCATGGTCATGATCCAAAAGAGGCTTTAATCGAATGGACACCTAAGAATGATGAATTACTCCTTGACGATCTACAGCAAGTTATCGATAAAGAAGGCGATGAAATTGCATTGATTTTAGTTCCTGGAATTCAATATTACAGCGGTCAAGTAATGCCGATGCAGGAAATATGCCAGATTGCACGAAAAGCCGGTTGCAAAGTAGGACTCGACCTCGCTCATGCGGTGGGTAATGTTGAGCTCAATCTGCATGAATGGGCGCCTGATTTTGCGGCATGGTGCACTTACAAGTATCTAAATGGTGGCCCAGGTTCGGTTGGTGGGGCATTTATTCATGAAATGCATCATGGTGGCAACGGCGATGAACAACTCTTAGGTTGGTGGAGCAATGATCTTGAAAGTCGTTTTAAAATGGGAACAGAATTCGTGGCCGCGAAGGACGCAGATTTATGGCAAGTCAGTAATCCGCCTGTATTCTCTTTAACGCCAGTCATAGCATCATTACATATGTTCAAAGAAGCCTCCTTTAAAAAATTACGTGAAAAATCGATACAATTAACCAATTACATGGATTTTCTAATTCAAACTGCGTTTACTGGACAAATTGAATCAATCACTCCAATACAGGGTCGAGGGTGCCAGTTATCACTCGTGATTCGTGATAGCTCATTCAATGGAAAGGCAATCTTTAACTCACTAACCGAGAAGAATGTGATCGGTGATTGGCGTGAGCCAAATGTCATAAGAATGGCTCCCACTCCATTTTATAATTCCTATGAAGATGTTTATGAATTTGTTGAGCGGCTTAAAAAATCCATCGCAGAAAATAAAAATTAATGCAAAAGACACCGGTAAAAATTCTTGGTGCAGGTCTCTGCGGAAGCTTATTAAGTATTATATTAGCGAGAAGAGGTTACCCGGTTGTCATTTATGAAGCTCGTTCTGATCCTAGAGACTTAAGTCAAGCTGCTGGCAGATCGATTAATTTAGCCATGTCCTCAAGGGGTATAAAAGCGCTCAAATATGCTGGGATATTTGATCAGGTTGAACCTCTTTTAATGCCAATGACAGGACGCATGCTGCATTTCCAAAACGGAACGCAAGAACTTCAACCCTACGGGCAAAAAGAAGACGAAGTCATTTATTCTGTCTCACGTTTCAATCTGAATCAGATTCTCATCGATACTGCTGAAAAAAAATATCAAGTAGAAATCAAATTTGAGCATAAAGTGCTCTCTTACGACACCAATGAAGACAAAATCTTAATGCAATCGCCCGCAGGTGAATACAGTTTAGATGCCGAGGCGATAATTGTAGCTAATGGCGCTGGCTCGGTGATTCGTAAAGCGTTTAACGATATTGAGCCCATTAAACCCAAGGAGTCTATCTTACCGCATAGCTACAAAGAACTGACCATTCCTGCTAATGCTGATGGCAGCTTCCAATTACAAGAAGATGCCTTGCATATCTGGCCAAGAGGTCAATTCATGCTGATTGCATTGCCCAACCCCGCCGGAGATTTTACGCTCACCTTATTTATGCCCACGAATGGGGAGAATAGTTTCTCGGAGCTTGTTTCAGATAAAAAAGTCAATGAATTTTTTAATCACTTTTTTGCCTCTGCCGTGCCTTTATTGCCCAATCTTAATGATGAATTCAAAAAAAATCCGACCGGTATTTTAGGCACAGTTAGATGTCAGCACTGGCATGATGCAGATAAATTACTATTGATGGGAGATGCGGCACATGCACTCGTTCCATTTCATGCTCAAGGGATGAATTTTGCTTTTGATGATTGCGTGGAGCTGGATAAAGTCATTGAAAATAATGAAGGTGATTGGCTTAAAATATTTCAAAACTTTGAAAAAAATCAATATAAAAACGCTCAAGCCATTCAAGAAATGGCTCTGGATAATTACATTGAAATGCGTGACGGTGTCCTTGATCCTAAATATGCACTCAGGAAAGAACTTTCATTTGAACTCGAACAACGCATGCCAAATAGATTCATTCCAAGATATTCGATGGTCATGTTTCATGATCAAATTCCATACGCCGTCTCTTACCAAAGAGGCGAGATACAAAAGAAATTACTCGAAGAACTCACTAAGAATGCTGATAAATTAGAAGAAATAGATTTTAATCAAGCTGAAAAATTGGTTGCGTCGAGATTAACGCCGCTCTAATACCTCAAACCAAAAAGCAACCTCACGTTTTTCATTCACTGGAAAAAATTCTTTTGAAGTAATTTTCCATAAAGCATAATCAATTTCTGGAAAAAAGGTATCGCCATCAACATTTATCTCAACATAAGTCATATATATGCGGTTTACTTGATCAAACAAAGCGGTGTATATCTGTCCACCACCAATAATCATGACTTCCTCTGAACCCTTGATTGACTCTAACGCACTTTCAGGTGACATAAAAACCTCAGCACCGTCCACTTGATAATCTGTTTGACGAGTAATAATAATATTGCGTCTGCCAGGGAGCGGTCGACCGATTGACTCATATGTCGCCCTACCCATAATGAGTGGCTTACCCATGGTAACCGCTTTAAAGTTCTTTAGATCCTCAGGAAGGTGCCAAGGAAGCTCGCCATCGACACCGATGACATTATTCATGGACTTTGCCACAATAATAGATAAATTCATCGCTTACACCGCTATTGGCGCTGGTATCTTCGCCTGACTCTGATAATTAATAATTTCAAAATCCTCATAAACATAATCAAAGATACTCGATCGTGATTGGTTAATTTTAAGTTCAGCTAACGGCAAAGTTGATCTTGTTAATTGTAATTTGGCTTGCTCTCTATGATTAAGATATAAATGACAATCACCGCCCGTCCAAATAAAATCTTTGGGCTTTAAATTAGTCTGAGCAGCCACTAATTTTAATAAAAGTGCGTATGAAGCAATATTAAAAGGCACGCCCAAAAAGATATCGGCGCTGCGTTGATAGAGCTGACAAGAAATCTGACCATCAGCGACATAAAACTGAAATAAACAATGACAAGGTGGCAAGGCCATTTCATCAAGATCCGCCACATTCCAAGCCGATACAATGTGCCTGCGTGAATTTGGATTGCTCTTTATATCATCAATTAAACGTGAAATTTGATCAATTGGTTCGCCATTATGAGCAGGCCAACTTCGCCATTGTGATCCATATACCGGACCAAGATTGCCTTCTGAATCTGCCCATTCATTCCAGATTGATACTTTATTTTGTTTTAGATAACTGATATTGGTGTCGCCACTCAAAAACCACAATAATTCATGAATAATAGAAGGAAGATGCAATGTTTTGGTCGTCAGTAGAGGAAAGCCTTTCTCAAGATTAAATCGCATTTGATGACCGAACACACTCAAGGTCCCCGTTCCCGTGCGATCTTCTTTTTTAGTACCGGTCTTTAGAACATGGTCCAAAAGATGCAGATATTGCTTCATTGAAACTCCAAGTCAGTTTATTGTTGGATTGATGGTTTATAGGCTTTTAACAACAAAATTATACCAATCATGATCATCGGCAAGCTTAAAATTTGACCCATCGTCACCCAACCCAATGCTAAATAATCAAGATGCGCATCGGGCAATCGATAAAACTCTATGCAAAATCTAAAGGCACCGTAACAAGCTAAAAATAATCCAGACGCCGCCATTTTGGGGCGATTATTTTCAGTAAAGATCCACAGTATCAAAAATAGAATCAACCCCTCTAAAAACGCCTCATAGAGCTGTGTGGCATGTAATGTTTGACCATTAACCTGAAAGGCCCAAGCCACATCGGTCGGTTTTCCCCAAAGCTCGTTATTAATAAAATTACCAATGCGACCAAATCCTAAGCCTAACGGTCCCAGTGGCGCCACAAAATCAGTCATCACCCACAGATCATGACCTAATTTTTTTCCATACAACCAAACAGCCGTCATGACACCCACCAAACCGCCATGAAAAGACATGCCACCCTCGGTTATCTTGAAGATATACCATGGATCTGAAATTAATTGCTGCCAGCCATAAAAAAATACATAGCCTAAACGACCTCCCAATATTACTCCGAGCATTGAATAAAAAATCAAATCCTCGATTTGTAGCGCCATTATTGGAGAGTCTTTTCGCTGACATCTTTTTTTTGCTAATAATATCGCCGCAATGAAACCAAAAAGATACATCAAGCCATACCAACGGATTTTAAGAAAACCGATAGAGAAAATTATGGGATCAATTTCAGGGTAAATAAACACCATCTAAGCTTGCAGAAATGACACTATGAAGTCCAGCTATAAACTTAAAAAAATCGGCTTTTTCATACAATAAAAAAGCTCGTATGATAAATCATACGAGCTTTTTTTACTTTTCACTAAATGATATTAACTAACTTAAAACGTCACAGCTAAATCTCCATGAATCACAGCTGGTTTACCGCTGTTAATCAATGCACTTTGCGCTGGTATAGCACCGATTGAGTCTGGATTAACGGTGGCTTCCCCACCCGTGGCACTAAATATCGTCGGTGACACATATCTAATTGTAGAAAACTTCGGTAAGTCTGTAGCTGCCAAAGTATAAGATAGTGTGCCTTTTGCAGAATCTTTCTTCTTCAACCATTGCTCGCCTTCTAGCGCTTTTACTTTATAAGTAGTTGACGTTGCTTTTTCATACAACACAGGATAACCAGCTGATTGTGATGAATGAGGTTCAATCGCAAAGCGTTGCACATAACGGTAATTATCATTCCACTCTTCGACAAATTCACCGATTACTTCACCCGTTTGAAAATTGATCACGTTCCCTGGTATTCCCCAAAGATCACCAAAACCACCAAAATCAAGTCTGACGCTCTTACCGGCATCATTTCCATAAGCTGCTGCATCATCTGGTACGTCATAATACAAAACTTTTGGTTTAGCAAAGTTCACATAAAGACCACTTGCAGCATCTTTTGCGTATTTCTTTCTTTGCCATTCAGCGGCACCAAATTCCATTTCATACCAAGTTGTTGGGCCAGCACCGTCATAAAAAGCATTCTCACAATAACGCGTCGCTGTCGCACTAAAAACAGGGTGCGTGTCACGATAGGCATTTGTGTTACTGACCACTTTTGTATTATCCGATCTTTCGCATTCAAGCGTGGCTAGTTGAGTGGCGATCTCAGCATCTGTTCCTCCAAGGAGTTTATTGACACGAATACCCCATTCAAGTGATTCCGTGTAATACTCACTTGGAATATTTTTATAGTTGCCCTTACGAACATCTTCTTCTGTTATAGAAGATGCAAAACCCATTGCTGTGCCACCCGCATCTTTAATGACCAAACCGTCTGGTGTATAAGTCACAGTATCGGTCGCTAGGACTCCAGGATAATACTGATTAATTTGATCGCCTGATTTAACGTATTGAACAGTAGCTGGTATGTATGGACTCACAACCGTCCCGTTATCGCTCAGCGCTTTTGCTGCGTTTGCTGTCGCGTTAATCGTAGAGGCAGAAGTGCAATTAAAGACGCACTTTAATTTAGCAGGATATTGCGATGGAGTGAGCTCTGTTCGAGTTTCCACTTGAATTCCATTGGCGGTGGAATTAGAAGTTGGATTTCTAAGTGTATCGATGCCAATCTCATAACCATTGCCGGTATCCGGCGACCAAGCCCATAATCCTCGCTCATCAGTCCAAGCATCCGCAGCATTCACGCCAGGGCTGGATTTAACTGTCGTGGTCATCGCAAATTTATCTACTGCTTCTGATTGGCTTTCTACGGTGTAAACCGGCAGCGTACCAAAATCAACCAGGAAATTAACTTGCTGATCATCTGAGAAGAAGCTAGCGAAAGATCCAACTTTATCTTTAACAAATTTCAATCCATCACCTAGCATAAGTTCAAAAACGGCGTTGCCATCTGAGTCCTTAGTGACACTTTTAGTGTAGGTATTTGCTATTGTCATAGTGAAGTTTACTGCCGAGCCACCATCGTTATAGATGCCTGAAAGAGTAGACCCTGCCGCAACAGTAGCAGTCAAAGTCGTCCCATTTGAAGTCCAAGCAACAGGAACAGAACCCGTGATCTGATCTTCATTTCCGCTTCTCGAGGCAGAATCACCCTGAGTTAAAGTGACGGTCACCGTGGTGGTACCACTACCTGCATTAGGTATATTGCCAAAATAACCTTTTAATTTTAACGGTCGTGCATTCGCTGTTCCATTAATTAAACCTTGTAAATTCTCAAGATCAATCCCTGGATTATCTCCCGTGTCTTTACCCCATGGGTACCCGCCAAAAAACATATCGGAAGGTCCAGTATATTCTCCAGGTCCACCTAGCCACCAGTACTGAACATTTTCAGCAGCAGAAGCGCTCAACGTAGAGCCTTGCAGATAATCCGTTATCTTGAATCGATACGTATTGATTTGCAATCCATTCATGGGTTCTTTTTGTTGCGTGTAAGAATCTTCGTTTGTAGAGGACAATGCACTTATGGCTTGAGCATTAGTGAATTCAATTGGTGTACCGAGAGTTGTTTCATTCCAACCACTCGACCAATCTATTTTCTTGGTAATAGTCCATGTTTCATTAGTTTTGTTATAAGAACCTGAATATTCTGCTTCTGATCCAGTAAAGCCAAGTGCTTGATAGCCAGCACCGAAGGTATCATCATTTGGATTGATCCAAGTAATCATAGTTAATTTATCGAGATCACTTAATGCCAAATAACTTTTCTCAAATTTGGTCACTCTCTGGTTTGCTTCTGCAATCTTTATTTGCAGAGCAGTGCCAGTTTCTCCCGCATACTGCTCTTTCGTAAAGACCGTATTCTCATCCCAAAGTTTCACTCCACCTGGATTATCAACATGAATATTCCAGTTATCCGCCCAACCAAATAGTTCTATGTCAGCGCCATCACTATCAGTCACATTCGCAGTCATAGGGAAGCCAGAAACACCTGAAAGTGCAGCTCTGTCTCCATTTAGATCATAAACACCATAACGATGCACATTCTTATTGGCATCAGATTCTTTTAGTGAGTAACAATTCTCATCAGCACTTGTTCCAGAGGGAGTATGCGGCAATGTCACAGCATTGCTCTTCGGAAGAAAATAACCATCAGTTTCTACAAAATCATCAAAATCTAAAATCCCTGCCGCTATCGTCTTACTGCAATAAACTGCAGCAGCACTATTATCAATAACAAACGCTTCTTTTTTCTCCATATCAAAAAATTCATAATCCGGTGCTCCGGTATCAAAACCCGTCTCTTTTGTCGCGATTCCTTCTATTTTATCGCCCGTAAATTTAAGCACAGCGGTTACCGGCGCTTCACCTTGTCGAAAATCGACGTATGAAATGGTATCTCCTGAAGCGAGAATTCTTCCACCCCCAACACTCGCTCCTGCAGGTGAAGCACAGCCCACTTCAACTTTCTGTTCAGCTGTTCCAGCTTCAGCCGGGCACTCACCAAATTGCGTAAAATTACTCAACGTAAAGCTCATTGCTAAATCAAATTCTCCGAATTGTGAGGTAGCTGATGGCGCTGCAGTAGTCAACATCTCAAGATAAACCGTAATGTCAGGCTCTTTCCCGCCACCTGGCATAGTGGCTAACTCATTGGCTGACAGGTTTTCCGCCCAATCTTCCATTTGACCTTTTATTTCAACCCAAGCTTTCATCTTTTGAGGAGAAGAAGTATCTGCACGTGTCACATCTGCATAACCTACTGTTACTGTTTTAGCGGTACTTGCTGTCGTGGTGGTCGTCGTTGATTTTTTCGTCTCGGCAGATTTTGCAGATTTTGGTTTTGCAGCAGCACCATTGGTGGCGCTGGCATCAGCCGCGGCATCACAATCATCCTCATAAAGAGAAACCTTATAAGGCCCTCTATTGACCATCTTATCTGCGGCCATTGCATTCATCATGCACATAATAAAATTCACTTCTTCTAAAGACTCATTGGCAGCGTTATCAGAGACGTAGTAATCGACTGCATCGGTATCATAGGCTGTTTGCGCGAAAATTGAGAAAGGCAAAAGAACGATTGCCATTATTGAAAAAGTACTTTTTATTATTTTACTCATATTTATATTCTCTCTATCAAAAATTTAATTGAATTCATTGTATTGGTTAAGGTATCGGTTAAATATCTTCTTGCACTCTAACCACATCCATTTCCTTTGGAATACCCAGTCCAATGGTGAATTTAGCGGCAGCAGCGGCATCAGCGGCAGCGGCAGCGGCAGCGGCAGCGGCAGCGGCAGCATCAGCGGCAGCGGCATCGGCGGCAGCTTTATCGGCGGCAGCTTTTGCAACACAGGCAGCGTCACATACTCCAGAAGGTGCTGGCGTAGCGGCGTCTCCACCACCTCCACCACCACAAGCAGTTAAAGTAATAATGATTATTCCTAAAAACCAAATTCTGCTTTTCATGAAATTACGTAACCAAAGATCTTTAACTTTCTCAACCATTTTTATCTCCTAAATGTAAACTTGGTTTTATGAAGGATGAATATTTCCCTTCATATCTTAAATATTTATATTTTTTTAAAAAATTACTACAGCAAGTATTTCTCAAATAGTTATCAATGACAAGTAATTCGTGCTTTTTTAAGTAATTTGTTACAAAAGAAACATCTGCTGATTATTTTCTCGATTTATTATACAGATTACTTTCTTTAAATTGCCTAAAGCATGATAATAAATTCATGACAAAAAATGATCTTATTCATGAATCCAGTCCTTACTTACTCCAGCATAGTGACAACCCTGTTCATTGGTTTCCATGGAATGAGAAAAGTTTAAATAAAGCAGCGACAGAAAATAAACCCATTCTACTCTCAATTGGTTATTCAGCCTGTCATTGGTGCCATGTCATGGCACATGAATCTTTCGAAGATCGCAAAATCGCTAAAATAATGAATCAATTCTTTATAAATATAAAAATTGATCGTGAAGAACGTCCTGACATTGATCAAATTTATCAAACAGCACATCAAATCTTGACCCAAAGAACGGGTGGCTGGCCATTAACTATGTTTTTAGATCCTCTAAATCATCGGCCTTTTTTTGGGGGCACCTATTTCCCCAATGAACCCCGTCATGGCATGCCGAGCTTCCCTGATCTTTTGGTGCGTGTTGCCGATTATTACGAAAAACAACAAGATGACATTAAGACTCAAGGAGAAAAACTCAATAAAATCTTTGCTAATCTTTTGCCGATTACGAAAATTGACCATCAAAAAATAGATGCCTCCCCTATAGCACTTGCTAGAAAAGAAATAGAAAATAGTCTCGATAGAGAATACGGGGGCATAGGCAGTGCACCTAAATTTCCCCATCCAACCACTCTAGACAGATTATTAAGACATTGGCGCAATGGTGCTTTTACAGCAGAACCGGATATCGAAGCACTCTATATGGCGACACTCTCACTGACGCGAATGGCGGAAGGCGGAATTTATGATCAACTCGCTGGTGGCTTCTATCGTTACAGTGTTGATAGATACTGGCAAATCCCTCATTTTGAAAAAATGCTTTATGACAATGGCGCACTCTTAAGTTTATACGCGCATGCTTATCTAGCAACGGGCGATAAGTTGTTTAAAAAGATAGCCAAAGAGACGGCAAACTGGATATTAAATGATATGCAAGCAATTGACGGAGGTTTTTATTCTACGCTTAATGCAGATTCAGAAGGCAAAGAAGGTACTTACTATGTCTGGGAGAAAAAAGAGATAGAGCAACTTATAGAGACAAAAGATATTGATGTATTCAGTCATTATTTTGGCTTAGATCAAGCGCCTAATTTTGAAAATAAATGGCATCTCACCGTCCAAAACAATACCGATGCTCTGATCAAAAAATTCAATATCACGAAAGATCAATTAGCCATTAATATCAATACCAATAAAAACAGACTCTTGCAAGAGCGAGTGAAGCGTATTTCTCCCTCGCTTGATGACAAGCAATTAACCGCCTGGAATGCACTAGTAATAAAAGGCTTAGCCATTGCTGATCGTGTTCTTGAGGAAGAAGATTTTAGCGCATCTAATTTTAAAGCCATTGATTTTATTCAGCATAATCACATGCATGAAAATCGATTAATGGCTTGTTATAAAAATGATCAAGCAAAATTTCCAGCCTATCTTGATGATTATGCTTATTTATTAGATGCCTTAATTGAATCATTGCAAACTAAATGGCATACACAACATCTTAATTTTGCAATCCAGCTTGCAGACCAATTGTTAGAATACTTTTTTGATAATGATCATGGAGGTTTCTTTTTTACCGCCAACGATCATGAAAAACTAATATACAGACCAAAGCCCATGGCCGATGATGCCACCCCTTCGGGCAATGGTATTGCCAGTTTTGCCCTGCAGAGATTAGGTTGGTTATTAGGAGAAAATAGATACTTATCAGCGGCAGAAGCTACGCTGCATAATGCATGGGAAATGTTATCTAAAGCGCCGCATGGCCATGTAACTTTAATCAACACTTTAGAAGAATATCTTGAGCATCCAGAGATTATTATTATTCGGGGAAATCATGATGAAATTCAAAAATGGCAAAAAGCAACCAACAAAATTTATTCGCCTAGAAGAATGATTTTTGCTATTCCATCGACAGAAAAAGAATTGCCATCCTCACTGGGTATTCGAAAATCAATTGAAGATAAAGTGGTTGCTTATCATTGCAAGGGTAATCATTGCTCCAAACCGATATCTTCATTTGAAGAATTACTCAGTCTCATTACCGAAACAGATAAAGCTTAGCCAAACGGATCATCAATTGATAAGGATAACTCTGTAAATAACTTTGGACCATCCTCAGAGATATAAAGGCAATCCTCTAGACGCACGCCAAACTCACCAAACAGATAGATACCAGGCTCATTTGAAAAACACATGCCTAGCGCCAATTTGGTGGTTTCACCTTTAACAAAATTAACCGGCTCATGACCATCAATTCCGATCCCATGACCCAATCGATGAGATAAACCGGGTGTCTGATAATCCGGTCCATAACCCTGCTTAGCATAAAAAGCACGGACCACATCATCCACTTTTCCAGCTGGATTACCAATTTGAGCTGTTTCCAGTGCAAGTTCTTGTCCTTGCTTTACCGTTTCCCAGACTTGGCGTTGTTTTTTAGTGGGCTCACCAAAAACCCAAGTTCTTGAAATATCCGATTCATAATCGTACACAGAACATCCGCAATCCATTAAGATAATGCCATTCTCCTTAACTGTTTGTGGTTGTTTAGTCCCATGAGGATAGGCGCTGGCCTCATTCAGTAATACACCAGAAAATTGAGTTACTCCACCAAGTTTCTCGGTGGTACGACTCATCATGGCGGCAATATCTTGAGGGCGCATACCCAATTCAATATTTTTATACACATACCGGTAAGCTTCAAGAGTTACATTATTCGCTATCTGCATTAAATTAAGCTCATTCTTGGACTTATACATACGACATCCGCGAGTAATACTTTTACCTGAAATCAGAGTAATTTTTTTGGCTGCTTGTGCGATACCATCGACAATAAAATGACGTATTGTTTCCTCAATAGCCAGTCGACCTGATGATATCCCTCGATCATCTAAAATACCCGCAACCACCTGGAAGGGATTTTCATGTTCATGCCATGTTCTCACTTCCGCATCAAATGCCATGCTCTCTCTAACAGAAGGCTCTTCAAAATAAGGGGTCACAAAGACGATCTCACCCTCTTTAGGGATAACCGCACCAGTGAAGCGCTCAGAACGACGCCATTTAACTCCAGTAAAATAAATAAGTGCTGAACCCGCTTCCAGTATCAAAGCATCTGTATTTTGATTCTGCATCAACTGTTGTGCTTTTTTAATACGCTCTTTTCGCTCAATCGCTGAAATTGGTTGTGCACCAATGGTTAGGTTTTCTAGATTGATTTCTCCTTTGATTTCACTTGCTGCTTTAAGATTTTTACCTAAGGTAAATGAGCTCGCTGAAAATAAAGTGGCATATTTTAAAAAAGAACGCTTATTCATAGTTTATCCATATATATTTCAATTAATAATTGAACGTTGCCACCCTGTAGATATTTTCTTTAGTTCATAAGGCGACCAGAACTCATTGTCTAGTTTCATGGTAATGATTTTTGTCGCTCCATTCCAAGCAATTGTTTTAAGCCTCAATGAAGATCGATCCTTTTTATCTCTTATTTCATGAATAAAATCATCCAGGGTTGGTGTGTCAATTTCGTTTACAGCCACTATTCTTTGTCCTATTTTTAATCCATATCGAGTTGCCGGTGAGCCATAATTACTAAATGCGACATACACTCCTGATGGATCAATCCCACGCTGAGCTATGGTTCGATGTGGTTCATGGAGATGAGCTCCTGCCCATATCAAGACGTGATCGATGTCATTACCATTCAACAACTCAGTATCAATATCGTATTCCAATAATTTATTTTGTCGCCATAAATTTACCGTTATCGATTTTGATTGACTGAACTTTTCATAATCGCGAAACGATGAAATCAATTGGTTGTTAATAGATAGGATAATATCTCCATTTTGAATTACTTTTGAGGCGGGAGACCCAGATATGCGATTATTCACAATCATTAGACGGCGCCCATTTATCAATTCAAACTTATTAATCCACTCGTCACTCAACCCCATTTTACGAGCTGAGAATAATGGGATATAACCTAAATCAAGGTCCAGCGAATAGAGTGGTTTATCTTCTTTAATTTGAGCAATAAACTCACTGATTAAATCTGAGCTGATACCGCGATTTATTTGCAAAGTCTCGCCCCCAGAACGATAAGCAAAACTGGTCCATAATGCTCTAATATTGCCTTTTTTATCAGTTAATACCCCGTAAATATCATCCGGCGCATTCACTAAATCAATCACCTCAATATTTGTGTCTGAAAACTTTATCGAAGGCGGTAAAATCAATGGATCAATGGATGATACGGTGACTTTTTGATGGAACAACTGATGATCAACTTTAAGTCCTGATAAACTGGCTTCATCTCCAGCCTCGAGGGGTTTTGTATTAAATTTAGCTTCTCTAACTAAAGTATCACCAATTAAATCTGGGTCATACTTCACAATGGCAAGGTTATGCAGTGGATGAATAAATTCAACTTTACCTGAAATCTCCAGTGAGCCAGCAAATGTTAATCTAATGTCCCCCATTGATAGAGGCACTGTATTTCGATCAACAATGACTAGACCGTTTTCTTTATCGACCAATAACCCGGTGCCGTAATAGTGTCGATTTACAATTCCAGCAACAGGATAAGGTAAATCAAAGGTAACATGCACCAAAGAGGGGGCAATTTTATTTTTCAACGATTCTTTGTATTTAGTAAAAGATGCACTTCTTGTAAATTGTGCATTTTCTTGAGTACCAGTATCAAGTTGTTGACATGGCCAAGATCCATTGCTTTCATTTCTTATGCATATTTCACTTTTAAACCAGGTACGATCAACCTCAACAGATCTAAGTACGCTATTGATAGGGTCTGAGAATTTAACAAATCTGACATTCATCTTATTTTGGTGAGTCAATTGAGATAAATAATTTTGTAAATCTTCAATTGTCGTAATACTCTTTCCATCTATCTCAAAAATAACTGCTCCAGCAGGAATTGCTGATCTTGATAATGAATATCCTGGATCAGCAACATAAACCCCTTCTAAAGAGCGATTATAATGTCGCGCTTGTTGATAGGAGAAATTATTAAAAATAGCATCGCCGAATGACAAATAAGAGCTAGGTGTAATATCATGCAAATTAGTCACATCAACCATAAAACTAATATTTTTACCGCCTCGCTCAACTTCGACATTGATTTTCTCATTCACCTTTTGATCTAAAATTTCAGCCAGTGAAATAAAATCAGCAATTAATATTTCATCTACAGTTAGCAGAATATCGCCCGGTTGGAGGTATTGTTCTATCGGTGACTCTTTTATCACCCTATGGACAACTAGCATACCATCAGTATCATTGCCCTGACCTCTAAAAAGTGACTCCATTTCTGGTGTCAGACCAAGCCTCTTTAGCTCATCAAAAGTTAATTGAGTAAACTCTGTTTGCAAAGTGCCCCGCGTTATTGATTGATTTTTCTGAATGAGTTCTAGCGCTCGCTCAATTCTATCTAAAGGCAAAAAGAAACTGCTCGCGGATGAGTTATTCGCACCAGCATTGAGTGCCACCGCATTACCTTGAATATTAATTACTGGCGCTCCTGATGATCCACCGGATGTTCCAGAAGCTGCCTGAAAATAAAAAGTATTAAAATCGTTGTAATTACCCCGCCCATAATCAGGTGCTTGTCGATCTAATCTCGCAATAGTCCCTGCCAAAATAGAAAGTTTTTCCCCTGCATCGTTACCAATAACTCGGATTTCTTGGCCAACTTTCGCCTCTTCTGGTGAAAGTTTTAAAGTCGCAGGTTTAATGTATTTTAAATCATCAGGATTGTATTTAAAAAATCCAAAATCATGTACGGGGTCACGATAAATCGGAGTTAACTCGATTTCCTCATTATTCAAAAATAAAGCTTCTGCTCTGATGGGTCCGGTTGTAACCACATGACGATTAGTTAAAATCAAGCCATTTTCAGCATCTACAATAAATCCAGTAGCTTGAGATGAGGTATTCCATTCAGTGTCAAAGGCTTTTGGGCTATCTATTTTTATACTGACTACCGCTGATGAAACTCTGGCAATGGTATCTTTCCATGTTATTTCGTCAGCCAGGAGATCAGCAAACAATAGATATATCATAAACATTAATGCTAAAGATCTATTTTTCATCAGGATTACTCTTTAAAAACGAAGTGGTGATCGATCGATATACATTTGCATTTCACCGTCCTGATACATTGGAATATAAAAACTGTCAGGATCACAACTATAAGGAAATATCTCGGTACTGGCATTTCTAATCCACTGCCTTCTTCTGATGGGCTTACGTTCATAGTTATCTGGATCATCAACAATAATTAGAGCGGTTAGCGTTTGACTATCATCACTTAAACTATAACGCTCCTCTATGATGGCATGCTCAGAGATCAACTCACCTCGGAAATCACGGACCGTTTTTTCAAGTAACTCTGTCTTAATAACCAATTCATTGCCTTCCCAGACTCCCTTAGAGAATCCCATTCTTGATGGCGGCATATATGAACTAGGTGCTTCATCATTCGCCCATATGCGTCGAACTTTTGCTTGATATTCATAGAGGAATGTATATCGATCGTTGCTAAATAAAATCTCAAAAGGAAATGAGTACGTCACCAAGGCGGGCAGACCAATGGAAGTACATCTTACATCCGGCTGATCATAATAAGGCAAGTACTGCTCCAACCAATCCTTGCCACCTTGAGTTAATGTCATGGAATATTTCCTAAAATCAAGCTCTTGTGTTGCCGTCCAAATGCCCGTTAAATCTTCAGGTTTAGTTGTTCTTGGTAATTGATTAGCTGAACCATTTTTTTGTTCACGTATTGCACTCCAAGAACCTGGTTCTTCTTTTTGCGCAGCAGCTCCTTCTTGCTGATATCTTCCTTGAATCTGATTATTTTTTAGGCTGCCTGATAGCCGACGATTAAACACAAAGCCCCTAACATCTCGACTATCAGCAAGAATTTCAATTTCATCCTGATTAATCCTGATTCCAACTGGGCCACCTTCAAGATAGGCGTGCCAATTTTGATCCTGTTTTTCTATTTCTAATAACCCAACTAGTGTCCTTTTGTTGTCCTGCAAAGAAACAATCCAACGACCTTCAAAATCAAATTCATTGGCCTTTAAAAGCAAACATGGCATCAAAAAAATAATCAGTTTTATAAAAAAATTTATATTTTTCATTTTTATTACTCTGGCGCCCGATCAATCAAAATAGTGCCATCCGATAATGTCATTTTTATTATTGACAACATTTTGCGTCCATTATGACCAGGATAACCTTCAACGATAATTTTATCCCCCACAGCAACGAGGTCTTTAGTCCACCCTTTTCTTGCTAACCACACTACAGGTGACCCCCTCAAATCCCAAGTCTCACTTTCCTCTTCTGATGTTTCCACAGACAGTAAATAACGAACATGAGGGTTTCGAAACCACACTTCCTGAATATTTCCATTCAGCTTGATAATTTTTTCAGCCGTAAATTCTGCTGTAAAGGAATGGTGACTTTGAGCGGTCCCAATAAATAAATACCCAGCAAGAAAAAAAAGATAAATTAATTTAGTCATCATTATAGACTGATCCTCAAAAATTAATGCCAAGGGCTGTTTTGATTGCCCGACTTTTAAGATAGTGACTTTTGTTAAATAAACGCATGCCAAAATTTCTAAAACTTTCAGCCAACTTGGAGCGTATTGAAAATAACTTGTTTAAAATATCAACAAAATTCAACATCGTCCAATTGGCTTGTTTTCTCTCTCTTTCATAAGGTCTCAATGAAATTATATCGCCAATATATTCATTTTTATATAAAGCGTTATTGAGCGTATCGACCAAACATTTAGCATCAGCTATACCCAAATTCAATCCTTGACCAGCCAATGGATGAATATTATGGGCAGCATCCCCAACTAATACAAAATTCTTATCAATATAGCTCTTCGCGTGCTGATACTTAAGGTCAAAGTTTGCCTGCTTACTAATAACCTTTAATTCCCCCAACACATAATCTGTGTAATTTGATAATAAGGTATTGAGCTCTTTATCGTTTAATTTTGAATTAATTGCAATTTGTTCTGAAGTAGTTGTCCAAACAATTGAGGCTTTATTGACACCTAAAGGCAGTAACGCAATAGGTCCCTCTGGAAGAAATCGCTGCCATGCTGTATTCATATGATGCTTCTCAGTTTCTACGTGAACAACAAAAGCACTTTGTGCGTAATCATGCTTTTCTAATGGGATATTAAATAATTCCCTAGTGAAAGAATTAGTCCCATCAGCGCCGATCAACAAATCCGCATAAATAGATTGTTTATCAGCAAATTGGATTGCAATATCATTTCTTTCTTGATTTCGGTTTACCGAAGTGATTTTACTTCCATAATGCATGGAGATATCCAAAGTGTTTATTAAATTCAGTAGTTTGGTTTTAATCAAATTATTCTCAACAATGAACCCTAATTCAGAGAGGCCAAATTCCATTGCTTTAAAATCAATAGCGGACATCCCATCAGACACATCAGATGCATCCCATACCTGCATATTTTCATAAGGATAAGCGCGTTTCTCTTTTATCTCTTGCCATACCCCAAGACATTCCAAGATGTCGATAGAACCTCTAGATAGCGCTGAAACTCGTAATGACACTTCTTTATCATCTTTATAATTAGGTTGATTCTCAGCATCGATAACATGAATGTGATATTTATTGTTATATGCAGATTTACCTAGTAAAGCGGCTGATATTAATCCAACGATGCCAGCACCCACTATGACAATATGATAGTTATTTTTCATTCCAATGAAATTCCACGAGATAAACGAGGTAATCTTCCCACTAAACCCATTGTGTGCCTAACAAACAGCTTTCTAAACCCAGGCACTAAATCAAAACACACCATACCAGCACTTCTGAAAATGCGGACAGATTTTCTTTTATTACCAAATAATCGGACCAAACCATCTGTGAAAGATTTTAACTTTTTATGATCTTGCTGACGCCAGTCTGAATATTTAGACAGTAAATCAACATTACCTAAATCAACATTATCTTTCTTGATTTCTTCACACAAACAATCGGCTAAAGTTGCTACATCACGTAATCCTAAATTAAATCCTTGTGCGGCGACTGGATGCAGGCTATTGGCAGCATTACCAATGACCACACTTCTTGATGCGTATAATCGTTGCGCTTCTTTCAACGCTAATGGATAAGAAGAGCGCTTGCCTAAATTGCTGAAAAGGCCCAGACGTAAGCCAAAAATTTCTTGCATAGTGCTTAAGAAAATATCATCAGAAGCAGCCAATAAATCCTCTGCATCACTTGTTGGTACAATCCAAATAAAAGCCGTTCTCCCATTTTCAATGGGCAATAATGCCAGCGGTCCTGATTCTGAAAATCTCTCAAAAGCCCTATTATCGATAGCTTTTTCAGTTAATAGGTTGCCTATTATTGCAACTTGATCATAATTTATTTTATTAGTCCCGATACCTAAAAAATCACGAGCACTTGAATTTGCGCCGTCTGCCACGACTAATAACCGAGAAGAAACTATATTTTTTGCATCATGAGATTTAAAATTTACATTACAATAATCTTTATGAGACTCAATTGAGGTAATTTCTGCTGGACAAAAAAACTTAATATTTTTCTTTTTTTCAGCGTTAGCCAACAAAACATCGCCTAAAACTCTATTTATAACTACGTAACCTAGCGCTTCAACTTCTTGCTCTTTAGCGGAGATATGAGAAAAACCGAATCTACCTTGATCAGAGACATGAATTGATTTAATAGCCTCTGAAGTATCACGAATTTCATCCCATAAACCCAAGGCAGTATACATACTTTGACTGCTTCTTGAGAGCGCTGTTGATCTATCATCAAAACTGGGTTGTAAATCATGGTCTCGTTCTACTTTTTCAATAACTGCAATACGCAGATTTAAAGACGCTATCGCCAATGCCATGCTCACTCCAATCATACCACCACCAGCAATCACAATATCAAAGTCAGTTTCTGACAAAGAACTCATTGCTTGCCCATCATTAATTCAATTGCAGCAGGATCCTTAACTAGCGACTGACTCAGGACTTCTGGTGTATTATTTTTTACCAAAATCATATCCTCGATTCTTATCCCAATATTCCTGTAGTGTTTTGGGATATCTTTTCCATCATCGATATAGATTCCCGGCTCAATTGTAGTAATCATCCCATTTTCAAAAAAACGCCATTCGTCATCTACCTTATAATCACCAACATCATGAACATCCATTCCAATCCAATGACCCGTTCTGTGCATAAAGAACCGACGGTATGCTTCATTTTCTATTAATTTCGAAAAACTTCCATTCAAAAGACCAAGATCTAACAAACCTTGGGTGATAACTTTTACCGCTTCATTATGAGGATCATTAAAATGATTGCCTCTCCTAACTTTATCAATAGCTGATAACTGGGCCTTTAAAACAATATTATAAATATCCAATTGCGCTTTAGTAAAACGACCGTTGACCGGAAAAGTTCTTGTTATATCCGATGCATAATAATTTGACTCACATCCGGCATCAATCAATACCAAATCTCCATCCTTAAGCTCTGAATCATTTGCACCATAATGCAAAATACAAGCATTTGCCCCACCACCAACAATCGGATTATATGAATGCTCGGCATTAAATTTCCTAAATTCATAAATAAACTCAGATTCTAATTCATACTCAAACATATTGGGGCGAACTCTCTTGATAGCATTTTCATGAGCTTTTACGGCTATTTTCGCGGCTTTTCTAATAGCAGTAATTTCAGTTTTGCTTTTGAATAATCGCATATCATGTAATAAATGATCCAAAGATATTAGCTCATGTGGATGTTGGTTGTTTTTCGACTTAATATCTTTTGAATTCATCCATGAGTTTATTTTAGTATCAAATTCACTATCTCTGTGCATGGGATAATATATATATTTCTTTGATTGAAGTAGGGTGGGCATTACCTCATCAATATCCTCGACTGGATAGGCATCATGCGCGTTGAAATTACTCATCGCTCCTTCTGGACCATAGCGTTTTCCTTCCCATTGCTCTTTTATTTTGTCGCGCTCTTGACAAAATAAAATAAACTCTCCCTCCGGCCTCCCAGGTACTAGAACCAGGAGTGAATTTGGTTCATTAAACCCAGTAAGATAATAAAAATCACTATCCTGTCTGAAACGATAAGCAATATCTCGACTCCTATTTCTTAAAGGCGCACTTGGTATAATAATAATAGAATGATCCTCAATCATTCTCATAATCTGTTGTCGTCTTGTTTGGTACTCTAGTTTATGCATGATGGTCTATTAATTAAGATCTTCTTGAGATTTGAATTTTTTTTCCACAGTATCGTTCCGAAAATCAGCAAGTTCCTCATAAACCAATTGAACACTCACACGAATATATTCCATCACTTCATTGAATGCACTTTCATTCTCTTCTTCATCTGTCTCCTCATTTACCGAGGCACGAGTGATTTCAAGGAAGTCTTTGATAATTAGATTTATCGGCTCATTATTTAAATATTCTTTTAATGTTTTTGGTTTTTTTCCCGTAACGATACCGTGTAAAAATCCGTCACACCATTGAGAAAGCGCTTCAGTTCTTTCATTAATATTGCGCTCATCATCAGGTAAAAATAATTCAAACTCGGATTGTCTTTCTACCAGCTGCATCCAAGTATCCTTAAAAAGATCTTCCAGCATATTTTCACTAGCTTCTCTTAATAATTCTTGAGAAGAGGTACCATCAAATATTTGTTCAACACATACATTAAATGCATTGGGTCCCAGCACTGAAAGCCTGCCGCATAATAGCCCATGAGATTGAGCACAAAGCCAACTTGAGCCACAAGAGTGTAGGCTATTTTCAAGATCGGAAAAATTAACTGAATGTTTACTCATTAATCGACACTTCGTATGACTTTTTTGAATTGTAAGGACATGATCCCATTTATCTCAATTGCTGACTATATAAAATATAATATATGATGATTGATTATCTGCTCACTGATCTTTATATTAGGCTAATGAATAATAATACAACCCCCAATTTCGAAGCTGACCTCAATCGACTCGAAGATCGACTTGATGATCTTGTCCAAATCTGTGATCGCCTTCAAAGTGAAAACAAATCTTTAAAAGAACAACAAGATTCGTTATCAAAAGAGAGAGCCACTTTATTACAAAAGAATGAACAAGTCAGAACTCGTGTAGAAGCGATGATTGTAAGACTAAAATCAATGGAGCAAGGTAACTAATTCAAATGAACTGGAGCAAGTAGTGAGTGAAATGTATGCGCATGTCAGTGTAAAAATACTCGAAAAAGAATATCAAATCTCATGTCTTGCAAGTGAGCGTAATGCATTATTGGACTCAGCAGAAGCATTGAATAAGAAAATGCGGGAAATTAGAGATAGCGGTAAAGTCGTTGGTTTAGACAGAATTGCCGTCATGGCAGCATTAAATATGGCGCATGATTTAATTCAAGCAGAAACGAAAGATCAAGTAATAGAAAATTCACTAGGTATACGACTTAAAACAATGGCCGATCAAGTCGACTCGGTAATAGGCAATAATAAACAACTTGAACTCTAATTAATTTCAGTCAGCAAGCTTTAAATAAAATCTCCTGCGATGTTCGATATAATCCTGGATACCTTCGATCCTAACTTTATATTTTGGGGTCATGTTCTTTGATTGCATTTGTGCAAAACCACATCTTCGTGGATAGCCTGTTGTGATCTCGACTAACCCCACTTGCTTCTCCGGTTCGAGAGCAACGGTTTGTAACGGCATATGCGGGAGATTTTTTATTCAATCACCATCAAATAATGCAAAACGCTAAAGAAGAGATAAGACAAAAAGCCCTCTCAAGAAGACGTGCTCTTAATTATGATGAAAATATGCATGCGTCAAAAATAATTACGCATGCCATCATAAATTCCAATTATTATAAAAAAGCAAAAACCATTGCTTGTTATTTATCTATGAGAGATGAGGTAAATACGGAACTAATGATAAGAGAGATGAAAAAAAATAATAAATCTCTTTTTCTGCCAAAATTACAATTAGATGCGACCATAAATTTCATTCAAATAAACAAAGATTCTAGATATTCAACTAATCAATATGGCATAAAGGAACCTAAAGACAATGAAGATCAAGATATTGAAAAAATAGACCTAATCATTGTACCTTTGGTTGCTTTTGATTCCACAGGAAAAAGGATAGGCATGGGAGGCGGATATTATGATAAGAAATTTCAATCTCTACGTCAAAATAACAAAAAACCCATACTGATAGGTATTGCTTTTGATTGCCAGCACTTCAAAGCAATACAATCAGATAGTTGGGATATTGATCTCGACCATGTATTTACCGAGTCAGGCTGTATTTTCTAGACATTACCTTACAATAAATATAAATTCATTAAATGGAAATCATGGATCAAAATGAGAAAAAATTAAATGTGGCGAGAGCAGCCTTAGAATATATTCATAATGACTGTATTTTAGGCATGGGGACAGGATCAACAGTAAATTACTTGATCGATTTAATTCCAAGCATTAAGAATAAAATTACTTCAATTGCCTCAAGCTCTATAGAAACAGAGAGACTCCTTAGGTCCCATGGATTTGATGTATTGACACTTAATGAGATAGGTAGCCTTGACCTCTATATAGACGGTGCAGATGAAGCAACAAAGAATCTGCATCTAATCAAAGGCGGTGGTGGTGCCCTCACTCGAGAAAAAATCCTAGCCGCTGCAGCAAGAAAATTTATCTGCATCATTGATGATTCTAAATTAGTCCCCTTTTTAGGAGAATTTCCTTTACCCATTGAAGTCATTCCAATGGCTCGGTCTTACATATCAAGAGAAATAATTAAACTCAAAGGCCAGCCTGTTTGGAGAGAGAATTTTATTACGGATAATGGCAATGAAATTATTGATGTCCATAATCTTAAAATCAATAACCCTTTGGAATTCGAGTATGAGATAAATCAAATTGCGGGTGTCGTGACAATTGGAATCTTCGCTCATCGATCGGCCGATGCTTTATTGATTGCCAGTAATGATGGCATTAAAACGATAGATAAAAACACTCAAGAAGTTTAATTTATTCTATCTTAAGATTTTTGCAGTTTTATTGAATCTGCATTTTTCGCTGCAGTAAATAACCTTATCCCAATTATTTCGCCATTTTTTTCGCCATTGGAATGATAAATTACAGATTGGGCATATTTTCTCGCTTGCCTGTCTATGCTTCACTTCACATCCAGAGAATAATGCAGAAATTCATTATCTAGCTCATAACCAAGAGATTCATATAAGGATTGACCAACATAATTATCTTTTGCTGTGGAGAGCTCTAAACGAGAGTAACCATTTGACTTTGCAAAATCATTAGCGCTATGCATGAGCTTTCTACCAATACCTTCACCTCTTTTTTCTTGCTCTACAAACAAATCATAAAGGATCAAAATTGGTTCAGCACTAACTGAGCAGAACGAGCCATAAAGCTGCACAAAGCCATTTAATTTTTTAGAATTTTCTTCAAAAACAATGACAGTGGATTCATTCTTTTCCATTCTTTCTCTAAGGAATTTAAAAGCTAATTTTTCATCGGATGGTTGCTCATAGAAAATCCTATACAAATTAAATAATCTAGCTAATTCTCCTAAATGCAGTTGTTCTGCTCTTTTTATATTTATCATAATTAACATCCACCCCTATAAAAAAATCTAGGTGCCTATAATATACCTAAATTTTAATCATTTTTTTGCTTGAATATAAAATACTTAATTATTCCTACTAAATAATAAGAATGGAATAATAGGATGAGATTATAACAGAGAGCTTGCCTCTGTTATGTCGAGAAAAATATAAAAATATTTAACGCTTAGAGAATTGAGTGGCGCGACGTGCTTTTCTGAGGCCCACTTTCTTTCTTTCAACTTCACGAGCATCTCTTGTTACAAAGCCAGCTTTTCTGAGGTTGGGTCTTAAAGATTCATCAAATTGCATCAAAGCTCGAGTGAGTCCATGACGAATAGCGCCTGCTTGACCAGTAATACCTCCACCTTTAACAGTAGCATTAACATCAAATTTTCCTACCATCTCAACCAACTCTAATGGTTGCCTTACAATCATTTGACCGGTCTTTCTTCCAAAGAACGCTTCTAATGGCTTGTTATTGACAGTAATAGTACCTTTACCATCTTTAACAAAAACTCTTGCTGTCGATGATTTACGACGCCCAGTTCCATAATATTGTTCTTCAGACATTAACCTTTTACCTTATGCGATTATTTACGCGTTTATCTCTAAAGGAATTGGTTGTTGCGCTTGATGATCATGCTCTGATCCTGCAAAAACTTTTAACTTAGAGTACATCTTGCGACCAAGAGAATTTCTAGGAAGCATTCCTTTAACAGCAAATTCAATAGCTCTTTCTGGTTTCTCTTTGAGTAATTTTTCAAGTGGAATCGATTTAAGATTACCAATATAACCAGTATATCTATGATACATCTTATCTTTCAATTTATTACCAGTAACACGGATTTTTTCTGCATTAATGACCACAATATAATCGCCAGTATCTACATGTGGTGTATACACAGCTTTATGCTTACCTCGAAGTCTGGATGCAATATCTGTCGCTAATCGTCCAAGAGTTTTGCCAGTAGCATCAACTAGATACCAATTGCGCTCGACTTCTTCATTTTTTGCTGAAAAGGTTTTCATTTATTTTTTCCAAACTAGTAGACAAACAACCGGTAAATCGTTTATTGATTATCAATTTATTACTTAAATTGAGCTACAAAAAGATAAACATATAAAGGCGCGAGATTCTACTGCAGCAATCCCATCATTGCAAATACTACCTTATCTTTTCTGATGTAATATTTAAGATAAACAAGAATAAATACTTTTTTATTACAAATAGCAAAAATAATTTTAAAGAATTATCCAACTAAGTTACAATTAATTCATGCTAAATCAGTCAACTAATACATTGGATAAGATTCTAACCTCAATAGACCGAATGCGTCTTTTTGTTGCCTCGGAACAACCCAAAGCTTATAGAAAAAATCCTGCTGAAGGAACACCTGAAGGGGATTTAACGGACGCAGAAAGATCTCATGCAGCTGCCCTAATGAGAGTCAATCACGCTGGAGAAGTTGCAGCACAGGGATTGTATGAAGGGCAATCTGTTTTTGCCAGAAATGACTCTATAAAAGAACAAATGATTGAAGCCGCTAATGAAGAATTAGATCATCTAAATTGGTGTCGTGAGAGAATCGAGGAACTAAATGAGAGACCTAGCAAGCTAGGTCCAATTTGGTACTCTGGATCTCTGGTTATAGGATCGTTGGCGGGATTTATTGGTGACAAGTGGTCGCTTGGTTTTATAGAGGAAACCGAAAGACAAGTCAGCAATCATCTCGATAAACATATGAAACTATTACCTAAGCAAGACCAACGAAGCAGAAAAATAGTTGCACAAATGCGCCTAGAAGAAGAACAGCATCAGGCCAATGCTAAAAAAGCAGGTGCTGAAAAATTACCTAAATTTATTCGTTATTTAATGAAGATCACTTCAAAAGTGATGACTAAAACCGCTTATCATATTTAATTATCAATGGGCTTTAGCATTATTTCAGACTTCATCGCGCTGATCGTTTCAGAATAATTATCACTATTGAAAATAGCTGATCCTGCCACAAAAGTATCAGCACCTGCAGCAGCAATTTCTCTTATATTGTTTATTTTAACGCCGCCATCCACTTCCAGTCTTATATCGTTACCGCTAGCATCAATTATTTCTCTAGCTGTAGATATTTTATCCATTGAAGACTCAATAAATGATTGCCCGCCAAAACCTGGATTGACAGACATAATTAGAATCAAATCAATATCATCTATGACATGTTCAAGCCACGCTAATGGAGTAGCAGGACTAAAAACTAAGCCGGCCTTACAACCTTGCTCACGGATCAAATTTAATGATCGATGGACATGCCGACTGGCTTCGGGATGAAATGAGATATAACTAGCACCTGCTTTGGAAAAATCTAAAATTAAATTATCTACCGGTTCAGCCATTAAGTGGACATCGATGGGTGCTGTTACACCGAAATCTCTTAAGGATTGACATACCAATGGTCCAATAGTTAAAACAGGGACAAAACGATTATCCATAACATCAAAATGAATAATATCCGCCCCTGCATCCAATACCGCATTTACCTCTTCACCGAGTTTCGCAAAGTTAGCGGAGAGAATTGATGGTGCTATAAATGGAGTCAATGTATTATCCTTTTCTTTGATTAGTAAAAATCTTATATTAAACAAATATATTAAAATATTCACCTATGATAATTATAATCAAGACATCGTATTCATTTTGATCTTAATAAATTAAAATGAGATTATAAAAAATAATTGGAAACAAGCATGAATGATATAGATGTTTTATTTGAATCTACTATTCCTAATTTAAAACTTATAGCCAGAGGTAAAGTAAGAGATATCTATGATTTAAATAGTGATCATTTATTGATTATCACTACAGATAGGTTGTCTGCATATGATGTCGTAATGCCTGATGCAGTTCCAGGTAAAGGCAAAATTCTTACTGAAATTTCAAATTTCTGGTTTAACATGATGGAAGATATTGTCCCTAATCATCTTACCGGAATAAAACTAGAACAATATATCAGCGATGAAAGATTACTCCTGCAACTCCAAAAAAGAGCAATTATTGTAAAAAAACTCAAACCATTGCCCATAGAAGCAGTAGTAAGAGGATATTTGATTGGATCAGGTTGGCGAGACTATGAACAAACAGGGAAAGTTTGTGGCATCAATATTTCTGAAAATATGCAACAAGCAGAAAAACTGCCTAAAACGATATTTACACCAGCAACGAAAGCTGCTTCTGGTGATCATGATGAAAATATTGATTATGAGAAAACTTGCTCTTTGATTGGAGAGGAGCTGGCTAACGATGTTCGCAATATAGCAATAAAAATATACGAACGAGCAGCTCATTATGCACAAGAAAGAGGTATTATCATTGCTGATACTAAATTTGAATTCGGTCTAGACAGAGATAATAAATTATTTATTATCGATGAAATACTTACGCCAGATTCATCGAGATTTTGGCCAAAAGATCAATATCAAATCGGAATGAGTCCTCCAAGTTATGACAAGCAATTCTTACGTGATTATTTAGACACATTAACTTGGAATAAAAAAAGTCCAGGACCCATTTTGCCTGAAAGTGTGCTCAGTGAAACATACAAGAAGTATCATGAAGCTTACGATATCTTGATCAATTAAAATATGATGACTAGTTACCTGAAATCTTCAATTTATCAACCAAGAGTGCACCACACCGTATATCGCTACCTGGATCGTAATCATTTCCAATCACGAGAATATTCTTATAGAGATTAAGTAAATTACCCGAAATTGTTACCTCGTGAACTGGATGGATAATCACGCCATTTTCAACCCAATAACCAGCTGCACCTCTGGAATAATCACCGGTAACACCATTAACCCCCTGTCCAATTAATTCTTGCACCAAAAGGCCGCGTCGCATCGATGAAATAATCGCTTGTTGATCATCTTCAGTTCCAGGAATAATTAAATTGGATACACCCCCCGCATTCGCAGTGGTTGTCATATTTAAACGCCGAGCAGAATATGAGGCTAAGAGATACCCTTCTACCTTACCATTTGAAATGATCTCTCGATCTTGGGTCGTTACACCCTCAGCATCATAAACTCTACTACCCATCCCCTTTGTAATATGAGGGCGTTCCTCTATAGAAAGAAAATCTGGAAATACTTGTTTACCCATAGCATCTAATAAAAAAGAGGCTTTTCGGTATTGCGCACTGCCGGACAACGCAGAAATAGCATGACCAATAAATGCACCTGCCAATTGAGGTGAAAATAAAACCGGAGCCTCCGTGGTATCTATTTTTTTTGATCCCAGTCTCTTTAATGCCCGTGTTCCAGCTTTTTTGCCAATGTGAATATGATTTTCAAGATCATCGGGGCACCGGGAAGCACTATACCAGTAATCTCTTTGTTTTTCGTTTTCCTGGCTCGCCACAACAACACAACCAATATTATGCATTGTTTTTTGATAACTTCTTAAAAAGCCATGTGAGTTTCCATAAACCCGGGTCGCTGTATTCGTATTGACATTACCGCCTTCCGAATTAACAATTTTTTCATCCAAATTTAAAGCGGCAGCTTCACATTCAATAGCCATTTTGGTAGCCTCATCCACAGAAATTGGCCAATTATGTTGAATGTCTATGTCAGGTAATTCTCCCGTGGCCATAAGACTCACATCAGCCAACCCAGAACAATTGTCCGCGGCAGTGTATTTAGCAAAAGAACATGCTTTTCTTGTTGTTTCTTTTAGTGCAGATGGACTTAAATCTGAAGTACTAGCGCGTCCTTTTCTAGAATTAATATAGACAGTTACAGTTAATCCACATCCATTCGTATATTCAATATTCTCAATATCACCCAATCTGGCTGTAACACCAAAACCCGTATCCTTACCTGCACCCACTGATGCTTGGTCAGCTCCTTCAATTGATGCTTGCTCTAAAACATCAGCCACGATAGATTCGAGATACTCTCGATTGATTTCTTTACGCATAGTCCCTCAGACAAATGGGTTGTGTATATAATTTTGCAATTCTAATATAAAAAAACATTTATAATAAGTTTGTAGTATTTTTAATATGAATAAATAAATTAATCAGGCCAAATAAGTGGAAAATAAATCAACTAAAAGCAAAACTAAAAAGAAGCATGAGCACCATGAATTACAGAAACTCGGGGAAGCTTTATTGACAATTTCTGAGGAAAAATTGATTTCTTTTGATCTTGATGAAGAATTATTCGATGCTATTAAATTAGGCAAAAAAATTAGTTCGCATGGAGCCTTGCGACGACAAAAGCAACTCATCGGGAAATTGATGAAACACGTGGATCCCGAACCGATTCAAACTAAATTTTATGCATTAAACAAAGATTCGAACCATGCAAAAGAAATTTTTAAACGTGCAGAAAAGTGGCGAGAAATCCTTCTAATCAAGAGAAATGAAGGCATAGATAAATACAATAAAATGATTGGCTTTAAAAATGAAGACATATCAATATTACTTAATGAATTAGAATCAATTAACGAAGAGAATAAAAAAACTCAATTAAAACGAAAATTATTTAAGATAATTCATAAGGATCTCAGTACAGTATAATATTGAATTAATAATGAACAGAAACTAGATATTAAGAATTAATCTATTAGAATGTGTATTCAGAAATACCACATATTGAATTGAGTATAAAATAAATGAAAAAAGCAAAAGTAAGTATAATTATGGGCTCCAAATCAGATTGGAGTACAATGAAACATTGTGCTGATATGCTAGAAAAACTTGCAATTAATCATGAAGTAAAAATTGTGTCCGCGCATCGTACTCCTGATTTATTATTCTCTTATGCTGAAAATGCCATCAATAATGACATTCAAGTAATCATTGCAGGAGCTGGTGGCGCTGCTCATTTACCAGGAATGGTGGCGTCAAAAACTCGCATACCAGTATTAGGTGTCCCGGTAGAATCAAAAACAATGAAAGGTATTGATTCGTTATTATCAATCAGTCAAATGCCTGCAGGTATTCCAGTGGGTACACTGGCAATTGGAAAAGCAGGCGCGACTAATGCCGCATTGTTAGCTGCAGCTATTTTGGGAATATCAGATGCAAAAATTGCTAAGAAAATTGAGAATTTTCGCAGCACACAAACGAAAAATATTCTCGAAAACAATGATCCTCGTCAATCGTGACAAAAATAGGGATTATTGGAGCTGGGCAATTAGGACAAATGCTCGGTTATGCGGCAAAAAAACTCAATATTGAATGTATTTTTTTAGATCCGAATTTGAATTCACCAGCTAAAAGTGCTGGTAAGGTTCTTAATTATGAATTCAGTGATCTTGAAGGGATAAAAAAATTATCCTCAATGGTTGATGTGATTACCTATGAATTTGAGAATGTACCGGTTGAAGCAATTGATGTCCTTGGAAGTAAATATGTTTTTCCGGGCGCAAGAGCGCTCGAAATTGCCCAAGATCGTCTTAAGGAAAAGAAGCTATTTGAATCACTGGACATACCAGTAGCTAAATATAAGGTAATTAATTCTTTTGATGACCTTCAAAATACGGCGTCAGAAATAAACTACCCGTTTATATTAAAAACACGACGTTTTGGTTATGACGGCAAAGGTCAAATCACCATTAATTCACCTGATGATATAGCAATTGCGTGGTCTCAATTAAAAGATCATCAATTAATCGCCGAGCAAATGATAATGTTCGATTATGAGGTCTCAGCTATTGGTGCAAGAAGTATCTCTGGAAATATAGCCTCTTACCCGCTTACTCAAAATAAACACAAAGAAGGTATATTGAGAACTTCTATTACAAAAAACGACAATCAGAAACTTGTCGATGATGCGTATAAATTCCACACCAAAATTTTAACTGAACTCGATTATGTTGGAGTTCTTGCCCTTGAATTATTCGTCGTTAATGGCAAATTAATTGCCAATGAATTTGCTCCACGTGTTCATAATTCTGGACATTGGACTATTGAGGGAGCTCATTCAAGTCAATTCGAGAATCACTTGCGTGCAATTCTAGATTTACAATTAGGAGATACATCTAATCTTGGTTTTGTCGGCATGGAAAATTTAATTGGGGCTATACCTAATAGTTTAAAAAGCTTAAATCCAAAAGAATATTTTGTGCACGATTATGGGAAAGCACCTAGGCCAAAACGAAAATTAGGGCATGTCACTGTTATTGCAGCTACTCAAGAAGAAAGATTAGAAAAACTTCAAAAAATCCGTGTAATTCTCGAAAATAAAGACCTCAATTAGGCTGTACCACCAACTGTAATCTTATCAATTTTGAGTGTTGGCTGACCAACGCCAACAGGTACAGATTGACCTTCTTTCCCGCAAGTTCCTACACCGGCATCCAATTCTAAGTTATTCCCAACCATGGATATTTTTCCAAGAACATCTGGGCCATCGCCAATTAACATTGCACCTTTGACTGGATAAGTTACTTTTCCATCTTCTATCATGTAGGCTTCACTCGCAGAGAAGACAAATTTTCCTGAGGTGATATCTACTTGCCCACCAGAAAAGTTTGGTGCATATATTCCATGCTTCACCGATGCGATTATCTCTTCATGCTCGTGCGGTCCAGCTAACATATATGTATTAGTCATACGCGGCATTGGTATATGTGCATACGATTCTCTTCGGCCATTCCCGGTTGGCATGACGTTCATTAGATTGGCATTCATTCTATCTTGCATGTACCCCTTTAAGACACCATCTTGAATGAGTACATTGTATTGTCCCGGAACCCCCTCATCGTCAATAGAAAGAGACCCTCTTCTATTGGGGATAGTTCCATCATCAACTATTGTGCATAATGATGAAGCAACCTGATCACCCACTCTTCCTGAAAATGTCGATACCCCTTTACGATTAAAATCACCCTCAAGACCATGACCTACAGCCTCATGAAGTAAAATGCCAGGCCAACCAGAACCCAATACAATAGGCATACTTCCGGAAGGCGCAGCCACTGCCTCCATTTGAACCGAAGCTTGCCGAATGGCTTCTTTAGCTAAATCAATGCCAATTGTATTATCAAGAAAATAGTCTAAGCTCGATCGAGATCCACCTCCCGCATAACCTTGTTCACGACGATTATTTTTTTTCAATATAACACTGACATTAAGTCTGACTAATGGCCTTATATCAGCGAGTAATGGGCCATTAGCTCTGGCAATAAGGATCATGTCTTGATTACTACTCAAGCTGATATTAACTTGCTCTATTCGATCATCTAGTTGTCGTGCTGCATTATTAATCTCAGTAATTAAATCAATCTTAGCTTGGTCAGAAATACTATTAAGTGGATCAATCGCTGAGTATCTTTCTTTGGGTTCTTTGGATAGAGGAACTTTCATGGAAACTGATTTTCCATGACGCGCAATTGAACGAGTAGCACTAGCAGCCTCTTTAATTGCGGATAAATTTAAATCATCAGAATAAGCAAAGCCGGTCTTATCAGCACTGACAGCGCGCACGCCCACGCCCTTATCCAAACTAAAGACCCCCTCTTTAATCTTTCCATCTTCCATAGACCAAGATTCTTGACGATTGATCTGAAAATATAGATCAGCTATATCAATACCTTTTGTATGAATAGATTTTATAATTTTTGAGACATCAGCTTCATGCAATTGAGCTGATTCTAATATTGCTGATTTTACTGTATTAAGTGTTGTTGTTTGCAATTTAATTAACCTAGTAAGATTGATAAAAAATTAAGAAGTACATCCATACTTTTCACTCATAAGTGCAAAATTTTGTGCATTTATGGCATTTATATTCGGCATTTCAAAAGTTCCCGGCACATCGTAATATATTTGTGCCATTTCTTGTAATGGTTTTTTGAATATTTGTGAAAAAAGCAATAAAGCCGCGGCAGCTGGAGGTCCAGCAACAACAGCACCAACTATGGGTAATGTATTGCCATAATTTGTACTTACAATCGCAGCTTGATCATACTCCATCGCAATTAAATCAACACTCCCTAGAACACCAATATCTGCTGCTGGTCCCTTAAGATTTAAATTACATGTAACAGCTTTGCCGTTTTCTAACTTAAAGTCACCAGTAATTTCATCAAATCCAAAGCCCTTATTAAATACATCTCGAAAGTCTAGAGATAATCTTCTTGGCAATGCAACTACACTCAAAAGGCCAAACATTCTTCCGGCACCAGGCTCAACCTCCTCTAACTGACCTGCACCAAGACTGACATTGAAATCACCCTGGGTATACTCAAGATAATCCTCTCTAGGGCCACCAGGCCATTTAATATCAATTTCAATTTCCATTTCATCGCTGTCTATTATCGGCTGATAGTCTAATTTTTTCAGTGTATCTATTACATTCGAACTAGTTAACTTACCTTCAAAATAAGTATGCTGACCAGTTTCATACGAATCATCCAATATCCAACCAGCATTAGCATTAATGGAGAAGTTTTCTGCTTGGGTTTCGATTTCAACCGCCCTTAAACCATCCTCAAATTTCACAAAGTCAGCACTGAAAGTCCCCATAAAATGATTAGAAAAAGCAAAATCCTCAACTCTTATGAGTATGGATGGAAGCTCTATTGGATTAAGTGAATTACCGCTCCATACACCATTTGACTTACCAATATTCAATACCTCCATATCGACCTCTATAGGAAGCTGATCATTAAAATCATAAGGAAGATTAATTAATCCCTCTGCTTGCTCTCCATACAAATCAATAATCCAGCCATTTGACCCTCGATTGGCAACAATTCTCTGATCATCAAAAGAACGCCCATAGATATCAAAACTTTCCATAGTTAGATCTATTGACCTTATGAAATTGGCGTTTGCAGATTGCTTTGCGTTGACTTTTGTAAAATTCACCCAATCATCAAATCTAATTTGATTAGTATTTCCACGAATGTGCAAGCCCCGAGAATCAGGTGAGTCAGTCATTTGGTCACCCAAAAAGATAGTACCTCGATCAAAATTCCAGTCATTAATAATCTTTTTGAAATATATATTCCATTTAACATCAGAATTTAAGTGGCCATCGAGTTGAATTAACTCGCCTGAAGGAAATATTAAGTTCATATCTAACATACTAATATCATCAATTCCTTTAGCTAAGGGATAAGGTAAGTTTATAGCTAAAGCATTCAGATCACTTTTAATATTCAAGAAAAAAGGTATAGGTTCAGATCTATCAAAACGAGGAATATTCAAACTAAGATGATAATTTATATCTTCTCCTGATATATATTCGTTTAACGTATAATCAAAATTACTCTCGATAATATCAATAGAAGTTTTACCCTCCATAGTTATAACACTAGCAATGGATTCTTTATCGCTTATCGCTTTAGATAAATTTATAAGTACAGGCATTCCCATAAAGCTGCCTGTTAAATTTTCTGAAGAAGCATTGTCCCTTGAAACCTCAATTGTGCCATTTAAATCTTCAATATCTGGTTTCATCCAAGTCATATCTATGCGTGCATTGTTTGCTTTAATTTGCGTCGTAAAATCATAATTTTTTCTTTGTAATGACCTCAATGGTAAATGAATGCCAAATTCATAATCGGCTTTACCATTTAATTTAAGACTCTTTAAATTTTTACCAAAAAAAGCATCAATCGGACTGTTCATCATAAAGTTATGTATAGTGCTTAATTTAGCGCTTGAGCTCGCGTTAATTTGTAGTTTTGGATTAAAGATATCATTCACTTCAATACTGACATCTCTTAACTCAAGATTATTGCTAAGTAAATGATTTTCATAGGAATATAATTTATTTCTATCAAAAGATACGTGCATATCTTGAATTTCGGTTTCAGGCCAATCTTTTGCATAATTCAATAACATATCTTTTACTTGAGCATTAATCTGGAAAATGCCATTTCTGTCAATAAAAGGAAAATTTTCCATCGATCCTACAACACGTGTTGTACCATTATTTATTCTTCCAGACTTCAGAGACTCTTGTATCCATTGATACAAGACTGGATTCAATTTATTTTTAGGCAACAATCGCTTTACCATCAATATATCTTCGAAAGACCAGCTACTTTTAATATCAATATAAGGTATATTTGAATCTGTTAGAAATGACATTTCAATATCTGTATTACTCTCAAAATCAGTATTTCCTAATTCAAATTTATCTGCGAAAACTTTAAACCCGGTTGCATTCTTACGCCAAGTAATGTCTCCTTTAGCATGATCAAGTATGAGTTTATTATTAAGATAATTTCTAAAATTTAGACCTAAGTTTGAAGTATCTACTTCTAATCTTCCACCTTCCTGATTAATATCTAAGTAGCCATCAAGGCCATCTATTTGGTCATTACTGGATATCAAATCAATACTTATTCCGTCAAGCTGAGCTGATAAATTAAACATGGAGTCAGTTTTATTTGTATCTGAAATATTAAGTTTTGTATTTCTTAATAGTCCTTTTGGATTTATCTCAGCAAGATAATTAGCAATACCTGGCTCAATCCAGTTATCAAAAAATCTTAAATTCTCCAAAACAATAATCGATGCACTAAGATCCAATGTAATCCCATCACTCTCAGTGTTATTGCGAGTTTGAATTTGAATTCGTGATTCAGGCCAATTTGCCTCTTTTGTATGAAATTTAAACTTATCAAGTGACGCAAACCAGCCAAATTCTTTGGCCAAATATTCAATACGTGATTCAATAAATAATGGCTCACTCTTAAGATCATTTATTAATAAGTCTGAAACCACTATATCTGCCGTAACTCTTTCTATGTTGTTAGAGCCCAACTCTATCCAAGCATCAATATCCATCAAACCGTCCTGGAGATTTTTTAATTTATAGAATTGTAGTGCCTGCCAAGCCATTATATTTAGGGATTTCCCTTCTAAATATAATCGCCATTCCGATGATAATTGATCACCTTCGTCTCTTTTGCTTGCTGATAACAGCATTGATTGGCCAAGATTTTCTGGGAGCTCGAAAGTAGTATCAAACTTTACCTCATCAGCATTAATTTCCATTGTTACCGAAGGAATTGAAACCACAATTGCTTTATCTTGATCAATTAAATTAAGATTTAGTTTAATTTCCTCACCAATAAGTGTGAATGACGGTATTTCTTTTGATGAATTATTAAAAAATGAAGCAAATATATCTAAATTCAATCCTTGAAATAAAAAGCCACTATTTTTTGTATACTTTAGATCGAGATTTATTTGATTAAATATTAATTGATCTATAACCAATGAACGACCAAGCAAGAAATCAAGAAGACCTATTTCAGCAGTTGCTTTTCCTGCATAAAATATTTGTTCTTGTGTAATTTTATCTTTTATCTCTGGGTTATAGAAAATTAATTCTGGACCATTTATTCGCCAACCAGCTCCAACTTTATTAAAATCAAGCTCATAGTCGCTATCTTCATTTATCCAGCTTTTAAATTCATCCTGATATTCGTTAATTCTGGGAGTATATATATTGGCAAGAGTGACTGCCACGATAGACAAAATAATCGCAGAAATTATTACTATAATAGAGAAGTTTTTTATGTTTTTGATACTAAAAGGCATTGCTTTATTATTTTTTATTCCACAATATCAAACTCACCATCAAGATCATATGAGGATTGGGTTATATTTAATTTTTTATTTATATTTTTTCCAAGATCATTTAATTGTTTTACCCCATATTGATTATAGTAAGAGTAAATTTTTTCCCCCAATATTACTGTAATTTTTTTTGAGTTACTCTTCGCTGCTATGCACTTAATTCGTCTAATCATTTGATAGAAAAGAATACCACTTGATACTGCAAATCCTTTTCCCTCGCAAGCAGAGCATTGTTCACACATAATTTGACAAAGACTGTGACGATTTTGCTCACGGGTCATCTCAATCAAACCAATCTGCGAAATCGGATATATATGATATTTCAAAGTATCTGCGAGCATGATTCTATTAAATTCATCAAAAACAATTCTTTTGAATCTCTCATTTTCCATATCAATTAAATCTATAAGAATAATTCCTCCGATGTTTCTTAATCTAAGTTGCTGCGCGATTACTGTTACCGCCTCTGTATTGATATGAAATGCCATTTCATCTTTATTATCTTTTCCTGCAAAGCTCCCACTATTAATATCAATTGTGGTCATCGCTTCGGTAAAATCAAAAATAACGCTTCCTCCTGACGGTAAGCTGATAGTTCGATTCAATGTACTATTAATGCAATCTTCAATATTATATCTATCGAAAATAGGTTGATCATTATCATAAAAAAGAACATTTGATTCATTATCAGGAAGAAAATCATCGATGTATTGTTTTAATACTTGAAAATCTTTCTCTGAATCTATCCATATATTTTTTACCATTCTTGTTGGCAAATCTCTAATTACTCTAGCCGGGAGTGATAAATCCTCAAAGACACAATTTTTTGCTTTTTTAGATTGAGATTTTACCTCAATCGACTCCCATAACTTTAATAAACCCTCCAAATCAGCCAATAAGATATCTTCGTTAACATTTTCGGCCATGGTCCTAACAATCAATCCGTGCGTTAAATTATTCTTAATTATAAAATCTGAAGCTAAATCATTAAGCTTCTTTCTTTCTTTATCATTTTTTATCTTGGATGAAACACCAATACCATTATCATTAATCAAATATATAAAGTAGCGAGAAGGTATGCTTAATGTTTTTGTGACTTTTGCCCCTTTCTTATTGACTGGGTTTTTAACAACTTGAACTAGGTATTCATCTCCAACGATAATATTTTTATATTGATTTTCTAAAATATTCGACCGGTCATTATAATTATGTTTAATTCTCGAAAATGGCAGAAAAGCAAGTTTATCTATACCAATATCAATAAAAGCCGCTTTGATATTCGGTAAAATACGGGTAACTTTCCCCTTAAATATCTTACCAACCATATCGCGATGTTCTTCGAGCTCACAATAGATTTCTTGTGGAATACTATTTTCTAGTAATATACCTCGAGTTTCATTGGCAGTAATATTAAAAAATAATTCAGATTCTGTATTTTTTTCTTGCAAAGCATTCACCCTGAATTCTTGGAAAAATATTTCCAACCCAATAAAGCCAATAAATTAATACACTCAAATATCGGTAAACCTACTGCTCCGGAATAGCTGCCATCGATTCGCTCAACAAACATAGCACCTTTTCCTTGAATTGCATATGCGCCAGCTTTATCAAGGCATTCACCGGTATCCCAATAGTAATTAATTTCCTCAGTTGTAATTTTCCTGAAATAAATATTAGTTTCAGAGATGCTTGAATGGATCTTGTCCTTGTGACGTATAGCAATACCGGTAAATACTTGGTGTTCCTTGCCAGATAATTGACTTAATATTTCAATTGCATGGTTTTTAGAAGTTGGCTTTCCAAAAATTAAAGCTTGTTGAGATACCACTGTATCAGCTGCCAGAATTATAAAATTATTGGCAATCTCATTTTTAACGGAAACAGCTTTTTTGATAGCAAGTCTCGTTGCCATCATTTTAGCCGATTCATTATTTTCTCTTTTCTCGTCTACATTGACTGATTTATGGAGGAACTCTATGCCGAGTTCATTTAAAATCTGTCTTCTTCTTGGGGACCCTGAAGCTAAATATATAGATTTATTATTGATGTGCTATTCCAGATAAATTAGATACGATGGTAGGGATGTCGAGACATTAAAGTCCACACACGATATATTTGCTCAATAAAAATAACGCGAACAAGACCATGCGGTAAAGTTAACTTAGTTAGCGACCAACTCATGTCCGCTCTTTTTTTACACTCAGCTGACAAGCCATCTGGACCACCAATTACAAAGCAAAACCTATTTTTAATCGCACTTAAATTTTCTAATTTATCCGACAGTGCTTGAGTAGTGAACTCCATACCATTTTCATCTAGAATTATTAATTGCTCATTATCTTTCAATTCTGACAAGATCTTTGCTCCTTCTTTTTTTATTACAGAAGTTACAGATTCATTTTTACTTCTTTTTAGAGCTGGAATCTCAGAAAGACTGAAATTCCACTGGCGTGGCAATCTTTTAACATAGTCTTGAAAAGCTTCTGTAACCCATTGTTGCTGCTTAGAACCAACGACAATTAAACGTATATGCATTGACTAGTTATCGCCTATCCAAGCTTTCTTTATTGGTTTCAGGGACCATAATTTCTCAAGATTATAGAACTCTCTTACGCGAGGCAGCATGATATGAACTAAGATATCAGTAAAATCAACCAATACCCATTCACTTCCTTCTTCACCCTCAACTCCGATAGCTCGTTTCTTATGTTTTTTAGATTCTTCAAGTAAAATCTGAGATAAAGCTTTTACATGCCGAGAGGAAGTTCCACTAGCCAAAATCATATAATCCACTGTAGAAGTCATATCTCTTACATCCAAAGTGATGATATCCTTAGCTTTAGAGTCATTTAAAATTTCAATAATTAATTCATTGTGCTCAGTTACATTCATTTATTGTTACCATTTTTATAAGTTAATTATTAGTCGCTATCATAGCAGCCACTCTCGTCAATAATATTACACACCGCATCTGGCATCAGAAAACGAGGCGTTCTGCTTGTTTTTACAAGATCCCTAATATCAGTAGAAGAAATCTCTAACTGCGTGACATCATGAATATATATATGACCAGACTTTGAACGGTGAAGATCATCGACTCGATGTGTCCCTCTATTTTCGAGTAATTCACCAAGCGGCCCTATATCAGGCGCACGCCATCCAGGTCTATGTGCTACTACGATATGAGCCAACTCTAGTATCTCCCTCCATTGGTGCCATTTAGGTAACCCTATAAAAGCATCCATTCCAATTATAAGAGCAAGTGATCTCAATGGAAAATCCATTCGTAGAGTTTTTAAAGTATCTACCGAATAAGATGGCCCTTTTCTATATAACTCACGATCATCAACTACAAAACCTCGTTGCCCTTGAGTGGCCGCATTAACCATAGCCAGTCTTGTCTTGTTATCAGCAAACGGATCAATTCGATGCGGCGGTTTACCGCAAGGCACAAACCTTACCTCTTCAAATTTCAGTGCTTGTAACATTTCATAAGCAGTTCTAAGATGCCCATAATGAATAGGATCAAAAGTACCTCCAAATACACCTATTGGATTCATATTCGATTTATCCTTCTAAATTTCAATACAATCATTTACGCTGCTTTATTATAGGCTGAGAGTGAAAAAATTATATTTCTTATCAGTTGCCATTTATCATCTTTTGTTTGGCCCTTAGCGGCATTATCTGCATTGGTACAAGCCTTGATCATACTATGGAAATCTTTTGCTTGATGACGGTTAAGACATGCTGAGACGGCATTATGGCGTGACGTCCAAATTCGATAGCTTCGCATCACCTCATTGAGATTCATCCCTGACTCGAGGGAAAAAGCCAGCTTACTTAATAATCTTAATTCTCTATTCAGAGCCCATATCACTACAACAGCGTCCATATTTTCGCTCTGAAGACTTGATAAAATTCTCAAAGCCAACTTAACATCACCAATTAGGAGAGCATCAATCAATTTATAGACATCATAACGACTATCATCAGACACCACTTTTTGCATATCAGTTTCGCTTGCATTCCCCTCACCAAGATAGAGTTTTAATTTTTCTATAGCTTGTGATGCCGCCAAGAGATTTCCTTCTACCCTATGAGCCAGCATCAATATTGCTTCCTTTTTTGCAGTTAAATCAACAGCCATCATCCGCCTTTCAAGCCATGCAGGAAGCTCATTTGCTTTAAGCGGCCATATCTGAACAAAGCCTCCTTCATTTTGGAAAAATTGACACCATTTAGAAGCTAAAGTGGCCTTATCTATTTTTGGGGCTGAGATTATAAGCATTAGATCCTCATTTAATCTCTGGGTAAGCTCAATTATACTCTTTATACCCTCTCGACCGGGTTTTGCAGAAGTAAGTCGAATTTCGATTAATTTTTTTTCTGAAAAAAGTGAAAGATTATTGCTGGCGCTTAAAATTTCTTGCCAATCTATTGATTGCGATTGATCATAAACTTCTCTAACGGTGAAGCCAGCATCAAATGATGATTGCCTAAGTAAATCAAGAGATTCTTGAACTAATAAAGGTTCATCACCTGAAACCAGATAACAATGAAGTAATCTTTTCTTCAGATCAATGGGAAGAGTTGTGGGAGATAGCTTCATGAAAATATATTTATCTAGTCTTCAGAATAATACTTTAATAATTCTGCATTCAATCTAATTGGTCAAGAGAAATTGATCTATTCTCAAGAAGCACAGGAATTCCATCCTCTATTGCATATAACATCATACCATCCTCAGTTACTAGCGCATCTGTGAGCTTCATTTTAATGATCTTTTTATCACGATCAATAATAAGCCCTTTATCTATTGCTAAATTGAGGTCCGTTAATTTTTTTTCGGTAATTTTTGATAACGGAGTATGTGTAATCGGGCAGCACAACATACTCATTATTTTTTTTCTCATATATACCCTAGATTAGAACTAAATTTAAAAAATGTTTCAATTAAATTGTTATGTTATAATATATCAAAATATTGATTAAAAACTTTTCTATATTCTAATATAATTTAAAATTTGATGCATAAAATCAATCATAAAACAAAAAAATTAGATAACTTGAGTATCTGGCTATCAGGTTTATGTATATTACATTGTCTGGCCTTATCAATCATAACAATCAGTATTCCTCTATTTGGTGAATTTTTTGGTCGGCACTATCATGCGATTATGTTATTTGTCATTATCCCGATCAGTTTGGTAGCCCTTTATAGAGGTTATCGTAATCACAAAAATACCCCAATAACTTGTCTTGGTTGTTTTGGTATTCTTATGATTCTTTTTGGTGGGACGATAATACACAATCAATACAGTCTATTAGCAGACAGTTTATTTACGATCTCTGGTTCATTGGCTTTATCACTGGCTCACTATTACAATAATCGAATCAGTCATTATCATTCTGTATCCTGCCAATAATTAAATAAATTATTCTTCTTCTGGTACCGGATCGAAACCTGACTCTCCCCATGGATGGCATTTCGAAAATCTTTTCAAAAAAAATATCAGGCCTCTTCTTAACCCATATCTTTTTATGGCTTCTTCACAATAAGCCGAACAAGTGGGCTGAAATCGACAATTCATTCCTAATAAAGGAGAAAGTAAAAACTTATATATTTTTATTAGGGCTAAGATTATATAAGTAATAAAATAACTCATAATTTTTCTATCGATTGAATAGCATGCATTCTGATTGAATTTAGCATTGATGACAATCCATTGCTTCTAGTGGCACTCAAATGCTGCTCAAGCTCTAATGCCTCAATAAAATCAATGGGAGCCTCAACAATATCTTGAGGTTTTTTATTGCTGTATATTCTAAGCAGAATGGCAATCAGTCCAGAAACAATAGCGGCATCACTTATTGCTCGAAATAATAAACGTTCATTCTTTGACTCACAAACAAGCCATACTTGAGATTGACAGCCTTTAATCTTATTTTCATTTTTTTTCTCTTCCTCAGATAACGGACTCATACGTCTTCCAAGATCAATAATGTACTGATATTTATCCATCCAATTTTCAAAGAATTTAAATTCACTAATAATTTCTTTTTGACTTTCTGTTACTTCATTCATAGAGACACTTCCAAATCACTTATCAATGAGCCAACGAACTCCAGAAGAAGTATCTTCAATACTTATGCCTTCAACCAATAACTGGTCTCGGATTCGATCTGCTTTATTAAAATCTTTTACTGAACGCGCGACTTCCCTTTCATTAATTAAGGCTTGAATTTCATCTTCAGAATATTTACATTCAGTAATTTTAGAAAACCATTCATTGGCATTTTGCTCAAATAGTCCTAGTATTTTTCCAGCAGCGTAAATTTGAGCAGCAATATTTTCTTGTTCATTACTATCAAGCGTTTTATTTAATTTCTTAGCAAGACTGAATACTTCTGCCATAGCCATTGGCGTATTGAGATCATTGGATAAAGCTTCTAGAATTAAGCTAGGTACTTTCGTATTATTAATTTTTTGGGTTGTTACGTTAATATTTCTTAATGCGCCATAGACTCGATCAAGCATCTTCTTAGCTGCAATTAGTGTATTAGATGACCATTCTAATGGCTGACGATAATGTGCTGTCAGAAGTGCTAATCGAATTACCTCGCCAGAATAATCTTTTAGTAAATCGCGTACTAAGCTGACGTTACCTAAAGATTTTGACATTTTAGTGTTATCTATACTCAGAAATCCATTATGGAGCCAATACCTACTGAACGTTTCTCCCTGGTGTACACAAGTGCTTTGAGCTATTTCATTTTCATGATGAGGAAAAACTAAATCTTGCCCTCCCGCATGAATATCAATGGTTTTTCCAAGGTGTTTTTTTATCATTGCAGAACATTCTAAATGCCAGCCTGGTCTGCCTCTTCCCCATGGAGAATCCCAACCTGGAAGATCAGGAGTAGATGGTTTCCATAAAATAAAATCATGCGCAGATTTTTTATATGATGCCACGTCCACTCTCGCACCCGCCAACATTTCACTTAAATCCCTTTTTGAAAGTGACCCGTAATTATCATAAGTTTCTACAGAAAATAAAACATGATCATCAGCATGATAAGCATTCCCCGTATCGATCAGTCCCTCGATCATTTGGATCATTTCATTAATATGATCTGTGGCTCTAGGCTCTATATCAGGTGAATTTACGCCTAAAGCAGCCATATCAGAATTATAGGCATCTATATATACTTCAGTAATCTCACTTATACTTTTATTTGACTCAATAGCTGCAGCATTTATTTTGTCGTCGACATCAGTGATATTTCTGACAAACAGAAGATCGTAATTTTGGCGCAATAAACGACCCAGTAAATCAAACACGACAGCCGGCCGAGCATTTCCAATATGAGCATAGTTATAGACCGTAGGTCCACATAAATACATGCTGACTTTTCCAGGTTTAAATGGCTTAAATTCTAATTTGTCACCAGTCAAGGTGTCATAAAGGAAGATTTTCGTTGCCATGTATCTTCATCTCGCTATCTAAATTAAACTAAGGCTGATTATAATCCGTTTAGTTAAAAAAATATCTATATATAATTATCACAGTCAATCTATGCTTATAATCTTCTAAGTTCTTAAAACCCAGGTGATACTGCCTTTTTCATCCAATATATTTTCTTTTTGCAGCCATTTTCTTGAATCACAGGAGTCGTTTTGAAACCATGCTTGTGTCGATCCTAAACGAAAACTATACCCCCAATCATCCATATCTTTCATCAATAAATTAGGATTCACTCCTATCAAATAATCTGCCAACAAAATCTGTAAATAACATACCGCAGATTCTTCTTCATCATCACTTTTTGCATCCTTAGTTAAACTAATTCTTCTATTCTCTGTCATACAAATAAGATGAGAGAATTAATGAAAAAAGGAATGTAATGGGGTTATTTTCTTCACAAAAATCGTTTTTCCTATCAAACCAGCTTCAGGATCACCCCAAAAACTAGCTGGTATAGTTTCATGATCAGCAAGAATTTTAAGTTTAAAATGATACTTATTAATGAGATTATTGAGCTCTTTATTTTCAAAATCACCAATTATTATGGGTTGCTGCAATTTATTCTCGTATTTTACTTTGAGGATAATTGATTTAAAGTTATTCTAACTAAATCACTAGCCAATGCCTCAATTAGCATTTCTTCTTCTTGAGATTTTCCAAGAACCAGTTTCTCATTAAAAGTATAACTTCTGGTCAATATTATCTCACGAGGTGGACTTAATAATTTTTCAGCTTCTTCTAAGCCAAAAACAATCCTATAAAATACCTCGTACTCGGTGGCAATACTTCTAGCTGAAACAGATAAAACACGTCTGCCCGTTTCATCCTCAAATATTTTTAATATTGATGACGCATCTGCTTTAGAGGAGACTAATTCAATATCCTTAGAAACTAACTCTTTTTTAAGTTGTTGATAAAATAAACTTCGATTATTATTCGTTTCTATATAAGTCTGATTCATACTCACAGGTAATAAAACAGGTTGACGTAATTGAAATCCACAAGAATTAAGTACCCCTAAAATTATCAAAAGTGAAATATTTCTAGACAACAACATTAACTAATTTTCCTTTTATGTAGATCATTTTTTTGATTAACTTTTTATCAATATATCGCAAAATATTCTCATCTGCGATTACCATAGATTCAACAGTTTCTTGTGATGTATTAATATCAATAGCCATTCTACTTCTTAGCTTACCATTCACTTGTATGATTATTTCAACTTCATCTTTAATGATTACAGACTTATCCATTTCTGGCCAAGAAGAATAGATAAGTGCTTCTTTATGCCCTAGTTCGCTCCATAAAGCATGACATATATGAGGTGTAATTGGCGAAAGTAGTAGAACAATGGATTCTAGTGCTTCCTGGATAACCACCTTTCCTGCTTGGGTATCATCATTAAATTTATTGATTGCGTTCAATAATCCCATTACTGATGCTATGGCTGTATTAAATTTATACCTTCTTCCTATATCATCGGTCACCTTCATAATTGTTGTGTGTGTTTTGTAACGGAGAGTTTTTTGCTTTTCTTCAAAATTGAGATTTAAATCTAAATCTAACACCGGATCATGCTTATCTATAGCCGTCCATAAGCGACGCAAAAAACGGTGTGCTCCTTGAACTCCATCATCTGACCATTCAAGAGCGAGTTCCGGCGGTGCTGCAGACATCATAAATAAACGAACTGTATCTGCGCCAAATTTCTCAATCAAACCCTGAGGATCAACGGTATTTCCTTTTGCTTTGGACATCTTAGCACCATCTTTTAAGACCATCCCTTGTGTCAGTAAATTGGTAAATGGCTCACTAACAGCCGAAATGCCCTCGTCCCTTAACAATCTTTGAAAAAATCGAGAATACAATAAATGCAAAATAGCATGCTCAATACCACCAGTATATTGATCGACTGGCATCCAATATGATTCTCGCTTATCAAGCATAGAGTCGGAGGCATCAAAGCTTGCGTATCTTGAGAAATACCAAGAAGATTCGAAAAAAGTATCGAAAGTATCGGTTTCACGTTTTGCTTTTTTACCGCATTTTGGACATGTTGTATTATAAAATTCAGGCATATCTTTTAACGGCGAGCCAGTCCCACTAAATTTTACTTTTTCAGGAAGAATAACTGGCAGTTCGTCTGCAGGTACCGGAACAGCCTCGCAGTCCTCACAATAGATTATTGGTATGGGTGTCCCCCAATACCTTTGTCGGGATACACCCCAATCACGTAAACGGTAATTAACTACTTTTTTCCCTTGTTTTGAATTTTCAAAGTATTTGGCAAAAACATCGAAAGCTTCCAAAGATCCCAAGCCATTATAATCAAGAGAATTAATTAGAATTCCATGCTCTAAGTATGGAGCTTTTTCAATATCAATCACACTGCCGTCTATCGGCTTAATTACCTGCTTAATATTCAGCTCATAATGTTTAGCAAAATCCCAATCCCTTTTATCATGGCCAGGAACTGCCATAACAGCGCCACTGCCATATGTCATCAATACAAAATTCGCAACCCAGATTGGAATTTTTTCTTGGGTTATTGGATGTATGGCATATGAATTTAAGGGTAACCCTTTTTTCTCCATTGTCTCCATCAGGGCCTCTGCAGACTGATTTCTCTTGCACTCATCAAGAAACTCAGCGATCTTACTATCATGCCTTGATGCCTCTAGCGCGAGTGGATGTTCTGCAGCCACAGCCATATAAGTTACTCCCATGAGAGTATCTGGTCTGGTTGTAAATATTACTAAGCTACCTTCCTGACCTTCTAATGGAAAAGAAAATTCAATACCTTCAGATTTCCCTATCCAGTTTCTTTGCATTGTTTTAACTGACTCTGGCCAGCCATCAAGTTCATCAAGTGATTGTAGTAATTCTTCTGCATAAGCAGTGATCCTCATGAACCATTGAGGTATTTCTCTTCTTTCAACCAAGGCATCTGAACGCCAACCACGCCCATCAATAACTTGTTCATTGGCTAACACTGTTTGATCTACTGGATCCCAATTCACAATTGAATTTTTTCTATACACCAATCCTTTTTCGAAAAGACGAGTAAATAGCCATTGCTCCCATTTGTAATACTCAGGCTTGCAGGTGGTAACCTCTCGACTCCAGTCATAGGCATACCCTAATCTTTTGAGTTGTTCTCGCATATAATCAATATTTTTATAAGTCCATTCTGCTGGGGCAACCTCTCTCTTGATGGCGGCATTTTCAGCTGGCATCCCAAATGCATCCCAACCCATTGGTTGAAGGACATGTTTGCCAAGCATTCTTTGATAGCGCGCAATAACATCACTAATAGTAAATACTCTCACATGACCCATATGCAATTGACCACTGGGATAAGGGAACATTGTTAAACAATAGAACTTTTCTTTCTCGCTATCTTCATTAACAATAAAGCATTGCTGTTCATCCCAATATTTTTGGGCTTTTTTTTCAATTTCCTCTGGATTGTAAGATGTGCTCATTTGAATATTTTCTTACTTGATTAACTGAAATTTTAAACTCTTGACTAATAATCATTTGTTAGCTTTAAGAATTTCTAATACATTTGATTTTGTCAGATTTTTGACGATTATCTCTATTTATATTTTTATAATCTTCTGCTCTCTGAGGTAATTCAGAATAATTGAGACTTCATCTTCAAGCTCCATCTTATCACTATGAAGATGAATCTCTGGCTTAGTTGGGATTTCATAGGGGTCATCAATACCCGTAAAATTCTTAATTTCGCCTGCACGAGCACGTTTATATAAACCTTTCGGGTCACGTATTTCGGCTGTTGCTAAAGGACAATCTACAAATACTTCAATAAATTTTAGTTTAGCTTCGTCGTGAAGCATACGTACATTATCTCGATCGTCTTTATACGGGCTAATAAAACTCGATATTGCAATAATTCCTCCATCTCCGAATAATTTTGAAACCTCACCTACACGCCTTATATTTTCTTGACGATCTTGCTCTGAAAACCCTAAGTTTTTATTTATACCCAAACGAATATTGTCACCATCTAAACGATAAGATAAAACACCAAAACCGTGCAATGCTTTTTCAAGAGCTACTGCGATTGTACTTTTCCCACTTCCTGATAAACCCGTAAACCAAATTGTTGCTCCAATTTGTGGCAAAATCTTATAACGATCCTCTCTTGAAATTTCACCATCTTGCCAAAATACATTAGTTGCTTTTTGTTCAATTTTCATGTTCTCTCAACCCTTTTAAAAATTAGTTGCTCTATTATATATTGACCTTAACGAAACATTCCATAATCAGAGAAAATTAATTCCCAGCAGATTTTAGATTTCTCATCCTGAATGAATAAAAAAATATCAAAATTACGCCACTCAAGAATAATATTGGCCAATTTCCAAATAACACATAAGGAGTAGATCCTCTGCGAGGTTGGATATCAGCAGAAAGCATTGCAAATACAAATTGATCTGATTGTTGATTGACCTCGCCTCGTGAACCAATAAATGCACTGATTCCATTATTTGTGGCACGTATCATTTCACGACCAACTTCTAATGATCGCATACGTGATACTTGGAGGTGTTGATGAGGCGCAATAGAATCTCCAAACCAAGCATCATTGCTTATGTTTACCAGAAGGGCTGCATCAGGAAAAGCATACAATTGCTCAGAACCAAAGGCGACTTCATAACATATTGCCGTTGCTAAAAATATGTTTTCACTAAACTTTATTAATGACTGTATTTGATTACCTTTTGATAAATCCTTATTAGGTAGACTCTGTAAACGCATCCATTCCCTAATAAAGCTTGGCACAGGAAAATATTCACCAAAAGGCACTAAATGTCTTTTTCGATAATATTGCTCTGTAATGCCATCTAAGAACAACATACTATTAAATAATAAGCCCGTGTCTTTATTTTTTTCAAGTACACCGAGTGCAATTTTTTTATTAGACTCTTTGGCTTCTTTTTGAATAAACTGAAGATATCCTTCAATGCGATCACTTGAAGCCGGAATAGCCACCTCAGGCCAGACAATAAAACTATTTTTAGGTGAATTCTTAGTTGCCTGAAGATAAAGGTCAAGTGTCTTAGGAAACTGCTCAGCGGTCCATTTTAGATTTTGTGGGACTCCGCCCTGAATGATGATTGTTTTTATTGGTTCTCCTAAACTATGAGACCAACTGTATAAATTTAAACTAAAGCCAATTATATAAGGCATACTCATTAGAAATATAGCCAATAAATATCTTTTTTTAAGGGTAAAATATAAAAATATAGTGGCACTAATGGATACCAACCAAGACACACCGAACACTCCTAATACTGGTGCCCAGCCTGATAAAAATGTATCTACTTGACTGTAACCGATAGTCATCCATGGGAATCCTGAAAACAACCAGCTCCTAAGCCATTCAAATAAAACCCAAATAGATGGACCTATAAAAATTAAGGCAAAAGCACGTCCATTTGTCCACCAAGATATCAGCCATCCGGCCAATGCGAAGTAAGAAGCCATCAATAAAACCAATCCAAACATTAAAAAAATTGCTATCCAAATTGGCGCTTGCCCAAAAGAATGAACTGAGATATAAATCCAGTAAACGCCTGTCAAAAAATGGCCCAGTCCAAAACTAAATAAATATAATGCAGATAACTTGGGTGGAAGTTTTAGGCAGGAATAGAATACTGGTAGCAATACAAATGGCGCTAAGTAATAAAAATTTGAGGGTGAGAAAATTGAAGTTAATAATATACCAAGCAAAAAGAATGAAAATAACATGCAGTATGAATATTTAAATTTAAATTGTGTGAGATTTATTTTTTCAAACATTATTGAATAACATCTCAAACATTAATTTCTTATTTGCACTAATTTGAAATCACTTTTTTGACCGATAATACTTCAATACGCCTCAGATGGGTTTTAATAACAGAGAACTTGAAGTTAGAAAAAATTAATTTTTCTCCGTTTCTTGGTAATCTTCCAAATTCATGTACAACTAAACCTCCGATCGTATCGTAAGAGCTTTGCTCAAGTTTGCATTTAAAGTAGTCATTGAAATCTTCAACCTTTGTGAGTGCAAGTACCAAATAATATTCACTTCCATCATTACTTTTTTTCTTTTGGATATATTCTAGCTCCTGAGTGTCGTGCTCATCATCAATTTCCCCAACAATCTCTTCAAGAACATCCTCAATAGTAAGTAAGCCAGAAATACCACCATACTCATCAACCACAATGGCCATATGGTTATGACTGTCTCTAAATTCTTTTAATAAAGTATTTAATCGTTTAGATTCTGGAATTACCGATAATGGGCGAATATAACGTTTAATATCAATATTATCACTCGCAGCATCTTTAAAATGTCGTAACAAATCTTTTGCCAATAAAACACCAATACATGACTCTTGGTCTTTATTCATAACTGGAAATCTTGAGTGGCCAGAAGATACAATTATTTCTAATATCTCTCTCAAAGAATTTGTATTCTCAATGACAACCATTTGAGATCTAGGGATCATCACTTCTCGAACCTGTGTTTCAGCTACATCAAGTACCCCTGATACCATCTTTTCTTCATCGGAATCAATCGCTCCACGAGTATTCTGGAGTAGTTCTTGGATCTCTCTACGATTGAAAGGTTCGCCTTTAATGGCGCGTTTAATGCGCCCCAAAAAGCCAAGTATTCCTTCGCTTATTTTAGGTTGTTTTTTATCATTCATTTATATTACTAGTATTATTTCTAGAGAAAAAAAGATCAATCTAAATATTCTAAATAAAGACATGACTAAATACTTATGGCTATTCATTTATAAGGATCATCAAAACCCAACTTACCGCATATCTTTCCTTCAAGTTGCTCCATTTTAAGGGCTTCATCATTGCGAAGGTGATCATAATCAAATAAATGTAAAAAACCATGCACAATTATATGACACCAATGCGCATTTATAGTTTTTGCTTGTATTTGTGCCTCTTCATTCAAAACTAAAGCACAAATCACAATATCGCCTAGATGATATGGATACGTAAAAGGTTTTGAATATGCTTCATTCATTTTTGATGGAAAGGATAATACATTTGTAACTCTATTATTATTCCTAAATTTATGATTGAGAGTGGTCATTTCTAATTCATCAACTACTCTTATGCTTAATTCAAGATGGCTGTTTGTTTTCAAGATATCGTGGTTAATAGATTTCAGTGCACAATCAAGCCAGTCCTCTATCGTCTTTTTTTCTGGTATCTTTATGCCGCTTAAATTATCTATATCCATAGATAATATGTAATTACTTTTTAACATATATTTATCTAATTAGAATTTTCAGATTCATATGCGTTTATAATTAATTTCACCAGATCATGCCTGACAACATCTTGCGGTAAAAAATAAGTGAATGAGATGCTATCAATATTTTTTAGAATCCGAGCGCAGTGAATTAAACCAGATTTCTGGCCTTTGGGAAGATCTATTTGAGTAATATCGCCAGTTACAACTGCCCTTGAACCAAAGCCAATCCTAGTTAAAAACATTTTCATTTGTTGAATAGTCGTATTTTGGGCTTCATCTAAAATTAAAAAAGATTCATTAAGTGAACGTCCTCGCATAAAAGCCAATGGTGCGACTTCTATAAGATTTTGCTCAATTAATTTAGTTACTTGATTCGATCCAAGCATGTCATATAAAGCGTCATACATTGGCCGTAAATAAGGATCCACTTTTTGCGATAAGTCACCGGGGAGAAAACCTAAATTTTCTCCAGCCTCTACCGCGGGTCTAACTAATATAATTCTTCTTACTTCATCATCCTCTAACGCTTGAATTGCGCTGGCAACTGCCAAATAAGTCTTTCCTGTACCAGCAGGACCAATTCCAAAAGATAAATCATCTTGCTGTATTGAAGCTAAATAGGTGTTTTGATTTTGACCTCTAGGTCGAATGAGTTTTTTAGGGGTTTGAATCTGATTATCATGTCCATATAAGTCTTCAATATTATCAGAAGACAAATTATCATCTTCTTGCATACCATATTCTTGTAAGATGATATGCACTTGCTCAAGATCAATATTTTGATTTAAAGTTAAGCCATAAAGAGATTGAATAACTTTGTTTGCTATTGATACTGTCTCTTTATTGCCTGTTACCTTAAAAGTATTCGCATGACTAAAAATATTAATTTTTAATTGATTTTCAATATGTCTTAGATTTTCATCAAATTGACCGCATAAATTTGCCAGTCTTTTATTACTGAAAGAATCAAAAATTATTTCTTGGGTGATATTCAATGTTAGTCTATTAACTCAATTCTAAGGATAAGTTTCCACCTAAAGAAGCCTGCCTCGAAGCGAATTAGGCAGAGCTTCAGTAATAACTACATCAACAAATTGCCCGATACAACTTTCATTGGCGATAAAATTGACCCAACGCATATTCTCTGTCCTTCCTGATAACTCAGATGAATTTTTCTTAGAATGTCGCTCAACTAAAACTTTCTGATGACTTCCAATCATAGATTTGCTGATTGCAAATGCTTGCGAGGTTATCTGTTCTTGCAACAATCGCAAGCGTTCTTTTTTAATCTCCATTTCAACATCATCCTTTATATTCGATGCTGGTGTACCTGGACGTCGACTATAGATAAAACTGAATGATTGATCAAAGCCGATATCGGTTATTAATTTCATTGTTTTTGCAAAATCTTCTTCTGTTTCCCCAGGGAAACCAACAATAAAATCAGATGAAATAGAGATGCTAGGCCTAATTTTTCTTAATTTTCGAATTTTTTGTTTATATTCAATTGCAGTATGACCGCGTTTCATTAGTGATAATATTCGGTCAGCGCCACTTTGAACTGGCAAATGCAAATAATTAGCTAATTCAGGATTATCTGCATAAGCTTGAATTAAGCTATCATTAAATTCAACGGGATGAGAGGTTGTAAATCTAATACGATCAACACCGTCAACCGCAGCAACGTAATAAATTAATGTTGCCAAATCAGCGATTTGCCCATCATGCATTAAGCCTTGATATGAATTGACATTCTGACCTAAAAGATTCACCTCTCTTACGCCCTGTTTTGCTAATGAATAAATTTCAGCAATAACATCATCCAAAGGACGACTAATCTCTTCACCGCGCGTATAAGGTACAACACAATAAGTACAATATTTACTACATCCTTCCATAATGGAAACAAATGCAGATGGCCCTTCTGCTCTTGGCTCAGGAAGACAGTCAAACTTTTCTATCTGTGGAAAAGAGATATCAACAATAGTTTCTTGTTTATTTTTTGCATCTTCAAGCATGCTTGGCAATCTATGCAGAGTTTGTGGTCCAAAAATAAGATCTACATAAGGAGCTCTTTTGCCAATTCCTGCCCCTTCTTGACTGGCCACACAACCACCAACGCCAATCATCATTTCAGGTTTTTTCTTTTTTAATGATTGCCAGCGACCCAATTGAGAGAAAACCTTTTCTTCTGCTTTTTCACGAATAGAGCAGGTATTGACCAACAAAAGATCCGCATCTTCAGGGGATTCAATTAACTCATAGCCATGAGATTCCTTGAGAACAGCAGCCATCTTCTCAGAATCATAGACATTCATCTGGCAGCCCATAGTTTTTATAAATAATTTATTATTCATTGGCAATTCATAGAGAAATAAGGAATTTTATATATAACCCCATATTAGGGGGGTTATTCGGTCAATTAATTAAATGGTAATAACAAAATTCTAAAATGGAATGTCATCATCAAAATCATCAGAGCTCTGAGATTTTGGTGCCGATGCGGTAGTTGAAGGTGAACCTTCCATGGGCGATGGGGCTGAATTACCTCCAGAAGATCTAGATCCAAGCATTTGCATTTCATTTGCCACAATTTCAGTTGTCCAGCGATCTTTTCCTTCCTTATCTTCCCATTTTCTAGTTTGAATTTTACCCTCAATATAAACTTGAGATCCTTTTCTGAGGTATTCTGTAGCTATTTCAGCTAAACGGTTAAACATTACTACGCGATGCCATTCAGTTTTTTCTTTTTGCTCTCCTGATTGCTTATCTTTCCAGGACTCATTGGTAGCTATACTCAAATTAGTAACAGCGGCATTACTCGGTGTGTAACGAGTATCTGGATCGGCACCTAAAGTTCCGACTAAAATTACTTTATTAACTCCACGTGCCATCTTTTATTCCTCATTATTGATGTAATTAAATTGATTTTTTAAGTATAATTTTTTTCTATTCTCTATTGTAGAGCTTTGATCACTCTAATTACCAGTAAGTATCCAATTTTATTTAATTAATCCTCAAAGAAAAATAAAGATACCAACCAACAGAAGACCAGGATGGAGGTAAAAATGAATACATTTTGCGTCCCAAGAGCAATCATCAACCATCCGCCTAGCAGACCCCCTGAAAATGCACCTAAAAATTGAAAACTGGAAAAAATACCCAATGAGGTCCCTCTTAGCTCATCATTTGCCAAAATAGATAATCTTGCAGGTAAAGAAGCCTCTAAAAAGTTAAAACCAGCAAAGAAAATCGTCAAACTAGAGAATACCATTATCTGAGAGTGATTATAAAAAGTCATAATTAGCTGACTTAAAAACAATAAGATGATTGAAAAAGATATGTAAATTCGTTTTCCCATTCGGCCATCATTCATAATCATAGGAATGGTTACTATCAAGGAAAGCAGCAACGAAAAAACATACATCTTCCAGTGATCTAATAATGGAATTTGCAATTGATTTAATAATAACAGCGGTATTACGACAAACATCAAAGTTAAAATTAAATGCAATAAATAGACATGCAGGTCAATTATTAATAATTTTGCTTTCAGCGCATCTTTTATTCTTAACTGAATTACGGTATTAGTTTTTATGAGGCTTGATGGTATGAGTAATAATAGAAACATGGCGATAACTGCAACAACTGCAGCCATGAAAAATAATGATCTGACGCCAAATATGGCAGCAATCAAGGGGCCAACAATTAATGCAATTAGAAAAGAGCTTCCTATCCCCATTCCCAAAACAGCCATTGATTTTGTTCGAACTTCCTTTCTTGTTGCATCTGCCAATAAGGCTGTAAGTGTTGCTGAAATTGCTCCAGCACCTTGCAAAAAACGACCGGCAATCACCCCGTAAATAGAGTCACTATAGGCCGCAGTCAAACTTCCCAAAATAAAAATAGACAAGCCAAGGCAAATGACGAATTTTCGTCCAATCTTATCTGAGAGCATACCTAATGGAATCTGAAAAATAGCTTGTGTTAAGCCATAGGCACCGACTGAAATTCCTATTAAAAAAGGCGTTGCATACATTAACTCACTGGCATAGAGGGAAAGAACTGGAAGAAGGGCAAATAATCCAAACATTCTAAACATGGCAATCAGCGCAATAACACCGACCACTTTACGCTCTTCATTGAGCATTTTATTTTCAATATATTTTTTTTCTAAGGGCATATAAAATACTTAATTCAATATAAAGCTATGATAATGCTAGGAATAGTAAGATTAAAAAATACTTTTCTAATCAAGAACCAAATAACAATTTATTGATTGTTACAAATAGTTATAAAGTGTCTTTGCTCAAACATATGTGCTGGCAGTATATTAACAGGTTGCCCTAATTATGTTATGAAATTATTCATGAAATCTATAGATATCCGCGGTGCCAGAACCCATAACTTAAAAAATATAGATCTAGATATTCCTAGAGATAAACTGATTGTTATAACTGGATTATCAGGTTCAGGTAAATCATCATTGGCTTTTGATACTATTTATGCAGAAGGTCGGCGTCGATATGTAGAATCTTTATCGACCTATGCTAGGCAGTTCCTGTCTGTCATGGAAAAACCTGATGTAGATCATATTCATGGATTATCACCAGCAATATCTATTGAACAAAAATCTACATCACATAACCCAAGATCCACCGTTGGGACCGTTACAGAAATCTATGATTACTTAAGGCTGCTTTTTGCGAGAGCAGGAACACCTTTTTGTCCTTCTCACAAAGTAAAACTAGAAGCTCAAACCGTAAGTGAAATGGTAGATAAAGTATTGTCTTTTCCAGAAGGAGAACCATTATTAATGCTCGCTCCCGTGGTCATTAATCGCAAAGGTGAGCACCTACAGCTTATGAAAAATTATCAATCTCAAGGTTTTATTCGCGCCAGGATAAATGGTGAAATATACGAATTAGACGACCCTCCAAATCTTGAGTTGAATCAAAAACATACTATAGAAATAGTGATTGATCGATTTAAAGTTAGGCCAGAAATGAAATTAAGACTTGCTGAATCGTTCGAAATGTCTTTAAAAATAGCCGATGGAGTTACCTATATTGCTTCACTTGAGAAAGACAAGGAAAAACAAATAGTATTCTCTGATCGCTATGCATGCAATATATGTGGTTATAGCCTAACAGAACTTGAGCCCAGACTATTTTCTTTCAATAACCCTAATGGTGCATGTAAGGCATGTGATGGTTTAGGTTTAAAGCAATTCTTTGATCCTAAAAAAGTAGTTGTTAATGAGGATTTATCTCTCGCTGGCGGTGCGATCAGAGGTTGGGACCGAAAAACAACTTACTACTTCCATATGATCCAAAGTATTGCTAAGCATTATAAGTTTGATATAGAAACACCATTTAGTGAGCTAGATAGGAATATTCAAAAAATAATCCTACATGGTAGCGGTAATGAAAAAATTGAATTTACTTATCAAAGTTTTAAAAACAGAAAAATGATGATTCAGAAAAAACATAGCTTTGAGGGAATTATTCCTAATCTAGATCGTCGTTATCTAGAGACGGAATCTAATGCCGTCAGGGAAGAACTTGGTAAATTTCTAAACAGTCAGACTTGTCCTGATTGCCACGGAACGAGATTGAATGAGTCGGCAAGAAATGTTTTTGTTGGTGATCAGAATTTACCTCAAATAAGTGAAATGTCTGTTGAATATGCAAAAAATTATTTCAAAGAAATTAAAATGACGGGCTGGCGTGCGACGATTGCAGAAAAAATAACGAAAGAAATTAGCTCTAGGTTAAATTTTTTAAGTGATGTTGGTCTAGATTATCTATCAATCAATCGAAGTGCAGACACGCTATCTGGTGGTGAAGCACAACGTATTCGATTAGCCAGTCAAATTGGATCAGGTCTTGTCGGTGTTCTTTATGTGCTGGATGAGCCATCCATAGGCCTTCATCAACGTGATAATCAACGACTTCTCAAAACACTCACTCATTTGAGAGATATTGGTAATACAGTGATTGTTGTGGAGCATGATGAAGAAGCTATTATGGCAGCTGACCATGTGATTGATATTGGTCCTGGTGCTGGAATACATGGTGGTGAGATAGTCGCATCTGGAACACCCGAAGACATAAAGAACAATGAACACTCACTCACTGGTAATTACTTGTCGGGAATAAAAAGTATAGCTGTCCCTAAAGAACGCTCGGTGGCAAATTTTAAAAAATCCATCACCATTAATGGAGCTTCAGGTAATAACTTAAAAGAAGTGACAGTTTCTATTCCATTGAGTTTAATGACTTGCGTAACTGGTGTTTCTGGCTCTGGAAAATCAACATTAATTAATGATACATTATATAAATCTGTGGCCGATGAGCTTAATAAATCCAATCGTAATCCAGCGCCGCACAAAGGTATCGATGGTATTGAAAATATTGATCGTGTCATAGACATCAGTCAAAGCCCCATTGGAAGAACACCAAGATCCAATCCTGCTACATACAGTGGACTTTTTACTCCTATTCGCGAGCTATTCGCTGGAACCCAGGAAGCTCGCTCTCGTGGCTATCTTCCCGGTAGATTTAGTTTTAATGTAAAAGGTGGCAGATGTGAGGGCTGTCAAGGTGATGGAGTAATAAAAGTTGCTATGCATTTCCTACCCGATGTCTATGTTTCCTGTGATGTATGTCATGGAAAGCGCTATAACCGCGAAACTCTAGAAACCTTATATAAAAGTAAGAATATCAATGAAATTTTAGAGATGACAGTTGAAGAAGCGTCGATTTTCTTTACCAATATTCCTGTATTGGCAAAGAAATTACAAACTCTAATAGATGTAGGGCTGTCATATATTCGATTGGGTCAAAATGCGACAACATTATCTGGTGGCGAAGCTCAAAGAATTAAACTTGCCAAGGAATTATCAAAACGTGATACAGGTAATACTCTATATATTTTAGATGAGCCTACAACCGGTCTTCATTTTCAGGATATAAGCCTCCTCTTGAAAGTTTTGCATCGCCTCAGAGATAAAGGAAATACAATTGTAGTTATTGAGCATAATCTTGATGTCATTAAAACAGCTGACTGGGTTATTGATATCGGTCCTGAGGGAGGTGAAGGTGGTGGAAATGTTATTGCTACTGGATCGCCAGAGGATATTGTTAAGATTGACTCATCTTTTACAGGTCAATTCCTTAAGCCTTTATTGAAAATTGCCGAAATTTAAATTGAAAACTAAATTAATTCCTCTTAATTGTTTTTATAATAATCGGATTATTAATTAATTGGCCTTTAACATAACTATTATCGGTGTGCTTATCAGAAGGCATCTGATGAATCTTTCTTACAATATCCATGCCACTGGTAACTCGACCAAATGCCGCAAACCCCTTACCATCAGAATTTCTTGAGGCACCATAATCTAGGCCAAAATGATCGCCTATACAAATAAAAAAATCTGAAGTGGCAGTATCGACAGATCCCCGACTCATCGAAAGCATTCCATCAAGATGTTTTAATCCAGATAATTTTGTAGTCTCATGCTTAATCATCGGATAAGGTCTTTCACCTTCACCGATACCTCCTTGAATTACTTCTATCTTAGGGCTCCCATTATCGTTATCGTATCTAACAGTTCGATAAAAAGAAGTATTATCAAAATATCCTCCATCTATGTACCTTAGGAAATTAGCCACTGTAATAGGTGCTTTCTCAGAATAAAGCTCTACATGAATATCACCAATAGAAGTTTGCAATGTCACATTTACTATATTATTTTCATTTGCACTGAGATAATTCACTAAACACAATATTAAGATTAATATGCTAGTAAATTGAAGTGTTGGTCTTTTAATAATCAAAATTCTTTCTCCATCTCAATAGTGAGGCGGACGCTCATCTGAATCAACATTTTCATTTGATGATTCATTCAATATAGTTACACGTTCTTGAATTGATAAGAGTGCTCGTTTTAAAATATCTAATTCTTCTTGCTGTTTTATAATAATTGAATTTAATTGGTCCAAAAGATTCTCTTGATATGATAGTTTCGTTTCTATATTAATTAATTGATCATCAGCCATAATTATTCACTCTTTATTCATTACCTAAAATAATAACTCACTTATTAGTTTAATATAAGAATTACAATTTATATAAATAAATCACCTGAGATTAAAACTATACAATTATGTCATTAATTCGTTTCGAAGATATTTCATTTGAGATTGGAGAGCAAAAAATTCTTTCTGATGCCAATCTAGCCATAGAAACAGGAGAAAGACTGTGTCTTATTGGAAGAAATGGTGCAGGTAAATCAACGACATTTAAACTTATTATGGGTCTCATAGAGCCTGACCGAGGTTCAGTGATATTTGAATCAAAATTAATTATTAGTCAACTTGAACAATCACTACCGATATCAGAGGAGACTACCGTTCGAGATATAATACGCTCTGGATTATCAGAAATTGAATTACTACTAAGAAATTATCATGAATTAGCATCAAAAAAATTAGAGGGAAAGGGCTTATTAGAACTGGAAGACCTTCATAAACAAATTGATACGCATGGTGGATGGAATCTTGAACAACGAATCGATACCATAATTTCAGAACTTAATTTGCCTGCCGAAAAAAGGATGGATGAACTATCTGGTGGCTGGCTTAGAAGGGTGTCATTGGGAAAAGCATTGGTACAAAAACCTGATATTCTTCTGCTCGACGAACCTACGAATCATTTGGACATATCAACAATAAAATGGCTTGAAGATATAGTTTACTCCTATAAAGGGACAGTTATTTTTATTACTCATGATAGAGCTTTTATAAAAAAATTAGCATCTCGGATTCTTGAAATAGATCGTGGAAAAATTACTAGCTGGCCTGGAGATTATAATAATTATCTAAGAAGAAAAGAAAAATTTTTAATCGACGAAAAAAATGAGTACGCAAAATTTGATAAAAAACTTGAGCAAGAAGAGGTATGGATTAGGCAAGGCATAAAGGCGAGAAGAACACGCAATGAAGGGCGCTCAAGAGCTTTAATAAGGATGCGAGAGGAACGTCAAAAGAGAGTCACACATGAAACTCAAGCGCGTATTCATATTGGAGAGAGTGAAAAATCAGGGCGCAAAGTGATTAGGATAAAAAATATCAATTATCAGTATACGGATGAACCATTGATTAATAATTTTTCACTTAATATCCAACGCGGTGACCGAATTGGAATAGTTGGTAATAATGGTATCGGAAAAACAACTCTGCTGAGACTACTTTTGGGTAAAATTGAACCTAATTCAGGAACCGTTAAGTTAGGTACAAATATAGAAATCGGATATTTTGATCAACTACGTCAAAAGCTTGATCCAGAAAGATCTGTCGCTGACAACGTCAGTGATGGCAAGACTCATATTAAGATTAATGGAAGTGATCGGCATGTAGTGGGATATCTTAAAGGCTTTTTATTCTCTCCAAAAAGATCTATGACACCTGTTAAAGCGCTATCTGGTGGTGAAAAAAATAGAATTATTCTAGCTAAATTGTTCACTAAAGCAACTAACTTACTGATCCTAGATGAACCAACTAATGATTTAGACATGGAAACACTAGATGTACTCGAAGAGCAGCTAGTGCAATATAAAGGAACTTTATTAGTTGTCAGTCATGACAGGGAATTTTTAGATAACGTTATAACCAGTATGCTTGTTTTTGAGAATCAAGATAAACTAAATCATTACGTTGGAAATTTTTCAGACTGGCTATCTAGAAATCAATTATTAACACAAGTTGATCATCATAAGAATTCAAATAAAAAACACCAAAAATCTCCAGCAAGAATAAAACAAATTGCTAAACTGAACTTCAAAGAGCAGCGCATATTAAATGAATTACCCGATCAAATTAAATCTCTCGAAGTCAACAAAGTGCATCTCGAAGAAAAATTATCATCTTCAGATTTTTATAATCAAGACAAAGATAAGATTCAATCTACTCTAAAAAAATTTGCTGAACTAACTAGTAGAATTGAAGAAAAAATTGAAGCCTGGTCTATATTGACCGAAAAAGAGGATGAGTATAAAAAAACAAAGGACCCCTATTAAATAGGGGCTTTGTAATTTTTTATAAATTAGATGACAGAACGTCAAATTCTATAGAATAATATCGTAAAAAACTTTCGAGCTAACGATATACTTACTGAGGAGTTACATTCTCAGCTTGTGGGCCTTTTTGGCCATCAGAGACAGTCATAGTTACGCTCTGACCTTCACGCAAACTCTTTCTACCTTCTACATTGATTGCGCTATAATGTACAAATACATCTTTACCGCCCTCGCGTTCGATAAATCCGAATCCTTTTTCATCATTGAACCATTTAACGGTACCTTCTACTTGATCTGACATTTTCTTCTCTTTCTTTTAATTTATGCCATAAATATGGCGTTATAAAACCGAATCATTTCGGTGCGATTCTGAAACAGGATCTGTCAACCAAATACATTGCTTGATTAATTCATACTGTTTCAGATTGACGCATTTTACGCGTGTTTCACAATTGTGCAAATATTAAAGGCAATTAAATTAACCACTAATGTAATCGACTAATATTTAATATTGGTAATAAGCACTCTAGAGATATCAAACTAATTAATAATCTACCAATAAATCAGCGATAAATTAATTCTAAAGCAAAGGATTTAAAAGTGATTACTTAAGAAATTAATGTATAAATTGATCCATTATTTTTAAAATATTAACTAATAATTCAGTACTAAAGAATTAAAAAATATTTAAATATTTACGTAATCTACTTTAAATAAAAACTTATATATTTCAATATGTTCCATATAATCTATCACCCGCATCACCCAATCCAGGAACAATATATTTATCATCATTTAAGTGACTATCAATACTTGCGGTATAGATTTTTACGTCCGGGTGTTTCGCTGCAACTGCCTTTAATCCCTCTGGGCATGTGACAATACAAATTATAATTATCTTTTTAATATTTTTTTCTTTTAAAGCATCAATTGCTGCTATCGTAGAACCGCCAGTGGCTAACATTGGGTCTATAATTAAATGTATGCCGTTAAGAGATTTTTCTGGAATATTCTCATAATAGCTCTCAGGTTCCGCTGTTTCCTCATTACGAAACATACCTAAAAAACCCACGCGAGCCGAGGGAACTAATGACAACACCCCATCCAACATACCCATTCCAGCTCTAAGAATTGGAATCACAACAATTTCTTCACAAATCCTTTTGCAATTTGCTTTTGTAATTGGTGTTTCGATAACTATATCTTCAAGTGACACATTTTCTAGCGCTTTAAAAGACAATAACATTGTAATTTCAGTCACTAATCGACGAAATTTTTGATGATTCGTCCCTACTTCCCTAACTTCAGCTAATTTATCCTGTATACATGGATGCTTTACTTCATAGTGCATATTAAAATCCTTGGATTTAAGTAATTACCAACAAATATAACGCTTAATTCATCTTTATTTATGCCAGCCTTGTTCCATTTTTAGCTTTTTTATCAGGGGTACAAAGAATTACACTCCCGTCATCCTGAATAAATCCTGTCACCAAACATTCTGACATAAATGGTCCAATTTGTTTTTTTGGAAAATTTACTACTGCCGCGACTTGCCTGCCTATTAGTTTTTGAGGTGTGTAGTGATCCGTAATTTGAGCAGATGATTTCTTAATTCCTACCTCATCACCAAAATCTATTGTTAATTTTATAGCTGGCTTAATAGCCTCTTTAAAATATTCTGCGGCTACTATCGTACCAACTCGTAAATCCACTCTTTCAAATTCCGTCCATGTCAGTTCAGACATAATAATAGCCTTTTATTTGCTCTTTATTAAATCACGATCTTAGATAAGAAGCGCCATTTAGATCTACAATAGCTCCTGTTGCATAATCCATGCCTTGCATAGTTAACATCATCACAGCTTTAGCAATTTCATCTGGTCTACCTACTCTATTCATTGGGCTTTGTTTTTTTATCGCTTCACCTTGTTCACTCGATAATAATGATATCGCCATATCCGTCTCAACAAACCCAGGTGCCACAACTCCAACAAAAATATTATGTGGCGCTAAAGCAATAGCTAGGGATTGACTCATTGAGTTTAATCCTGCCTTACTCGCTCCATAAGCGGGTGCTTTAGGTTCGCCACGATTTGCTCCACGAGAGGAAATATTAACAATCTTTCCCTGTTTCTTCGTAATCATGTATTTTGCTGCGTGATAGCAAATATTTGCTGGTCCAATTAAATTAGTTGCAATAGTCGATTGCCATGCATTTTGCCAATCATCAAATCCTGCTTCCAAAATAGGGTGGTCAATAAACATGCCAGCATTATTTACAACAATATCCAATGAACCTAACTTTTCTAATACTTCCAAGACAGTAGCTTCGGCTTCCCCTTCATCCGTGACATCAGACTGTATAGAAATATGGTTAGATCCAGGAAGAGACTTGATCAATTCTTCGGCAAGTTTATTTTCTTTCCTGAAAGTGATTGCTACTTCTGCTCCATGTGATGCATAACCCTGTGCAATCGCCTTACCAATTCCTCTTGATCCTCCTGTGATAAGGACTTTTTTATTTTTAAATTCCATCATAATAAATTCTATTCAGTCCAATCTGCCATAAAAAGTCATTCTTGAGGTTTCCGATAGTGATATATTTGGCTCCGAGTTATAGGCTAGCACGGCTAATATCCTAGTTAAATCGCCTTCTACAGGAGTAACTCTATGTATTGAATTTCTACCCCTAAATAATACTAATGTTCCGGGATCCATTACCAAATTATCAAATTTTAGCTCTCCATCAAGTAATTGATTCACACCATCAAAATTCATTTCATTATTATCTGTATCCCTAAAGTTTCTAATGTATTGAAACTCTCCTCCTTTTTTTGACTTTTGTATTAATAAAGTCACGGCAAAGGATGAATTATCGAAATGCCAACCCAATTCTTCTGATTCAGAAGCATAATGGATATTTATGGAAGATAAATTATCAGAATATTCAAACAGACGTCCTGCACCAACAACACCAGCAATAAAATTACGAAACAATTCAGATTTATATAAAATTTTCAAATCAGAATTCTCTTCTATCTGATCATCAGTAATACAGCCTTTTGATGAAACCACTTGTCTGTTGAAGGCATGATCACTAGGAAAATTTTTATCTGGTGGAGCAATATAAACACTATGTTTTTGTTCGCAATAAAATGCGTTGCATTGATTCAGATCACTTTCTTGGATTAATTTCTCAATCGAATCTTGTCTTAAAAAATTAGGCAAGACAACACAGCCGTCTGCATCGATAGAATGTTTACATTGATTTACAAAAGCAGAGTTATCAAGAGGATATTTATCCAGATTTACTATTGAATTTAATGATAATTTTCTTTCTATAGTATTAATCTTCATCAGATCCACCTTCTGACTTTATTCTTATATAAATTATATTCATTCTGGAATTCATTTACGAGCATACTTTCCTCATGCTTTATAATACGTTGATTCATTAATGGGATAAATAAAAAAGCGGTAACAATACTGCCAGCATTATTGCTCAACAAACCTAGGCCTAGCAAAATAAATAACATGCTCAGATACATTGGATTTCTAGTCAGAGAATAAATTTTAGTTGTAACTAAAGAAGTGGGTTTTTTAAATACAATCACTGTGGTTTTTAGTTTTCGAAATCTCATGATAGAAGTAACCAGCATCAACAGACCCAAACTGATAATTATATAACCTATCCAATTAATAAAAAAAATCTCAATAGTTAAAAATGATAGGTAATTTGATGTCAGTAATTGAATTATGACTACAAATAATAAAATTAATGGGGGAATTGGTCCTTTTTTTTTCGACATTAATCTCATTAAACTAATTTTCTGATGCCTATCGCATTTCTGATTTCTTGAATATATGGAACTGAAATCTCGCGAGCTCTATCAGCTCCTTTTTTTAACTGAACTTCAATTTGAGCGGGATCATCAATTAACTTTTGATACTCTTCTCTTGCCGGTTTTAATTGATCATTAATACACTCGAATAATATATTTTTCATTTCTCCCCATGCCAGACCATTCGCATATAATTTTTTAATATTTAGAATTTCCTCTGGCATCGCAAAAGCACTATAAATATCGTATAAAACGGAGTCTTTTGGATCTTTTGGTGCTCCTGGTTCCAAACTATTAGTTTTAATTTTCATTATTAATTTTCTTAGTTGCTTTTCATTGGCAAATAACGGAATAATATTGTCATAACTTTTGCTCATCTTTCTTCCGTCCAAACCAGACAATAAAGCTGTTTCTTCACTTATGATCGCTTCAGGAACAACCAATATATCTCCAAAGTTATGATTAAATCGTTGAGCTATATCACGAGTCATTTCAATATGTTGTTTTTGATCTCTTCCGACAGGGACTCTAGTAGACTTAAACATTAATATATCTGCAGCCATTAATATTGGATAACTAAATAACGCCATATTAATGCCTCGATCCTGGTCAATGGCACCACTGTCAATATTATTTTGTACCTGCGCCTTATATGAATGTGCTCGGTTCATTAAACCTTTTGATGTCATACTTGTTAATATCCATGTCAATTCAGGTATTTCTGGGATATCTGATTGTCGGTAAAAACAAGCATTCTGTGTATCCAATCCCAGTGCTAACCAAGCAGCCGATATCTCCAGAGTAGATCTAGCTATTCGTTCAGGATCCTCAGCTTTAGCTAGTGCATGTAAATCCGCAAGAAAATAAAAATTTCTTATATTTTTATTATGACTCGCCTCAATGCAGGGCCGAATTGCACCCACATAATTCCCAATATGTGGCGTACCAGTCGTCGTAATGCCTGTTAAATATATTTCTTTTGTCATCATTTAATATCCCGCAGCCTGTCCATCTTTTCTAGGATCTGAAGCTCCATAGTAAACATTGTGCTCTTCATCCCACATAATGGCTTGATACCCACCATAAACATTAGTATCTGTAGCGATATTATGCCCAAGTTTTCGTAATTTCTCTCGGGTAGTTTCATTTATTGATGATTCTAAATATAACCTACCTCCATTATTCATTTCTTCATCCGTAGGTTGTGATGATCCAACATGTCTAATTCTTGCGGCATCACCTGCTTCCTGAAGATTCATGCCAAAATCAATCATATTAATTAGTATCTGAGCATGCCCTTGAGGCTGCATTGAGCCCCCCATTAAACCAAACGATAGCCAAGGCTTGTTATCTTTAGTAACAAATGCAGGAATAATTGTATGAAAGGGACGTTTATTTGGAGCATAAACATTTGGATGATCTGCGTTCAGACTAAATAGCTGGCCTCGATTTTGGAAACTAAAACCAAATTCTTCCGATGTTAAGCCGGCACCCATATCGCCATAGTTACTTTGAATCAAAGAAACCATATTACCTTCACTATCAGCCACTGTTAAATAAATGGTATCGTCATTTTCGAGTTTTATATCGCCAGGTAAAAACTCCTTTGCAGCTATATTTGGGTTAATTAAATTTCGTCGCTCTTTAGCATACTCTTTTGTTATTAATATATCGGTCGATATATTTGAATATTTAGGATCTGCATAATATTTAGCTCTATCCTCATAAACAATTTTCTTCGCCTCAACAAATGTATGGATATATTCGGCACTAGCGAAATTCATATCAGATAAATCAAAACCTTCCAGAATATTTAAAAGCTGGAGCACTGCAATTCCTTGAGTATTAGGAGGTAATTCAAATACCTCATAACCACGATAGTTAGTTGATACTGGTTTTACCCACTCCGATGAATGATTGGCAAGATCTTCATAACGTAAAAATGCATTATTTTTAATCATAAATGCATCAATTTTTTTAGCTATATCTCCTTTGTAAAATTCATCCCTTCCCATCATTCCAATTTTTTTATATGTTGATGCCAGGGCGGGGTTTTTAAATATTTCTCCTTTCTTTGGTGCCTTTCCATTTGGCATATATATATTTCTAAAACCTTCGTACCCAACTCTGGAAGCTGTATTCTCTTCCCAGAGCCAAGATACAACCTCAGAAACAGGAAATCCTTGCTCAGCATAAGCTATTGCTGGTTCAAGAATTTCGATCATTGACAATTTTCCATATCGATTGTGCATCTCGAACCAGCCATCAACAGCACCAGGCACAGTAATTGGTAAAGGACCCAAATAAGGTATTTCAGTAATATTTTTTTCTTTGAAATAATCCAATGTAAGCGATCCTGGAGATCGACCTGAGGCATTCAAGCCATTTAACTCTTGTTTTTTAGCGTCCCAAATAATGGCAAATAGATCACCACCAATACCGCATCCTGTTGGTTCAACCAATCCAAGGACAGCATTTGCAGCAATTGCAGCATCTATAGCAGTGCCTCCCTTCTTTAATATATCTAAAGCGACTTGTGTTGCTAAAGGATGACTGGTCGCAGCCATACCATTTGAGGCAATCACTTCAGATCTAGATGCAAAAGATAAGCCAGTTACTCGATCAAAGCCCATTTCTGAGGAAAAAACATTAGTCATAAAAAAAATTCCTGTAATAATAATATTTTTCATTCACAATCCCTGTATATAAGATAATTGATTATTTTATAATGCCTAGATTGAAGGCTAATTAATACCCATTTTAATTATCACTGAACATATTACAGACAATAAAAAGGACGCTACTCAAGGAATGAAAGATATAAAATATACCAATACTAAATATCTTGAGGAAATCTACTCATCACATCTGGATGTCTTAACAAACGAACTTGTTGAAGCAATCAAAAATACTCCATTTCGCTATGTAATAATTTCCTCAGGCGCTATAAAGGATCGCAGAATGGATGATAATCCATTCCCTTTCAAAACAAATCCCTATTTTTGTCGATGGCTTCCTTTGCTCGAACACCCCAATTGTTATCTCATTTATGAATTAAATAAAAAACCTGTCCTTATATATTTTCAAGAAATAGATTTTTGGCATAAATCAGCAGAACTCCCTTCATCATTTTGGATTAATTACTTTGAAATAATAATAGTAAATTCAATGGATGAGATAAATAATCACCTACCTTCAAATAAAAAAGAATGTATATTAATAACAGATGATTATCTAGAAGATAGATATAACTTTGAAATAATTAGCATTAACACAAAGAATGTTATTAATGCCATAAATTATGGTAGGAGCATAAAAACAGAATATGAAATTGAATGTTTAAGAAAAGCCTCGAGATCCGCAGTAAGAGGTCATCAAGTAGCTAATAAAAAATTTAAAGAAGGCGCGTCTGAATTTGATATTCATATGTCATATTGTAAGGCTTCAAAACATTCAGAAAATGAACTTCCTTATAAAACTATAATAGCTATTAACAAAAATGCATCGATACTTCATTACCAACATTACCAGAAACAAAAAATAAAAAATCCTCGTTCTTTTTTAATCGACGCTGGTGCTAGTTACAATGGTTATGCATCAGACATAAGCCGGACTTATGCATATAATTGCAATGAATTCCAATCTCTAATTGATGGCATTGATCAAATGCAACAAGAAATTATCGATCTAATTGAAATTGATATGGATTATATTGAATTACATATAATGGCACATGAAAAAATTGCTGACTTTATTCAACAAATAGGACTTGCTAATGGTTCAATAGAGTCATTAGTTAAAAATAAAATTACAGATATATTTTTTCCGCATGGATTAGGTCATTTTTTGGGACTACAGGTTCATGATGTTGGTGGATTTTTAGAAAACCCTCAGGGTAAAGAAATAAATAGATCTGATCGTTATCCTTTCCTTCGATTGAATCGAAAAATTCAAGAAAATCAGGTATTTACTATCGAGCCAGGTTTGTATGTAATTGATTTACTAATCAACAAAGCAAAAGTTAATGGAACTTATAAAATGCTAAACCTAAAGCAGATAGAATGGCTAAAACCATATGGCGGTATTAGGATTGAAGACAATATTAGAGTTCTTGATAAGGGAATTGAAAATTTAACAAGAAACGCTTTTAATGAGAGCCCCGTAAATTAATAGTAAAAGCCTCAAAAATAACATTTGGGGGGGTAAAGAAAAAAAGCCAGAGAATCACGGGTTAGAGTTTGCTAATAAGACGAAAAATAAAAAAGTTACATCTCAACTCAATGAATCAAAAAGACCTACTTAAAACTGGATAACGAGGTTATTCGTTAAACAATCAACCAATACTAATTTCAGCTTTCTTGATTTGAATCATTTTCTTTATTTCCAGACAAAGCTCCAACAATGCCAATCACTGAAATAACTGTCCAAATAATTGGAGTAGGCATTTGCCACATAATTGATCAAATATAAAGGCCATTCCATAAGCCACCAATCCATTACCTATGCACATCCACGTAGCAATAAGTCCCATATAAGGTGGTGCTTTGAACGAAAAGCAGCTAATGCAAATAACAGGCTCATACCCAGCATAAAGACTGCATTTGTATGCCATGAAAAAAAATTCCAATTAAACCAGCGTCCAAAGGAGAAGAAGAGAGTGGCTCAACCAGTAAGGACATGCCAGTTACTTCATGAAAAAAAACAGCCAATAAAGTTAACGTTGCACATATTGAATAAGAAATTTTTTTCATCTCCGTTGTTGCCTATTTATAACTCTTTGTCATTTGACAGAATCATATTTGCAACCTCATCCATGCTCTTTGCTAAAATAAAATCCTTTTCGGTTACGCCAGAAACCTCATGAGTTACTAAATTAACTTTTACTTTATTATAAACATTAGACCACTCAGGATGATGATCCATTCTGTCTGCTTCTAAGGCGATCAAAGTCATGAATTTAAATGCATCAATGAAATTAGAAAATATAAAAACTCGTTTAAGCATAGAGTCTTTGTAAGTCCAAGAACCATTTTCTTTTAATTTTGTTAGAATTTCTTTTTCATTTAATTTTGACATAATCATAGTTTCTTTTTGTTTTATTTTTAATTTCGATTAAGTGCTTTTAACTTTTTTTTCATTCGTTGCCCTTTTCTCTTTAATAGAGGCATTACTAGTAAACCAAACTTTGGAAACAAATAAGATATATTTGTAAAGAGACCGCTAATTTTGGGCATGGATTTCTCAATCCGATCATTGACACATAGCTCTAATATAGCTTCAGCAACCTCATCCACAGAACTAATGCTTTGCGAAAAAGTCAAATCTGATACCGAATCTATGTCATCCATTATAAATGGTGTGTCGATTGGTCCCGGTGAAATAACAGCAATCTTAATATTTTTTTCTTTTCGTTCAGTGGCTAGTGCATAAGTAAAAGCTCTAAGGCCGAATTTAGAAGAAGAATAAACAGCAGAGCCTGGAACTGGTGTCCTACCGGCAAGTGAAGCAACGTTAATAATTGCACAATTATTATTTTTCATATGAGGTATAGCAAGACAACTTAATATTATAGGCGCTTTTAAATTTACATCTATCATTTTACCGAGTTCTTTTGGATCATTTTCTTCCACAAGACCACGCTTATGATATCCAGCATTATTGATTAGGACATCAATTGAAGAAAATTCTTCTATGGATTTTTTAATTAAATTTTCACAATCAACATGGCTAGATACATCCATAGATACAGACATAACTTTAGTGATCTTTTTTAATTCGATGGAGACGCGATCCAAATTTTCTTGGCCTCTTGCAACCAGCACTAAATTTGCACCATTATTCGCAAAATGACGTGCAGTTGCTTCTCCAACACCTGAAGAGGCGCCAGTTATAATAACGGTTTGATTGAAGTATGCCTTTTCCATGAAAGACTATTTGAACATATAAACGAATAAATTAAAGTAATTTAAATATTTCAATAAAGCGACAAAACTAAGCCTCAGCTTCTTCTTCGTTCGCTTCATTCGCTGGGCCATCAACTAACTGAACCATCGCCATTGGTGCTGCATCTCCAGTTCGAAGCCCTATCTTTAAGATTCTCAAATATCCACCCGGGCGATTTATAAATCTTGGACCTATATCCGTAAATAACTTACCTACAATGGCTTTATCACGTAATCGATCAAAAGCAAGTCGACGATTTGCAACGCCATCTTTTTTGGCAAGCGTAATTAAAGGCTCAACAACTCGGCGAAGCTCTTTTGCTTTTGGTACAGTTGTTTTTATAGTTTCATGCAACAATAGTGATGTCGACATATTACGAAACATAGCTTTTCTGTGGGAGCTATTTCGACCTAATTTACGTCCTGATTTTCTGTGTCGCATAATAAATACTCTTTAATTAATACAAACAATTTTTCTTATTGAGCAAGACTTGCAGGAGGCCAATTTTCAAGCCTCATACCCAATGTTAATCCATGGCTTTCAAGAATTTCTTTTATTTCTGTCAAAGATTTCTTACCTAAATTTGGTGTGCGCAATAATTCAACTTCTGTTCGCTGCACCAAATCACCTATATACATAACACTTTCTGCTTTTAAGCAATTTGCAGAACGTACAGTTAGTTCAAGCTCATCAACGGGACGCAGTAAAATTGGGTCAACTAGATTCTCGTCTTCTTCGTTGTCACCCTCTTCTTCCCTTTCTAGATCAACAAATACCGAAAGCTGATCTTTTAATATGCTTCCTGCATGTCTTATAGCTTCTTCAGGATCAATAGTTCCATTTGTTTCAATATCAATAATTAATTTATCCAAGTCTGTTCTCTGCTCTACTCGTGCAGCTTCAACATCATATGACACACGATGAACCGGACTGAATGAAGCGTCTAGTTGTAATCTGCCTATTGGACCTGCTTCTTCTTCAAAAACTGGTCCTCTTGTTGCGGGACGATAACCGCGTCCTCGCTCTACAGTTAGCTTCATAGATAAACTACCAGTGCTAGATAAATTTGCTATTACGATATCAGGATTCATTATTTCAACATCATGCTCAAGGACTATATCAGCACCCGTTACTGGGCCAGGACCTTTTTTTGATATACTCAGCTCAGCTGAACTTCTTCCATGCATCATTACAGCAACATTTTTCAAGTTGAGCAATATTTCTACAACATCTTCTTGAACACCATCAATGCTGGTGTATTCATGTAAGACACCTTCAATCTCAACCTCAACAATAGCGGAGCCTGGCATCGATGATAGTAAAATCCTTCGCAAAGCATTACCTAGAGTATGTCCGTAACCACGTTCAAATGGTTCAATCACAACTTTAGCTTGCAAATCATTGGATGACACAACTTTAACATTGCGTGGTTTTAAAAATTCATTTACAGATTCGTGCATGGGTATATACCCTCCTAACTATTTCGAGTACAACTCGACTACTAAATTTTCATTTATATCGGGAAGAATATCTTCTCGACCCGGTAATGATTTCATGATGCCAGACATTTTCTTTGAATCCACTTGAACCCATTCTGGAAGACCTATTTGTCCAGCAATTTCCAGTGCGCTTTGAATACGAAGTTGCTTCTTAGACTTTTCTCTAATTGATATTGAATCTCCAACAGCAACTTGTGCAGACGGAATATTAACAATGACACCATTAACCTCAATACTTTTATGGCTTACCAATTGCCTAGCCTCTGCTCTTGTAGAGGCATAACCCATACGATAAACGACATTATCTAAACGACCTTCAAGTAAGGATAATAAGTTTTCACCTGTAGATCCCTTTAATTGAGCTGCACGCTTATAATAGTTTAAAAATTGTCGCTCTAATACACCATACATACGACGTAATTTTTGTTTTTCTCTTAATTGTAAACCGTAATCAGAAACCCTAGGCCTTCTTTGTCCTGCTCCACCAGGTGGAACTTCAAGTTTGCATTTCGACTCTAAAGGTCGAACTCCACTTTTTAAGAACAAATCTGTCCCTTCTCTTCTGGATAATTTACATTTTGGTCCTGTATATCTAGCCATTTCTTATTGCCTCTAAACGCGACGCTTTTTAGGTGGTCGACACCCGTTATGAGGAATTGGTGTTACATCCTCGATATTTTGTATTTGAAAACCAAGTGCATTAAGCGCTCTAACTGCAGATTCTCTTCCTGGCCCTGGGCCGCGAACCCGAACATCAACATTCTTTACGCCAAATTCTAATGCAGCTTTTCCTGCTTTATCTGAAGCAACTTGTGCTGCAAATGGGGTTGATTTCCTCGAACCCCTGAAGCCACAACCACCAGATGTAGCCCAAGATAATGCATTTCCTTGACGATCTGTAATGGTAATTATCGTATTATTGAAAGATGCATGAATATGCGCTATCGCATCCACAACATGTTTTTTAACTTTCTTTTTCTTCGTATCTGCCATTATTTTTCCTGTTATTAGCTCTTTTAAACCAATTTTTATCTTTTGATCGGACGACGAGGTCCTTTCCTTGTTCTAGCATTAGTTTTAGTTCGTTGACCCCTTAATGGCAATCCACGTCTATGTCGAATCCCTCTGTAGCAACCTAAGTCCATCAATCTTTTTATATTCATTGATGATTCACGCCTTAAGTCACCTTCGACAGTGAATTTTGCAACCGCTTCTCGCAATCCAACAACTTCAGGTTCAGCCAGATCTTTAACTTTAGTTTCTGGTTTTACACCCGCAGAATTGCAAATTCGCTGCGCCCTTGTATTCCCAATTCCATATATCTCTGTCAATGCTATGACAACATGTTTATTTAATGGGATATTTATTCCTGCTATACGAGCCACTTATTTATACCTTTCCTTTTATTTAACCTTGCCTTTGTTTATGACGTGCGTCGGAACAAATCACACGAACAACACGATTGCGTCGAATAATTTTACAATTCCTACACATTCTTTTTACTGATGCTCTTACTTTCATGCGTTTACTCCAAATATTTTTGCTACATACACAAATTTATCTACGATAATTCCTTAAATTTGCTTTTTGCATCATGCCATCATATTGATGACTCATTGCATGTGCTTGCAACTGCGACATAAAATCCATTGTTACAACTACAAGGATTAATAATGAGGTTCCACCGAAATTAAAGGGGATACTCGGATAGAACATACGAAAAATTTCAGGCAGCAAACAAACCCCAGCTACATACAAAGCTCCCCAGAACGTAAGCCTTGTTAAAACACGATCAATATATTCGGCTGTTTGCATACCCGGTCTAATACCCGGAACAAATGCCCCCGATTTCTTCAAATTATCAGCGGTTTCTTTAGCATTAAAAACTAAAGCAGTATAAAAGAAGCAAAAGAAAATAATCATTGCTGCATATAAAAGGACATAAATCGGCTGACCAGGACCTAAATTAGCTCCAACTGTTTGTAATATTTCTTGAAAAGCATTTGGGTTTGATGATTGCCCAAAGAATTGAGCTATTGTCGCGGGGAATAATAAAATACTTGACGCGAAAATAGGAGGAATTACCCCAGACATATTGATCTTAAAAGGCAAATGAGTATTTTGACCTTGATACATCTTTCGGCCTTGCTGCCTTCTAGCATAATTTACTGCAATTCGTCTTTGCGCTCTCTCGATATAAACAACAAACAATATTGTGGCTACAAAAACAATCAGTAATAATATCGCTGTTGCGGCTGCCATTTCTCCATTTCTTACTAGCTCTGCGGTTCCTGCAACGGCAGCAGGCAACCCAGCAATTATTCCAGCTAGAATGATCATTGAAATTCCATTACCAATACCACGTTCTGTAATTTGCTCTCCCAGCCACATTAAAAACATCGTTCCGGTGACTAGTGTGATACATGCTGTGACCAGAAAGATCATCCCTGGATTTACAACCACGCCTGGTTGACTCTGTAACCATGATGCTGCTGCAATAGATTGAAATAAAGATAAGAATACTGTTCCATAACGAGTATATTGTGTAATTTTTCTTTTGCCAGATTCGCCATCTTTACGGAGTTGTTGCATTGAAGGAACGATCATACTCGACATCTGCATGATAATAGATGCTGAGATATAAGGCATAATTCCTAAAGCAAATATCCCAAATCTAGATAATGCCCCACCAGAGAATAAATTAAATAAAGCCAGCATATTACCTGCTTGTTGGTCAAAAAACGAAGCAAGGGCTGCTGGATCGACTCCAGGTACAGGTATAAATGTTCCGGCACGGAAAATAATCAAGGCACCAGCAAGAAAAGCAAAACGCTTTCTAAGTTCGCCTGAATTTCCTGCTGTCTTTTCAGCATTCATTCCGTTTATTTTTGGCTGTTTTGCCATAATATAGTTACCTGATATATCCCTTATTTATTATTCGTCTATGGTCCCGCCAGCTGCTTCAATAGCTTCTCGCGCACCCTTTGTTACTTTTAAACCTTTTAGCTTAATCGCCTTTTCAAGCTTACCGGATAATATTATTTTAACTTTATTTGTTTTATTTGGTATTAAGTGTAATTTTCTCAAAACTTCAATATCAATGACATCCTCAATTGGTATTGCTAGTTCATGCAATCGAACTTCCGCTGAATAAGCTGCCATTCTAGACGTAAACCCAACTTTAGGTAAACGGCGTTGTAGGGGCATTTGTCCACCCTCAAAACCGACTTTGTGATAACCACCTGAGCGTGCATGCTGGCCCTTCTGTCCACGACCACAAGTTTTGCCTTGTCCAGCAGAATGACCTCGTCCAAGTCGTTTTGGATTTTTTTTTGCCCCTTTAGCAGGACTTAAGCTATTGAGATGCATTTTATGCCTCCTCGGTTGAAACTAAATATGATATTTTATTTATCATGCCGCGATTCTCTGGGGTATCAATGACTGTCACAGTCTGTCTAATCCTTCTTAAACCTAAACCCAAGATACAAGCACGATGCGCTTTTAGGCGACCATGCTTACTTTTATTCAAAGTTACTCTAATTTTCTTTTGCTCTGCCATTATCTTCTCTATTTTATTCAGCAACAATTTCTTTTATTTTTTTACCGCGTTTTGCTGCAATTTGTCTTGGCGAGTGAATTGATTCTAGTGCACTTATTGTTGCACGCACTACATTTATTGAATTCCTCGAACCATAACTCTTTGCTAGTACATTTCTAACTCCAGCACATTCAAAGACTGCTCTCATTGCTCCTCCGGCGATAATACCTGTTCCGTCTGAAGCCGGCTGCATATAGACATAAGATGCTCCATGCCTACCTTTTTTTGCATATTGTAATGTGTCATTTGTTAGATTGACCTTAATCATTTTCTTTCGTGCTGATTGCATGGCTTTTTGGATAGCAATCGGAACTTCACGAGCCTTGCCATAACCAAACCCAACATTGCCTTTGCCATCGCCGACAACAGTAAGAGCAGTGAAACCAAATTGTCTTCCACCTTTAACAACTTTAGCCACTCTATTTACTGTGACTAACTTTTCCATTAAGTCATCAGCTTGGTGTGATTGGTCATTTCTTGCCATTTACTTTTCCTATTCTTTTTTATATTTTATAAGATTAACGTACTTAGAATTTCAAACCTGCTTCTCTAGCTGCTTCGGCTAACGCGCGAATACGGCCATGGTAAAGAAAACCAGATCTATCAAATGCAACAGACTCAATACCTGCTTTTTTTGCTTTTTCGGCTATCCTAGCTCCTATATAAGCTGCGGCTGCTATATTCCCGGTATTTTTTAATTCATTTTTACTTTCTTTTTCAACAGTAGAAGCGCTTGCAATTATCATTTCACCGTTGGCTGCTATCACCTGAGCATAAATGTGCTGAGGAGTTCTATGCACACTAAGTCTATTTACCGAGAGCTCTTTAATTTTTGCGCGACTTTTTCTTGCTCTTCTTATCCGGTTTTGTTTTTTATCAAGTTTCATATCAATCTCATTCTTAGATTAAATTATTTCTTTTTAGCTTCTTTCATCACTACATGTTCGCCCGCATACCTTACACCTTTGCCTTTATATGGTTCTGGTGGTCTGAAATGTCGTATCTCAGCAGCTACTTGACCTACTTTTTGTTTATCAGTACCTTTTATTATAATTTCCGTCTGACTTGGCGTTTCAATTGCTATACCGTCGGGCACCTCATAAGAGACTGGATGAGAAAATCCTAATGTTAGGTTTAATTTTTTCCCTTGAGACTGAGCTCGGTAACCAACCCCAACTAGCTCTAATTTTTTTTCAAATCCTTGTGAAACACCAAAAACCATATTTGCTACTAATGCTCTTGTCGTTCCTGACATAGCCAAGGAGAATTTTGACCCCGACCGTGCGGCAAACGATATTAGATTGTCATTTTCCTCAATTACTACCTCTGGATTAACCTCCATTGTCAAAGAACCTTTGGTTCCTTTTAATGTGAGAGTTAAGCCAGAAAGATTATAATCGACATCTTTTGGTAAACTTACTGGTTCTTTCGCAATTCTAGACATAATATTTTCTCATTTAAAAGTACTCACATTAAGAAACAATGCAAATTACTTCTCCACCAATTCCATTTTTTCTTGCTTGTCGGTCACTCATAACACCAGCTGAAGTAGATATAATAGACACACCGAGACCCCCAAGTACTTTTGGTAATTCTTCTTTGTTTCGATATATCCTCAAACCTGGTTTACTAGTCCGTTCAATTTTTTCTATAACTGGCTTGCCTTCGTAATATTTAAGTTCAATTTCTAGATTTTGGGAAGCACCATCTTTCTTTACCTCGAAATCAACTATATAGCCTTCATTTTTTAATACATTAGCAATATCATTCTTTGCTGATGATGAAGGCATATTAACGTGTGTTTTATTCGCACTTTGTCCGTTACGAATTCTAGTTAACATGTCAGATATTGGATCATTCATACTCATAATAGTTTCCTTGCTACCAACTGGCTTTAGTTAAACCGGGTATTTCACCCTTCATGGCAGATTCGCGAAGTTTATTTCTTCCTAAGCCAAATTTCCTGTATACACCATGAGGTCTTCCAGTGATCGCACATCTATTTCTCTTTCTTGATGTACTTGAATCTCTTGGCAATGCATTCAATTTCATTTGAGCAACTTCTCGCTCATCATCAGTTGAATTAATATTTCTAATAGTTTTTTTCAAAGATAATCTCTTTTCAGCATACTTCTGAACGAGTCTTGCTCGCTTTGATTCTCTTTCTATCATTGATTTTTTAGCCATAAATTATCTCTTATTTCTTGAAAGGAAAATTAAATGCTTCTAAAAGGACTTTTCCTTCTTCTGGATTTCTAGCAGTCGTCGATATAGTTATATCCATACCTCTGATTGCATCTATTTGGTCATAATTAATTTCTGGGAATATAATTTGTTCCGAAACACCCATACTATAGTTACCTTGTTTATCAAAAGATTTCGGATTCAAGCCACGAAAATCTCTTATTCTAGGAATTGCAATGCTGACTAAACGGTCTAAAAATTCATACATTTTCAATTTTCGGAGAGTTACTTTGCAACCAATTGGATAGCCATCCCGAATTTTAAATCCAGCTACTGATTTCTTTGCCAATGTTTTGATTGGCTTTTGGCCTGCAATTTTTTCCATATCTTTAAGCGCATTATCTAGTATTTTTTTATCTGCAACCGCCTCGCCTACACCCATATTTAATGTAATTTTAGTTACTTTTGGAATCTCCATAGGATTACTAAGGCCTAATGCTTTTTGAATTTTAGGTCTTAATTCCTCATTGTATTCTTTTAATAATCTTGCCATTTTCTATACCTAATATTTAATTATTCAATCAAAAAATCTAATACTATTTTGATTATAAATCTACTGCAGCCCCATTAGATCTGAATATACGTATTTTTTTACCATCCTTATCCGTCTTAAATCCAACTCGTCCTGGTTGATTTTTTTCAGGATTCCAAATCATTACATTTGAAATAGCTATGGGCATTGTTTTATCAATTATACCGCCTTCGACACCTGCATTTGGATTGGCTTTAGTATGTTTTTTCACTATATTAATACCTTCAACTAATACCTTTTGATTAGACAATATCTCAAGCACTGTTCCACGCCGACCCTTATCTTTTCCGATAACTACCGACACCTCATCCCCACGTTTAATTTTATTCATTTTCTTTACCTGTAATCCCAAAAATCACAATACTTCTGGTGCTAGGGATATAATTTTCATAAATTGCTTCGTTCTTAATTCACGAGTCACCGGCCCAAAGATTCTTGTCCCTATTGGTTCAAGTCTTGAATTCAACAAGACCGCAGCATTTCCATCAAAACGTATTAGAGATCCATCACTTCGGCGTACACCTTTTGCGGTCCTAACTACGACTGCACTATATATCTCGCCTTTTTTTACTTTACCTCTAGGTATTGCATCTTTTACACTTACTTTGATGACATCACCAATGGCTGCATAACGCCTTTTTGAGCCGCCTAATACCTTGATACACTGCACTCGTTTAGCACCAGAATTATCCGCTGCATCAAGAACTGTTTGCATTTGAATCATGAATTTATTCCATATAAAGAGATTAAAATTTTCATAAAATAACTACTTTCTCTCGGTTCCTAAAATATCTACCACAGTCCATGATTTATTCTTAGACATTGGCTTGCATTCACTTATGGTTACTTGATCACCCTCATTACATTTATTTCCTTCATCATGAGCCATTAACTTACTAGTTCGACGAATATATTTTCCATAGATTGGATGCTTAATAACTCTCTCGATAGCAACTGAAACGGTTTTATCCATTTTATTGCTAGTCACTCTTCCGACTAAAGGCCTTCGTGATCTTTCTTGTTTTTTCTCATCAGTCATTACTTATTACCTTATTTCTTGATCTGATTAATAGCAGTTTTAATACGCGCAATACTTTTTCTGACGCGACCATGCTCATGATTACGATTTAATTGTCCTGTTGCTTGCTGAATACGGAGATTGAATTGCTCTCTTCTTAATTCAAGCAACTCTTTATTTAGCTCTTCTCTCGTAGCTAATTTTTTTTCATTATCACTCATTTACATTGCCTGTCTTGTTACAAATGTGGTTGGAAATGGAAGTTTTGATGCTGCAAGTTTAAATGCTTCTCTTGCTACTTCTTCTGTAACACCTTCCATTTCATAGAGCATGCGTCCTGGTTGTATCTGACAGACCCAGTACTCAACATTACCTTTTCCTTTACCCTGCCTTACCTCAAGTGGTTTCTTGGTTATCGGTTTATCTGGAAAAACACGAATCCAAATCTTTCCACCACGCTTTATATATCTGGTCATCGCTCGCCTTGCTGCTTCGATTTGACGGGCAGTCAAACGCCCTCTTTCGGTAGCTTTGAGCCCAAATTCTCCAAACGACACAGAGCTTCCTCGTAAAGCTAAGCCACGATTTCGACCCTTCATTTGTTTTCTATATTTTGTTCTTTTTGGTTGCAACATATCTAATTATTTCCTTACGAAGGATTTTTCGGCTCGTCTTTCGAGTCTGCTTCAACAACTTTAGGTTTATCGAAAATCTCACCCTTAAAGATCCAAACTTTTACACCAATAATTCCATAAGTTGTATTAGCTTCATAAACCCCATAATCTATGTCTGCTCGAAGCGTATGAAGAGGAACTCTACCTTCCCTATACCATTCTGATCGAGCAATCTCAGCGCCATTAAGTCGTCCGCCAACCTTAACTTTAATTCCTTCAGCTCCTAATCGCATTGTGCTTGTAACAGCACGTTTCATTGCCCTTCGAAACATTACTCTTCTTTCGAGTTGTTGAGCTATTCCCTCTGCAACAAGTTGTGCATCGAGTTCAGGCTTTCTTATCTCAGATATATTTAAGCGAACATCATTTATATGCATATCCATCATTGATGCTAATTTTGTTCTTAACTTTTCAATATCTTCACCTTTCTTGCCGATTACAATTCCTGGCCTTGCTGTCATAATCGTGATGTTGGCTTTTTTTGCTGGTCGTTCTATATTAATTTTACTGACAGAGGCATCTTTGAGTTTGTCTTTAATATAAACACGAACCTCATGATCTTGTTTTATATACTTAGGAAAAGTTTGAGTATCTGCATACCACTTTGAAGACCAATCTTTTACGATGCCTAATCTTATACCAATTGGATGTACTTTCTGACCCATATGAATTCTCTTTATTCGTCGCCTACGCGAATTGTAATATGACTGTTACGCTTTATTATTCTTTCTCCACGGCCTTTGGCGCGTGCTCTTGAACGAGTGAATCTTGGTGCCTCATTAACCTCCACGGTCGATACTTTTAACTCATCTATATCAGCACCTAAATTATGTTCAGCATTTGCAATTGCTGAATTTAAAACTTTTTTCACAATACCAGCGCTTTTCTGTGGAGAAAAAGTTAGTATTTTAATTGCCTCATCAACACTTTTTCCACGAATAGCATCAGCCATTAACCTCATCTTTTGAGGTGATATACGTGCGTATCTTAAAGTTGCTGCTACATTCATCTTTTTACCTTTAAAACTATGTTTTTCGATCCCCAGAGTGACCTTTAAATGTTCTAGTTACCGCAAATTCACCTAATTTGTGGCCAACCATATTTTCAGAAATAAGAATTGGCACATGCAGTCTTCCGTTATGAATAGCAATAGTAAGCCCAACCATATCTGGCAGAACCATCGAGCGACGTGACCAAGTTTTTATTGGTCGTCTTGAATTCGTTTTACTCGCCTCAGCAACTTTATTCGCTAAATGCGTATCGACAAAAGGGCCTTTTCTAATTGAACGTGGCATCTAGTAATTCCTTTTATATAAATCTTTATTTAATTCAGGCATGATTATCTAACACCCCTTTTCCGTCTGCGGATGATCATATTGTCAGTTCTTTTATTTGAGCGTGTTTTATAGCCTTTGGTTGGTGTCCCCCATGGACTTACGGGGTGTCTGCCTCCAGACGTTCTTCCTTCACCGCCACCATGCGGGTGATCAACGGGATTCATCGCAACACCACGAACAGTAGGTCTTACACCTCTCCAGCGCATTGCACCGGCTTTACCAATTTTTCTCAAATTATGCTCGCCATGACCGATCTCACCAATAGTAGCCTTACAATCAATATGAATTTTCCTTGTTTCACCGGACCTGAGGCGAATGGATACATATGCTCCTTCTCTTGCTGCTACCTGAGCCGTTCCACCTGCAGATCGAATTAGCTGACCACCTTTTCCTGGCTTCATTTCAATGTTATGCACCAAGGTACCTACAGGAATACTTTTTAAAGTTAGTGCATTTCCAATCTTTATAGGAGACTCATCTCCCGACATTATCTTTCTTCCTACTTCAATACCTTTAGGCGCTAATATATATCTTCTTTCTCCGTCCATATATTTAACTAAAGCGATATGCGCACTTCGATTTGGATCATACTCCAGTCTTTCTATCTCACCTGGTATACCATCTTTGTCTCTTTTGAAATCAATGATGCGATAGCGCTGCTTATGACCGCCACCTTGATGACGAACGGTTATTCTGCCTGTATTATTCCTTCCACCATTCTTTAGTTTTTTGGCTAATAATCCCGAGAAAGGCTTACCTTTATGCAAGCCAGTAGTTTTTACAGCTACTTGATGTCTTCTGCCTGGAGAAGTTGGTCTTGATTTATGAAGTGACATATTCTTTCCTTTACCTTAACTGTTCTCAGCACCAAGGAAATCTATTTGACTTCCCATTGCTAAAGTTACATAGGCTTTTTTCCAATTTGATCTCTTACCAACCATTTTACCACGACCTTTTGTCTTTCCTTGGCAATTTATAGTTGTCACATTTTCAACTTTTACTTCAAATAAATGTTCGACAGCCTGCTTTATTTCCTTCTTATTAGCATCAACACGTACTTTAAAAACAGTTTGATTGAGCTTCTCAGCAACCACGGTTGTTTTCTCAGATAGATGGGGGCCCATAATAATAGTCAATAGTCTTTCTTGATGATTAGTCGAGTTGTTCATGCAAAACGCTCCTCAATCAACTTTAATGCAGATACTGTTATTAAGATTTTGTCGTGCTTCATCAAAATTACAGGAGTAATTGAACCGGCATTACAAATTCCTACATTTTTTACATTTCTAGCCGACAAAAATAAATTCTCATCAAAAGCATCGCTAACCAATAAAACATCAGTTAAGTCATTTTTATTTAGTATTTTTAATAGGTCTTTTGTTTTTGGTTTTTTAATATCTATTTTTTCCGTTACCACAACACGTTTTTGCCTAAACAACTCAGAGAGAATCGAACGCATAGCAGCTTGATACATTTTACGATTCACTTTCTGGCTGTGATCTTGTGGTTTTGCAGCAAACGTCCTACCGCCACCCACCCATATCGGGCTTCTTATAGTTCCTGCTCTTGCCCTACCTGTTCCTTTTTGTTTCCAAGGCTTTGCTCCACCACCAGAAACTGCAGAACGATTTTTTTGAGCTTTTGTTCCTGCACGAGCACCTGATAATACTGCATTAACTACTTGATGAACCAACGCCTCATTATAAGGCACACCAAATGCAGTATCCGCTATATCTAAATTTTTACTATCTTGTGTTTTAATTTTCATAAAGCTTAATTACTCTTTTTCAGTGTCTTTAGAGGAATCTTTATTCTGAACCTCATCTGATGAGGTGGATACTTCTTCTGCTGAAGATTTTGATGCTTCAGCAGTAATACTAATTTCCGCCGCATCTGACATCTGTATATCATTAGAAGCTTGAATTTTTTCACCTTGAACTTCTACTTCAGCATCTTTTTTTGCATTCAGTGAGCGTATTATTTCGATTTCTTGTTCTTTGTATTTTACGGCTGATTGGACTACCACTCTAGATCCGGTATGTCCCGCTACTGCTCCCTTAACAAGAATCAAGTTTCTATCTAAATCAACTTTAACGACCTCTAGATTCTGCATAGTACGCTTAACATTACCCATATGTCCGGCCATTTTTTTACCTGGAAACACTCGACCTGGTGTTTGGTTTTGACCTATAGATCCAGGCGCCCTATGAGAAATCGAGTTCCCATGAGTAGCATCTTGCATACTAAAATTATGACGTTTAACAGTACCAGCAAAACCTTTACCTATAGATTTTCCAATAACGTCTACTATTTGACCTTCCTGAAAAACATCCACTTTTAATTCAGAACCAACTTCAAAAATAACTTCGTCATTTTCCTCAATACGAAATTCATTATTTAAGTTACCAGCTTCGACATTTGCTGCTGCAAAATGACCTGCCATCGATTTATTAACTCGTTCAGGCTTCTTTGAGCCTGAGGTTACTTGAACAGCATTATAGCCATCTCTCTCTGATGTTTTTACTTGGGTAATACGATTTGGCATTGCTTCTATCACAGTCACCGGTATAGAAACACCATCTTCTGTAAAGATTCTTGTCATTCCGCATTTTTGCCCTACAAGCCCAATTGTCATTTTTTAAATCCTTGCAATCAATCTTTGTAAATAAATTATTCTAATAGTTTTTTTAACTATAGAGGCCCCGCTTTTTATTTCTCTTAAACACAACAAAGGGCCAGTTATCATAGAATCTCTATGCAATAGAACTGACCCTGTCTGGATTAATCCAGGCCCAAGATTTGCCGAGTACGCTTTAATTGT
>JAOIZZ010000049.1 GCA_028227395.1 Woeseiaceae bacterium | reverse complement strand
TTGGTCTGTATCAATGTCTGTAGTCGGCAAAGCAATGGTATTTGATTCTATGAGTTTTAGTGGTTTCATAATATTTTTATAAATATTTTCGAGGATCTGCGACTCGACCTTCAATCGCTGATGCAGCAGCAGTTAATGGGCTGGCTAATATTGTTCGTGCCCCTTTTCCTTGGCGCCCTTCGAAATTTCTGTTGCTAGTGCTAACACTTAATTTCCCAGAGCTTACAGTATCTCCATTCATACCCAGGCACATTGAGCATCCTGATTCTCTCCATTGTGCTCCCGCAGACATGAATATTTTATCTAAACCTAAGTCCTCAGCTTCTTTCTTTATTTTTTGTGAGCCGGGAACAACTAACATCTTAACTTTTTTAGAAATCTTTCTTCCTTTTAATATTTGAGCTGCTTGTTGCAAATCATTGATTCTAGAGTTTGTGCAGCTTCCAATAAATACGACATCAACATCATTATCTGATATCAGTTTACCAGGTAAAACTTGCATGTATTCAAGTGACTTAGCAAAACTCTTGTTGTTTTTCTTTAGAGGGACAGAATCATTAACACCAATTACCATCCCTGGATTTGTTCCAAATGTGACCATAGGTGTTAATTTACTTGCATCTATTGATACTTTTTTATCATAGATAGCATCGGAGTCACTTGGGAGTGATTTCCAACGTAACAATGCTCTATCCCAGTCACTTCCTTTAGGTGATCTTGGTCGTCCATGTAGATAATTATATGTTGTATCATCAGGTGCAATCATTCCTGATTTAGCTCCTGCTTCGATGGACATATTACAGATAGTTAGTCGTGCCTCCATATCCATATTTGATATAGCGTCGCCCTTGAATTCCATTACATGGCCGGTTCCGCCAGCGACGCCTATTTGCCCGATGATGGCTAAAATTAAATCTTTTGCAGTAACGCCTTTACTCAGGTGACCATTGATTTCTATAAGTAATGTTTTTGGTTTTCGTTGCAATAAGCATTGCGTAGCTAGAACATGCCCAACTTCAGTTGTACCGATTCCGAATGCAAGCGCACCAAATGCTCCATGCGTGCTGGTATGACTATCACCGCATACAATTGTTTTACCGGGCTGCGTTAGGCCAAGCTCAGGGCCAATTACATGCACAATACCTCTATTTTCGCTTTCAAAATCGAACAGTTCGATACCAAATTCTTCGCAATTATTCATCATAGTTCTGACTTGGTTTGCTGCACTTTTTCCTGCAATTTCTATATCTTTGAAAGAGCGAACAGGGACGGTAGGTGTTGAGTGATCCATCGTTCCAATAGTTAAATTGGGCATCCTCACGCTTAAATTCAAATTTTTAAGTAAAGAAAATGCTTGAGGTGTAGTAACTTCATGAACGAGATGTAAATCTATGTAAAGTATAGCCGGACTCGAAGCAGTCTCATGGCTGACTTCATGCTCCATCCAAACTTTCTCGAAAAGCGTTTTTGGTTTATTTATTTCCATGGGGTAAATTAGTTTGTACAGATTATCGGGTAAACTGATACTAGATAGTATCTAGCCAGTTATCATCATCACTGGTTTGACCTGAGAACAGACCAAAAAATTGATCTTGAAGTCGCTTCGTAATCACACCTCTTTTTCCTGACCCTATAGCAATCCTATCAACAGAACTAATAGGTGTAATTTCAGCAGCAGTGCCAGTAAAAAACATTTCATCAGCAAGATATAAGGACTCACGATTAATTGATTGCTCGCACACGGGCAATTCTATGCGTGTACAAAGTTTGATTATTGTATCTCGGGTAATGCCTGTAAGAATGCCTGATGAGGCAGGGGGCGTATATAACCTGCCGTCCTTGACTACGAAAAGATTTTCACCTGCACCTTCACTCACCATACCATCAGTGGATAAAGCGATACCCTCATCAAAGCCAAGACGTTTTGCTTCAGTACTTATTAGTGTGCTGGATAGGTAATTTCCACCTGCCTTTGCTTGGGTTGGGATGGTGTTTGGTGCAACTCTTTGCCAGCTAGAAACGCAAACATCTACCCCGTTTTCAAGTGCTTCTACACCTAAATAAGTACCCCATTCCCATGCCGCGATAGAAACATCTACTGGATGATCTTTTTTAGGCGCTAATCCGATATCACCATAGCCACGAAAAGCAATTGGCCTTATATAAGCACCATTATCAAGGTCATTATCAGTGATTAGTTTCTTGCAAGCATCAATAATTT
>JAOIZZ010000048.1 GCA_028227395.1 Woeseiaceae bacterium | reverse complement strand
TGTGTCATGGTTTTTTTCATGGTGATCCTGGGTGGCGTCACTCGATTGACTGGCTCAGGGTTATCTATGGTGGATTGGCGACCTATTATGGGCACCATCCCCCCCATAACTGTTGAGGATTGGCAAATAACTTTTGGCATGTATCAGCAATCTCCAGAATTCCTCGTTAAAAATTTCTCAATGGACGTAAATGATTTCAAACAAATCTTTTGGCTAGAATATCTACATAGATTACTTGGAAGATTAATTGGGATAGTCTTCTTTTTTCCCTTTGTTTTCTTTTTTATCAAAGGTTATATCAAAAAAAATGAATTCCCAAAGTACTTTCTTATGCTTATATTGGGTGGTATGCAGGGTGTCTTAGGCTGGTACATGGTTAAAAGTGGTTTAGTTGATAATCCTGCAGTAAGTCAATACAGATTAACAGCACACTTGTCTTCGGCCTTTTTAATCTATAGCTTCATGTTCTGGGTGGCCCTAACCCTACTTTACCCAGCAAAAAATACTCCAAATAATTGGTCAACTAAAACGAATGCATTGACTTTTTTAATAATAATTACGATTGTCTCGGGTGGATTTGTAGCAGGATTAAAAGCAGGTAAAATATATAATACCTACCCAATGATGGGAGATTACTGGATACCGCCTAGTATATTTGCATTAAAACCAACTTGGATTAATTTTTTTGAAAATATCGTCACGGTTCAGTTGAGTCATCGAATACTCACCTTTATTTCATTCGTCTCAATTATTGTCTATTGGCTTAAAGTACGAAAACTAGAGCTTCCTAAAAGAATAGGTAGAGCTGTGAATGCGTTAATGCATATTGCTGTATTACAATTTATATTAGGTATTTCTACACTGTTATTGTTCGTGCCAACAATGCTGGCTGCTGCACACCAAGCAACAGCCATGATACTTTTGACAGTATCACTTTACCTATGTCATGCATTTTCTAGAGGGGCATCATAACAATAAAGTAAATGCTATTTTTATACCCCAACATTATCCAATGCATTGCCAAGAGCTTCGATCAGATCTTCACCATCTTCAAGACCCACTGATAATCTAACCAAGCCATCAATAATACCGACTCTTTTTCTCTCTGCTTCATCAACGTCCGCATGTGTCATTGTTACCGGGTGCGTAATTAATGATTCAACCGATCCCAAATTTTCAGCCAATGTCCATAATTCCACAGAGTCCATTAATTGCTTACCAGCCTTAAGACCGCCCTCAACCTCAAACCATAACATCGCTCCAAAACCAGATGCCTGACTTTTAGCCAGTTCATGTTGGGGGAAGGATTCTAATCCCGGGTAAGCTACCTGTTTAACCTTAGGATGTTTCTCTAGAAATCTCGCTATGGCAAGAGCATTAGATGATTGAGCTTCCATTCTGACTGACAGTGTCTTACATCCCTGAAGTGTCAACCAAGCGACCATAGGTGACATGATAGATCCTGTGCTATTTTGTATGAAGCGAATTTTTGCATCCAATTCTTTTGTTCTTGCGATCACAGCACCTCCCACAGTTGCATTATGACCATCAAAATACTTAGTTGTGCTGTGTAGAGATAAATCGGCACCAAGCTCGATGGCCCGCTGATAGCAGGGAGTAATTAACGTATTATCGACTACATGAACCGCATTAACAGATCTGGCTATTTCTGAAATAGCGGCGATATCAGAAAGTTTCATTGTGGGATTAGCCGGAGTCTCAGTTAAAAAAAGCTTAGTATTCTCTTTGACGTGTGATTTCACGTCATCAGGATTTGAGGTATCTGCAAAAGTAAATTCTATCCCAAATCGATTCAGTACTTTTGTGCATAGCCTGTAGGTACCTCCATAAGCAACATCAGAAATAATAGCGTGATCTCCAGCACTTAAGAATGCCAGCATTGTGCAATTCACTGCTGACATACCTGTCCCATAACAAGTAGCATCATAACCACCCTCTAACACAGCTAATTTTTTCTCTAATGCTCTTACAGTTGGATTACCTGAACGCGAATATGAGTAGCCTTTTGCCAAGTAACTATCAACCGACTCCTGAACAAAAGTTGTGGATTGATATATAGGCGTTAAGATTGCTCCAGTTGTTGGATCGGGTGTAACGCCTGCATGAATCTGCTTGCTTCTGAATCGCATTAAAATCTCCTTGGAAAAATGAGGTAAATGTTTATCTGGTAATAATACACACATCTTTGTTGAATCAAAAAATATATTTCAAATTTTATTAAACCATTTA
>JAOIZZ010000047.1 GCA_028227395.1 Woeseiaceae bacterium | reverse complement strand
TTTGTTATGGGATCAAAACCATCCTTCCAATGATGTCTCATGGTCAGTAAGAGCGAAACGCAGTAACTGTACAATTAATCATATTAATGTCCCCATTAATACTCAAGATATCGACAAAGTAGTCGATTTATTCCTCGAGAAAATTACTCATAAAACCAAAGTAATCTCATTTACTCATATTTCAAACATCACTGGTTTTAGACTACCCGCACAAGAGATATGCCAGGCAATAAAAGCTAAGCATGGACAAGTACATATTCACGTAGATGGTGCTCAAACTTGGGGCTTGATGGATGTAGATCTTGATGCAATGGGATGCGATACCTTTAGTGGTAGTTCTCATAAATGGTATATGGGACCCAGAGAAATAGGTTTATTGGTTGTGCGCCAAGAAAGTATAAATCGTATCTGGCCTGGAATCGTCAGTATCGGCTGGGGCAATGCTGCAGAAACTAATGCTAAAGGTGCGAGAAAATTCGAAGCATTTGGCCAGCGAAATGATGCAGCCCTTGCAGCCCTCTCAGAGACAGTTAATTTTCATACCTCAATCACCCCTTCAGGTGTTGAAAGGAGAGCTATAAAAATTGCAGATTATCTTCGGCAGTCATTGGTTGATATCGATGTAGAGTTTGTCTCGTCACATCATTCTGATTTCACTAGCAATGTAATTATTCTAAAAGCACCCCAAGAAAATAGACGTCAGTTACTCGATAATGTACTCAAGGATGGAGGTGTAATACTGGCTGGAACTGGGGGCTTGAGGCTTTCTCCTCACATATACAATACAGTCGATCATGTTGATCGTGTGGTAAGAGCAATTAACAAATCCAGAAAACTGTTGGGATAATTATTTAGTAGTAATCTCATGCTGAGCATCGTCTTCTGAACCCATGATAATTGCCAACCACTGAGTTTGTTCGTCACTCTCTAAGGTCATTTTTAGTGCCATAGTTAAGGGCACAGAAAGGATCATGCCAACAGGGCCAAATACCCAGCCCCAAAAAAATAAACTGATGAAGACTATCAAAGGAGACAAGCCAACTCCGTAACCGAGTAATTTAGGTTCAATAAAATTTCCATATACAATATTGATTACAAAAAATGCAATTGCTGTAGTAATCGCATCACCAACCCCTAGCTGCACTAAAGCCATCAATACTGCGGGCACGGCCGCTATGATTGAACCAATGGTAGGTACATAATTCAAAAGAAAAGCAAACATACCCCACAACAAGGGGAAATCAAGGCCGATCCATGATGTTGCCAAAGCAACAGAAGTACCTGTAGCAATACTCATAATGGTCTTAATTCCTAAATAACGCCCTAAATTAGCTACAAATATTTTTTGCCTCACGAATGAATCACGTTTACGTTTGAAGGCGGCAAGTAATTTAATTTCAAAGGCTGATGCTTCCAGTAAAATAAAAATCATTGTAAACATGATCAAAAATGCATTTGTCAAAACATCACGCAATGCGTTCAATAAAGATGCCGCAAGACTCATCGCCCACCCTGGATCAAGAATTTCACTAAAATTCAGAGAAGTCCGATCGCTTGAAAAATAATTAGGTGCTGCACCCATAAAATTCTCTAGTATTATATCCAACCTTTCTTGGTATTCAGGTAAAACAGACGTAAATTCTGCAATAGATGTTCCTAATACACTGCCAATAGACAATAGGAGAAGCATTATTGATGCAACAATAATCAATGCTGCTATGAATGCGGGTATCTTTTTACTTTGCAGCCAAAACAACGGTCTCAAAGTAATTAAAGCAAGAAAGATTGCCAATAAAAAAGGAATAATTAATGCTGCAGCTGCTTGCAATGCATAAATAATAATGAATAATGCAGCTAAACTGATGAGGATTGAAGGATTATTACTTTCAGTTTGCTTCATTATCCTGGCCTTTATTTCAATTTAGTTAATCAAATTTAACGCTTCTGACGCAGACGCACAAGCCATGATGTCAAAGAATACCCTAAAAATAAGACAATTAGGGACAAATATATTAAGTTATCTGGTAAGTAAGAAGCCCGATAAAAGGGTTCAGTGATTCCAGTTACAGCCCATAAATCTCCATTACCTTCACCCACAACGAGTTGACCTCTCATTCCCATTTCCATATGTTGAGCCATATCACAATGAACTAAATAATTTCGATTCTCACTTGGAACAATAAATGTTCCGGTCGTGGTTTTACCAGCCATTGATTCTATATGGAACATTCCAGCTGGATATAAATATTTAGGGAGTCCATGCACCATCCATTGATGACGAACATCATCTTCATT
>JAOIZZ010000046.1 GCA_028227395.1 Woeseiaceae bacterium | reverse complement strand
GTCACCGTCAGAACCAGCTGATCCATCGGATGTAGTTTCGGTATCACCTTCTTCACCTTCACCCTCACCCTCACCTTCAATTATTTCCTCTTCTATAATCTCTTTGATTTCAGCGATTGAGACAATCGCTTGATCTTGTTCAAGAACTATTTCTGAAATCTCAACACCCGCTGGAAGTGAAATATTGGATACATGCAGCATTTGATCAAGCTCAAGCTCTGAGATATCAACCTCAAGAAACTCAGGTAAATCTTTTGGTAAGCATGAAACTTCTAATTCTGTCATAAGACGAGAAACCGATCCTCCACCTATCTTCACGCCTATCGCATCCTCTTCACCAAGGAAGTGAATTGGTATCTGCATTCGTATTTTTTCATCTTCAACAATACGCTGAAAATCAATATGTAATATCAGTTTTTTTGCAGGATGTCTTTGAATATCCTTTACAATAGCTGCTCGACTCTCGTCCCCTACCTTGATAGTTAAAATACTTGAATAAAAAGATGCATTCTCCAATTCTCTTAGTACTTTATTATGATCAAACATCAAAGCTCTTGGCTCACGGCCAGCACCATATATAATTGCAGGAACTTTTCCTTGACGACGCAGGCGGCGGCTCGCTCCTTTCCCCCGGTCATCACGCATTTCCGCAATAAGATTAAACTCATCACTCATTTTATCTCTCCAGTAAATAGCTGATTTATATGTTAAAAATTCTCAACCTCATTCGCGACCAAATTGAGTTGAGTGGCGCATCATAGCTTAAAGCTAACGCCGATGAAACAATGTAGCTAAAATAATAACCTGATAAATTAAATTCTTTATTCTAAATACAAAGAACTGACCGACTCTTCTTCACTGATACGGCGCATAGTTTCGCCCAATAACTCAGCAGTTGATAATTGCCTGATCTTAGAGCACTTAGTGGCGGCTTCACTCAATGGGATAGTGTCAGTTACTACTAATTCATCAATTGCTGAATCGGTAATCCTTTGAACTGCGGGTCCCGATAATACTGGGTGTGTTATATAGGCACGGACAGAAGCAGCTCCACACTCTTTTAATTTGTCAGCAGCATGGCAGAGTGTTCCTGCCGTATCGACCATATCATCGATCATAATGCAGTTTTTATTCTCCACATCACCGATGATGTTCATCACTTCAGATTTATTAGCTTTCGAACGACGCTTGTCAATGATTACTAAATCTGCATTATCCAATCTTTTTGCTAGCGCCCTACCTCTGACTACACCACCAACGTCGGGAGATACAACAACAATATCTGAGAGATCATTTTTCCAGGCATCCCCCAACAAAATTGGAGATGCATAAACATTATCTACGGCTATATCAAAGAAACCTTGAATTTGTTCAGCATGTAAATCAACCGTTAATACTCTATCGATGCCTGAGGCTGCAATCAATTTAGCTACTAATTTTGCCGTTATAGGCACTCTTGATGAACGTGGTCGACGATCTTGTCTTGCGAAACCAAAGTAGGGAATTACAGCAGTTATTTGATCTGCAGAAGCTCTTTTACAAGCATCTGCCATGACCAATAATTCCATCAGATTTTCTGCTGATGGAGGGGATGTTGATTGAATAATATAAGTATCTCTGCCCCGAATATTTTCCAATATTTCAATATTGAATTCACCATCACTAAAACGGCTAACGTGAGCTTTTGTAAGAGGTAAATGAAGCACTTTTGCAATATCTTGCGCTAATTTCGGGTGCGCATTTCCTGAAATTATTGCCATTGATGCTGAATCCAAATTCCTACTCCTTAAATATATTTATTTCATTATTTATAATGAAATTCACAAAATTGAATGAATTTCCCAACAAATGGCTGGGGTGGCAGGGATCGAACCTGCGAATGACGGGATCAAAACCCGTTGCCTTACCACTTGGCTACACCCCATCTATAACTATTCGTTGCCTAGGAAAAGTTAATTGTGAAGTCCGTTCTTACGTGTGTCAAACAACATTGAAATAATCATCCTCATAATCGCCAATTATCAATAATTATCTTCAAATTTGAAGTCGAATTTCTAGCCTGAATATTTTTAGGTAAATTATGCGAATCATTATTTTGATATTTATTTATTTTAACTATCCAATTATTTTGTTCAAATTCGATATAACCTTGGCTCTGCGATATTTCTGCGGATATTGAACCAGGATTTGGAACCCCTAAAAGCCAATATTTAAAATCTAGAATCGCTATTTTTTGCTCTAATACTGTTTTTATATCAGTTGAATTATCATCACTTATTATATCCTGTATTCCAAAATCATCACCCTCAATAATAATCTTCTCTAAACCAAATGGGCCACTGATTATACATTTGAAGTTGACTCCCTCCTGAATCCAGGTAAATTTTGCATTCACCGCATCTTCTTCATCTTGAAGAAATATTCTACCGTCAATTTCCCATGAATTTTTAGTTAATTGCTCGAGTGATTTAACATTAATGTTAGAGTTAATCGCACATC
>JAOIZZ010000045.1 GCA_028227395.1 Woeseiaceae bacterium | reverse complement strand
AATGAATGCTGGAGCTAATCTTATAGATATACGATCACCAGAAGCATTCAAAACTGGACATATAGTCAACGCAAAAAATATGACGCTCGATCAGCTCAATGGTCAGAAAGAAAAATTAAAAAAGATTAAAAATCGACCCATAATAATTATATGTGACACCGGACACGACTCTAGTAAAGCGGTAAATACACTCAGGGCATCTGGTCAAGAAAACGTCTATGGTATAAGCGGAGGAATCGCGGGCTGGACAGAAGCTAATATGCCGTTAATTACTAAAAAGAAAAAATAAAGTGGGGACTAAAGATAAAGTAGTAATCTATACTGCCGGGTATTGTCCATATTGCGATGCCGCAAAAGACTTACTAGACAGTAAAGAAATACCTTACAAGGAAATTCACACAAGCAAAAATGACGGCACATGGAAAGAGATGGAAAAACTAAGTGGTAACAATACAGTGCCTCAGATATTTATAAATAGTAAAGCTATTGGGGGTTTTGATGACCTAACCCTACTCAATAATAACAACGAACTCAAAAACCTTTTAAAATGATTATTCTCAGAAAACCTTAAGGATTCTAAAATGGCAGAAACAGAAACTCCCTCAAAACAGATTATTATTCAAAAATTATATATAAAAGATGCCTCTTTTGAGTCGCCAAATACACCGAGTGTATTCAAAGGTGGAGAATGGAATCCAAAAACTGACCTTAATTTGAGCAGTAGTCATGTTCCTTTCGAAGATGATACTCATGAAGTAATTTTAACCATTACTGTTGAAGCAAAAGATGAAGATAATGTTATATTTCTAGTTGAGCTAAAGCAGGCTGGGCTTTTTCAAATAAGCGGTTACGAAAAAGAGGAGCTTGAAACAATTATTGGTATATTTTGCCCAAATACCCTTTTTCCTTATGCTCGTGAGTCAATCGCTAATATCATAACGAAAGGAGGTTTTCCTGAGTTTTTATTACAACCAATAAACTTTGATGCTCTTTATAATGAATCAAAAAAAAGAGCGGCTTCAACCGCGGCTGATTCAAAAGATGAAAATAACTCGGAGACTACTCACTGAACATGATTGAAAAAACATCCGAACATAAGTCAATTTCAGTTATTGGCTCTGGTTCTTGGGGAACTGCATTAGCATTACAACTATCAGAAAAAAATAATCCAGTTAAAATGTGGGGAAGAAATCCCGCTAATATCAAAAATATAAATAGCGCTCGTGAAAATAAAAGATATTTACCTGGTATTACAATACCTAACAATATTCATTTGTCTTCTGATCTTGAAGAAGCAACAGAAGGTTCTGAGATTGTTTTGCTTGCCACTCCCAGCAACAATTTCAGAGAAATTCTAATCGAGTTAAAAAACTTAAAAAGAAAATTTAATATCTGCTGGGCAACCAAAGGTTTTGAGGTTAATACAGGTCTATTACCGCATAATATCTGCGAAGAAATTTTTGGAAAAAAACAAAATATGGCCGTCATTTCTGGCCCCTCTTTCGCATCAGAAGTTGCACGGAAAAAACCCACGGCTGTAACGATTGCATCGAATGATCTTACGTTTGGTCAATATATTGCATCAAGCCTTTCTGATATAAACTTTCGTGCTTACACCACGCAAGATATCACAGGGGTTGAGATTGGTGGAGCCGTTAAAAATATACTTGCTATCGGTGCTGGAATATCTGATGGTTTAAATTATGGAGATAATGCGCGCATTGCTCTAATTAATCGTGGCTTAGTTGAAATGCAGAGGCTTGGAGTGTCTCTTGGGGCAGATAAAAATACTTTTCTTGGCCTATCTGGAATGGGTGATCTAGTATTAACCTGCACAAGCAATCTGTCTCGAAATAGGCGCTTTGGTCTAGCAATCGCAAAAGGACAATCCATATCAAAAGCTAAAAATGAGATTAATCAGGTGATCGAAGGTATCGATGCAACAGCCGCCGTATCAAAATTATCAGATAAAATGAATATCGATATGCCTATTTGCAAGACCATAAGCCGTATAATATTTAACGGTCTCAAGCCACAGGTTGCAGTCAGAGAGTTAATGTCTAGGGACCTTCAGGCTGAATAATTTTACTACCTAAATAATCTATTTGTCGCCAAGCCTCGTAAATCACAATCGCTGCCGCATTAGATAAGTTTAAACTCCTATTTCCAGGGCGCATAGGAATCTTCAATGTATCTTTGACCATACTGGAATTTAAGATATCTCTTGAGAGTCCTCGAGTCTCTGGCCCAAACAGAAATGCATCATTTTTTTTAAAATTCGGGACATCATGACTAACTGTTCCTTTTGTACTAAATGTAAATAAACGAGGTGAACTTAATGATTCATAACAAATAGCCAATGAAGAATAGATCTTAACTTCAGCATACTCAGTATAATCAAGCCCTGCACGTCTTAATTTCTTGTCGTCAAGGCTGAAGCCCAATGGCTCTATTAGATGAAGTTTTGAACCTGAGTTCGCACATAAGCGAATAATATTTCCTGTGTTAGACGGAATCTCTGGTTCAAATAAA
>JAOIZZ010000044.1 GCA_028227395.1 Woeseiaceae bacterium | reverse complement strand
CAGGCGGCTATAAGGAAGCTGTATTTAGCGTTTCTGATCTAGATAGCGCTGTTAAGTTTTATCAAAACGTCGCTGGGTGGGATGTCTTGAGCAAAGGATATGTTTCTAGAAAAATATTAAATAGCTATGCACTAGAAAAAAACATAATTGCCAGAGAGGTTGTTATGGGTAACCCGGGCACTGAAAGGGGTTTTATTAGGTTGGTGAATTTTGAAGGAGTAGATCAAGTTCAAATTCGACCTAATGCTCAAAGTTGGGAAACTGGAGGAATCTTTGATGTGAATTTTCGTGTGTTAAACATGGAAAAAAAATACAAAGAATTACAGCAAAATAATTGGCAATCAATGAGCGATCCTGTTGAATTTATTGTGAAAGAGTGGATACCTAGAGGTCCTGATGGGATTGTTTTTGCTATGATTGAGCGGGTTCAACCGGCTTTAAAAGGATGGCCTAATTTACGCGAGATGAGTAGAATTTTTAATGCTACTCAGGTGGTGGATAATATAGAGGAAGCTAAAGATTTTTATATAAATAAATTGGGTTTTCGAACTTACCTTGAGCATAATGATGTTAGCTCAACTGAAGGGCCAAATGTCCTTGGATTGCCGCATAATCTAACAACTAAAATAAGCAGGGAAGTATTTATTCTCCATCCAAATGGAGTCAATGAGGGCTCTATTGAGCTCCTTAAATTTTATGGTGCAAATGGAAGAGATTTCTCATCTTTTGCGGTTCCACCAAATTTAGGAATCTTGATGTTGAGATTTCCAGTTTATGATATTAAGAAGATTTATCAGCTCTCATTAGATGAGAGAATAGATATTATATACACGCCAATCCAAGTTGAGCTTAATCCTTATGGTTCAGTTAAATTAATGGCAGTAAGAGGTCCTGGAGGAGTTTGGTTGGAGTTTTTTGAGAAAATTGATTGAAAACAAATTTGAGGGGCTTTGAATGACTACATATCTTTTTCTGAAGTGGGTGCATATTCTTGCAATGGCTTATTGGCTCGGTGGTGAATGGGGAGTATTCAACGCTTCTAGACCCGTGACTGATATCAATTTAAGCCTCGAAGAGAGGCGTCGTCATATGGAGACAGCATATCTTATTGATATCCTTCCAAGGTCAGCAATTATACTGCTACTTCCGCTGGGTTTACATATGGGAAGTATTATGACCTATCATCCTCTTGGCTCTAGTTGGGTTATACCAATGTGGGTATTTGTTGCGTTTTGGATGACGATCACATTTACATCTTTTCGTCATCGCGGGACAGACAAGGGTTTATTATATACAAGAATAGACGAGTCTTTTCGTTATGTGATTATTCCGCTTTTGGTTGGCTTTGCAATATATTCATTGATTACTGGTTGGCCATTCACCGCATCCTGGTATGCGGCAAAAGTATTAATATACGCCTTACTGCTTATTATAGGCCTCTTGCTCAGATTCATTATGAAGGAGTGGGTAATTTTATTTAGAATTTTAGATAACGAAGGCTCAAATAAAGAGGTTGAAAATAAACTCTCGAAATCTTTAGCTTTTGGAAGACTGTTGGCTTATTTTTACTGGATTGGAATTGCATCAGTAGCTTGGTTTGGAGTTTTTAAGCCAATTTTTTAAAAAGTTTTTTTAGATTTTAGGAGTATTAATTATGGCTGTAGGTTATGAGGAATTTCGCTTAGGATGGAAATCTGTATTTGCATCTGCAGTAGGTATTGGGTTAGGTCTATCGCCACTGCCATATTATACATTGGGTGTTTTTATAGCGCCGCTTATCAATGAGTTTGGTTGGTCTGTTGAACAGATTATGCGAGGTTTGCCAATATTAATTTTGGGTGCACTAGTAATGAGTCCTTTGGCAGGTTACTTTGCAGATAAATATGGCGTTAGGAAGGTTGTACTAACTTCCATTCCACTTTTTTCATTAGCGATGATGAGTTTCGCTCTTAATGATGGGTCAATGGAAATCTATCTTTTATGCTGGGGCTCTCTTGCTTTAACGGGAGCCGGAACCCTTCCTGTTACATGGACACGTGCTGTAAATAGTTGGTTTATTAAGAGACGAGGATTGGCATTAGGAATGTCTTTGATTGGTACGGGTCTATTTGGACCGCTGGCAAAGATTTATGCGGCAACTTTAATAGAATTATTTGGATGGCGATTTGCTTATATTGGTGTCGGTCTTCTACCACTTTTAATTGCCTTCCCAATTGCATGGTTTTTACTGCATGAAGCAACAGATGATGATTTGGCCATTAAGAACAATGATACAGAAACTCTCGTCGAAACTAGAATACTAGGAGGTATGACCGCTTCTGCAGCGCTCCATGATTGGCGCTTTTGGTTACTTGGGTTTTGTTTTCTTCCGATTTCATTTGCCGTAAGTGGAACAATGTCAAATTTAGAAGTAATGTTTGGTGCTAAGGGTTTTACCTCGTATGAAGCTATTGCGCTTGCAGCTTTTGTAGGCTTCCCATCCGTTGTAGTTGGGCGCGTCTTGGGCGGTTTCTTGTTGGATTATTTTTGGGCACCTGCCGTGGCCGCAATCATTCTTAGTTTGCCTGCATTGTCATTATTTTTGGTGGTGCAACCAGATCTATCATTAATGATTGCATTTTTTGCCATGTTTCTTTTGGGTTTGGCAGCTGGTGTTGAATATGATTTGATGGCTTATCTAGTTTCTAGATATTTTGGACAGTTAAATTATTCTTCTATATACGGTCTAATTTATGGTTTCTTTGCCATAGGATCGGGCTCTGGCCCATGGGTATTTGCTAGATCTTATTCT
>JAOIZZ010000043.1 GCA_028227395.1 Woeseiaceae bacterium | reverse complement strand
GATCCTGATCAAATTGAAAATATCGTTAATATGATCAATGATATGGGTATATCAGTTTTTGAAAAAGCACCTGACAGTGAAACAATGATGCTCAATGATGAGGTTGTCTCAAGCGATGATGATGCAGCTGAAGAAGCAGAAGAAGCTTTAGCTAGTGTAGATGCCGAATTTGGAAGAACGACAGATCCCGTCAGAATGTACATGCGTGAAATGGGTACGGTTGAATTACTTACCCGTGAAGGCGAGATCGAAATTGCAAAACGAATTGAGGATGGCCTTAATCAAGTCAAAATGCAGGCAATTAAATATCCACCTGCTCTAAATAAACTCGTTGAGGTCAATATTGCCGTTCAAAATGGTGATACAAGAATGCAAGATTTTATTGTTGATTTTATTGATCCTAATGCTCCAGATGAAATTAATTCGCCAGTTAATAAATCAGAACAGACAGATGATGATGATGAAGAAGAAATTATAGACACAGGGCCAGATCCAGAAGAAGTAAAAGCTCGAATGAAAGTAATTAATCGTCTTTTCAATAAATACAAAAAATTACTCGAAGAAAATGGGGCGCAAGATAAAAAAACCATAGCTGTTGCTTCAGATATGTCCGATAAAGTTATGGAGTTAAAACTAGCACCAAAACTTACCGATCTTATTGTCACTGAACTCAAAAAAGATGTAACAGTAATTAGAACTCAGGAACGAAACATACAGCAGATGGCAGTAGTAAAATCAGGAATGCCAAGAAAAGATTTCCTTTCGAGTTTTCAAAAAAGTCAAACCGATCTTGAGTGGATCGAAAAGCATATACGTGCCAAAAGAAAACACTCGTCGTCACTTTCAAAGTTAAAAAACGATATTTTACGTGCTCAAAGAAAATTAATTTCTATAGAAACTCAAACTCATTTATTAATTCCTGAAATTAAGGAAATAAATCGACGCATGACAATGGGTGAAGCAAAAGCCAGACGTGCTAAAAAAGAGATGGTTGAAGCTAATCTCAGGCTAGTTATATCAATTGCTAAGAAATACACCAATCGTGGCTTGCAATTTCTTGATCTCATTCAAGAAGGTAATATCGGTTTAATGAAAGCAGTAGATAAATTCGAGTATAGACGAGGATATAAATTTTCAACCTATGCCACGTGGTGGATTCGTCAAGCTATCACTCGATCAATTGCAGATCAGGCTCGAACTATTCGTATACCTGTACACATGATCGAAACCATCAATAAGCTTAATCGTATTTCAAGACAGATGCTTCAAGAAATGGGTCGAGAACCTCAACCCGACGAACTGGCAGAAAGAATGGAGATGCCTGAAGATAAGGTACGAAAAGTATTAAAGATTGCAAAAGAACCTATTTCGACTGAAACACCTATTGGTGATGATGAAGACTCTCATCTTGGTGACTTTATTGAAGACAACACCATACATTCACCTCAAGACTCTGCAACAGGCCAAGGATTAAAAGAAAGTACACATTCGGTACTTGCTGGATTGACTCCAAGAGAGGCAAAAGTCCTAAGAATGCGATTTGGCATTGATATGAATACAGATCATACGCTCGAAGAAGTTGGTAAACAGTTCGATGTGACCCGTGAACGCATTCGTCAGATTGAAGCAAAAGCACTTCGTAAATTACGTCACCCTACTAGATCTGACCAACTCAAAAGCTTCTTACTCGAGGATTAAGCTCTTTGAAAGAAGGCAAGATTAATCTGCCAAATAATTTCATTGTTCCTGAAAAATACGAAACAAGTGATTTTCATTTCGCTGTCCTTGAACCGTCTCTAACCAAAATTGATTATGAAGCTGTCATGTCAAGCCAGGAAAGACTAAGACAAATATTCCGCCTTAATGATAGTTGGCCAGCAAAAGAGATGACCATCGAAGAGAATACAAAAGACCTAATAAGGCATGAGTCTGAATTTAGGATGAAAAAAGCATTTGCGTATTCTGTCCATACAGAAAAGAAAAATAAATATATAGGTTGTATCTATATCAATCCCACCTCGAGAATCAATTATTGTTGCGAGGTTTATTTGTGGGTAAAGAACAGCAGAATTGATCTTGATGAGAAATTGTTTCAACAAACAAAAGAATGGTTAGAAAAATACTGGAACCTCAAAAATGTTGCCTACCCCGGCAGAGCTATCCCATGGAGCAATTGGTAACTGACAAAAGTTAACATTACTGAGGTTGAATAATTGTTATAATATAACAATAAATGTTACATCTAACTTACTATAATAATATTTAAACCCATGAATCGCCTCAAATCTATAGATGCTTTGCGTGGTTTCGTAATGGTCATTATGCTTATCGATCATATCCGTGAAACTTTTTATCTTCACCTTCAAGTATCTGATCCTGTTGATGTATTTGTTACGAATCCTGACCTGTTTTATACGCGGTTAGTCAGTTCTATTTGTGCGCCCGTTTTTATTTGGCTTACTGGTGTCTCAGCTTGGTTATTTATGCAAAAACATTCAAAAATTGAGACTTCAAAATTTCTTCTTAAAAGAGGTATTTTTCTGGTATTACTTGAAGTAACACTAATCACATTTTTATGGTCTGGAAAATATCCACCAGATATGTTTTTTCTACAAGTAATCTGGTGCATTGGGGTATGCATGATCGCACTCTCAGGCATTATCTTCCTTCGTTCTTGGCAGATACTTTTGATAGGCATAACTATTGTCTGTGGTCATAACCTAATTGGAGGTTTCGAGCTCGATTTAGATTCTATTTTCTATATAGCATGGGCCATACTCTATCAACGAGAAGTATTCGATCTAGGTGGTATCGCATTCAGAACCAGTTATCCAATATTGCCATGGATAGGAATGATTGCTCTAGGGTTTATTTCTGGTCCTTGGTTCTCAAATATCATACCAACCGAGCAAAGACAAAAAATGATGTTTTCATATGGTTTTTTGGGACTTTTTCTCTTTTTATTAATTAGGTTTCTTAATTTTTATGGTGACCATCCTTGGATAAATACTGGTGATTTTACTACTACCTTGATGAGCTTTCTTTCACTCACCAAATACCCACCATCACTATTATTTAATTTATCTATGCTAAGCCTAGGTTTTCTAT
>JAOIZZ010000042.1 GCA_028227395.1 Woeseiaceae bacterium | reverse complement strand
CCTAAGTCTTCATCCAATAATGGACCGCTCAGTGATATCAGGGTGATTGAATTAGGGCAGCTAATTGCCGGTCCTTTTTGTGGGCAACTTTTGGCTGATATGGGTGCTGATGTAATTAAGGTGGAACCGCCCGGTACGGGTGATCCAATGAGGGTCTGGGGTAGAGGAGATTTCCCATTATGGTGGAGTGTTTGCGCTAGAAATAAGAGGTGTGTAACTGCAAATCTCAGAGAGTCAGAAGGTCAAGAGCTTGTGAAGCAATTAATATCTCAAGCAGATATGGTATTAGAAAATTTTCGACCAGGGACACTTGAGAGATGGGGGCTAAGCTATGAAGAATTATCCGCACAGAATCCTGGTTTAATTATGATTAGGGTATCGGGTTATGGGCAAACCGGCCCTTATTCAAAAAGAGCAGGTTATGCATCTGTTGGTGAAGCTATAGGAGGTATGCGCTATCTTTGCGGTGAGCCAGATCGAAAACCAAGTAGAGCCGGATTATCTTTAGGAGATTCATTAGCGGCAACTTATGCAGCCATGGGTGCATTAGCTGCTCTTCATCATCGAGAAAAGACAGGTGAAGGACAAGTCATCGACGCTTCTATATACGAATCAGTGCTTACAATAATGGAGGCGACGATTCCTGAATACACAGTGAGTAATCATATAAGAGAAAGATCGGGCTCTAAACTGCCAAATATTGCTCCATCTAATATTTATGATTGTAAAAATGGCAGTTTAGTAATCGCTGCTAATCAAGATACAATTTTTAAGAGATTATGTGCTGCAATGCAGCTATCAGAACTCGCTAGAGATGAACGTTTTAAAGATCATATCAGTCGAGGAGATAATCAAGACATTTTAGATCAAATTATTAATGAATGGTGTTCTTTAAAAGATGTGGATGAAGTAGAAAAACTAATGTTAGAACATTCAGTTCCAGCTGGAAAAGTGTATCGTGCGCCTGAAATGCTCAATGATCCTCATTTTATAGATAGAGAGTCAATCGTTAATGTGCCTACGGAAAGATGGCCAGATCTTAAAATGCAGAATGTTTTTCCAAAAATGTCAAAAACTCAAGGACAGATTCGATGGCCTGGTGCGGATGAATTAGGGTCTCATAATTCAGAAATTTATGAGGAAATGTTAAATCTTTCAAAAGATCAAATTAATGATCTTAAAAAGAAATCAATAATTTAATTTTTAGATAGAGGGGTATATATGAATTATCGACTTGGTGTGGATGTAGGAGGAACTTTTACGGATTTATTGTTAGTTGATGAATCTTCTGGTCAGACATATACAGCAAAAGTTCCATCAACACCTGAAGACTCATCCATTGGCGTACTAGATGGAATTAATCGAATCTGTGAGGAATCAAGTATTGACTTAACAAAAGTATCTCAAGTCATGCATGGTACAACCGTAGCAACAAATGCCGTGCTTACAGGTAAAGGTGCAAAAGTCGGCTTGATTACTACAAAAGGATATCGTCAAGTTTTACAGGTAGCTCGATCTTTTTGTCCGGGTGGTTTAGGAGGCTGGGTAAGCTATATCAAAGCTCCATTATTGGCGCCACTTGAGCTTACTATCGAAGCTGATGAAAGAATGGATGCAGATGGAAATACTGTAACTCCTCTGGATGAGGCTACTTTCAAAAAAGATCTTGAATTGCTAAAAGCAAAGAATGAGATTGAAGCATTAACAATATGTTTTATCAATTCATATGTTAATGGCTCTCATGAAGTGCGTGCACGAGAGATTGCAGAAAAGATTTTAGGAGACATACCAATTTCTATTAGTAGTGAAGTGATTCCAGAAATGCAAGAGTATGAGAGAACAGAAACTACTGTCGTAAATTCCTATGTGCGCCCACAAGTCTCTAAATATGTAAATAACTTACAAAATTCTTTGCAAGAGATAATGGGTAATGATGTAAATCTTGCGATCTTAAGATCTGATGGCGGCTTGGCATCTGGACGAGCGGCAGCAGAATCACCTGTTAATTTGTTATTGTCTGGCCCAGCTGGCGGCGTTGCTGGAGCTATGTATTTTTGTCAACGAGGTGGTTTTGAAAATATTTTGACATTTGATATGGGCGGCACATCCACAGATGTGGCTCTAATCCAAAATGGGGAAGCCAGAATAAGAAGAGAAACTCGAGTGGGTGATGTGACTGTTCGTGCTCCTTCAGTGGATGTTCGAACCGTTGGGGCTGGTGGCGGTTCTATAGCATTTGTGCCCGAGCTTACGAAAGCATTAAGAGTTGGACCAGAATCTGCCGGTGCGGAGCCTGGGCCCGCTGCATACAAAAAAGGAGGGGATAAGGCTACTGTATGCGATGCAAATGTGGTCCTTGGTTATCTGCCTTCTGATGTAAAATTGGGTGGTGCCATGGTGATTGATCGAGATAGTTCCGTGCAAGCAGTTCAAAATATAGCAGATTCAATGGGTATCGACCTTATGGCAGCGGCCGAGGGTATTATTAAAATTGTTAATGAATCTATGTTGGGAGCATTAAGATTGGTATCAGTAGAACAAGGTTATGATCCTCGTGATTTCTCCTTGGTTGGTTTTGGCGGTGCAGGTCCATTGCATGCCAATTCATTAGGGATCCTCACAGGAGCTTGGCCGGTCATTATTCCTCCTGGTCCAGGAGTTCTTTGCGCGTATGGTGATGCAACAACCCAAGTAAGGGATGAAGCTTCTCAAACCTATGTTAAAAAAGTTGATGATATTAATTTGGAGCAATTTTTAAGCGAACTAGAAGCACTGAAAATAAGAGCAAGTATTTCGTTTGAAAAAGATGGTATTGCAGCTGACAAGCAGGAAGTAACATATCAAGCAGATATTCGTTATGCTGGTCAAGCTTTTCAGATTTCACTAGGTGTTTCTGCAGAAGAGATGAAAGAAAAAGGTCTTGAAATACTTACCGAAGAATTTGATCGTCAGCATGAGCAGTTATTTACTTTTGCACACGGTAAAGATCATGAGATAGTTATGCTACGCGCGGTTGTAAAAGCACAGAATGAAGGCATGGTTGATATCAAAATAACGGGGAAAGAACAGAGTCTTGATGAGGCAAAAATTCATGATAGTAAATTTTATTTTGAAAATAAATGGTATGACGTGACAATTTTTGATCGGAGTAAAATAAGTATTGATACAAAAGTTCCGGGACCTTCAATCGTTCAAGAGATGGACTCAACGACAGTTATATTGCCTGGGCATACAGCGACGGTAGATAGTGTCGGTAATTTATTAATTAATCCAAATAAATAAAAAAGGGGTAAGTGATGACAGCAAGAATTATAGAAACCAACAATACACCCTTTGAGAGAGTGGAAGTTGACACAGTAACGGTAGATATTATTGAAAATGCACTTAGAAACGTTCGCGAAGAGATGGATGCGGTTTTGTTTAGAACCGCGATGAGTCCGGGTATTCGAGAACAAGGTGACTGTTTTCCAATGGTCGCAAACAGAGAAGGTAAGATGGTAGTTGGTCAATTTGGATCA
>JAOIZZ010000041.1 GCA_028227395.1 Woeseiaceae bacterium | reverse complement strand
AATTGATGATAAAACGTTAATAGTAAAAGCTGAAATTTCAGAAAATGATGTCAAATTTCTAAAAGTAGGTGATCTTGGGCTAGCCAAATTATCGACAGGACAAGAAGTTCAAGGAATCATAAGATATGTTGCACCAGCCGCTCAAGAATCAACAAGAACATTCGATATAGAATTAAAATTAAATAATGATAAGGGAGCACTCAGGGCTGGGGTTTCGACTCAATTAATTATTTCAGCAGAAGAAGTAACTGCACACCTCGTGTCCCCTGCATTACTTAGCCTTAACGATGAGGGACTCGTTGGAATTAAAATCATTGAGAATGAAAATAAAGTAAAATTTTTCCCTGCGGATATTGTGTCATCATCTGATGAAGGTATTTATATTGCAGGATTACCCTTTACCTCAACCATTATTACTGTTGGCCAAGGGTATGTTAAATCAGGTATGCGGGTGCATCTTATAACTGAGATTGATACCAAAGCAACAGTAGCTGCTCAGACAAAAAAACAAGGTCAATAAATGCAGATTATTAATGCTGCCTTGTCACGTTCTAGGACCACCATTCTTTTCTTGATTGTTATTCTCGTTGCTGGAATGACAACTTATATAAATACGCCGAAAGAAGCTGAACCTGATATTGAAATACCAAATATATATATAAGTATCACTCATGAAGGAATCTCTCCAGAAGATTCAGAGCGACTATTAATAAGACCTATAGAACAAGAAGTGCGTTCCATTGCCGGAATCAAGCAAATAGATGCTGACGCATATGAAGGTGGCGCAAATATACAATTAGAATTTTATGCTGGCACTAATACCAATGCCGCACTTCAAGAAACAAGAGCAAAAGTTGATCTTGCAAGAGCAAAACTTCCAAAAGAAACAGAGGAACCTTCAGTAAATGAAGTAAAATTTTCTCGCTTTGATCCTATGATGGTAATTAATATTGCTGGTGAAGTACCTGAAAGAACACTCTCATATCTGGCAAAAGACCTAAAAGACAAAATAGAAGCAAATAAAGGGGTCTTAGAAGCCGTTTTAGTTGGTGATCGCGAGGAGGTAATGGAAATAATTATTGATCCTCTGGCCATGGAGAGTTATGGATTAAATCCATTTGATATTTTAAATTTAGTCAATGCAAATAATCGACTTGTTTCAGCTGGAGCAATGCAAAATACCAAAGGAAGATCTCCAGTTAAGATATCAGGAGTATTCGAATCCGCTAGAGATGTTCTTGAGATGCCCATAAAGGTAGACGGCAATCGTATAGTTTATTTTGGAGATGTTGCCTCGGTCCAGAGAACTTATAAAGATGCTCAAACAGTCGCTCGTCTCAATGGTGAGCCTGCTCTTGCGATAGAAGTTATTCAGCGCTCTGGAGCTAATATTATTTCTACCGTTGATGAAATTAAAGAACTTATAAAAACCGAACAGCAGTATTGGCCTGAAAATATAAATATCGTGGTATCTAGAGATAAATCAAAAGAAGTGAAGACGATGCTAAGTGACCTTCAGAATAGCGTTATTTCAGCAGTTGTACTCGTATTTATCATCATCATTGGAATTCTTGGTTTACGTTCAGCAATTTTAGTTGGGATAGCCGTTCCAGGTAGTTTTCTTTTAGGTATTTTAATAATTTCAATGGCGGGTATAACAATCAATATGATGGTTCTTTTCGCCCTAATTATGGCGGTTGGTATGCTCGTTGATGGAGCAATCGTAGTCACAGAGTTAGCGGACAGAAGAATGAGTGAGGGCGATAGCAAAAAAGAAGCATACTCTGCTGCCGCAAGAAGAATGTCATGGCCAATTATTGCATCAACCTGCACTACATTAACTGCATTCATCCCTCTTGCATTTTGGCCAGATATGATTGGTGAGTTCATGAAGTTTCTCCCCATCACACTAATCGCAGTTCTCTCTTCGTCACTAGTAATGGCATTAATTTTTATTCCCACTCTGGGCTCTTTAATTGGTAAAGCTGGTTCAGTAGACCAACAAATGCTCCATAATCTCTCAGCAGCAGAAAAAGGCGATATTAATTCAGTAACTGGATTTACAGGTAAATATATTAAATTCCTAAGAAAAGTACTCCAACATCCAACAATCAATATATTAATGGTCTCTATTTTATTGGTTATAATTTATGTTGCTTTTTTCTTTTTTGGACGGGGAGTAGAATTATTTCCAGAAACAGAGCCTGAATTTGCAAATATTGAAATCTATGCAAGAGGTGACTTATCAATCACTGAAAAAGATACTTTGGTTAAACAAATAGAAAGTTTTGTAATTAATTCTTCAGAAACAGAAAGCATTTATGTAAAAGTTGGTTCGTCTGGTTCTGGTGCAGGACGACCAGGAGAAAATGGTGCGTCACAAGATTTAATTGGTACTGTTTCATTAAACTTAAAAGAATGGGACCAAAGACGTCCAGTTGACGAAATCATTACTGAGATACGTGAATCTTTAACGGGAATAGTAGGTATAAAGCTAGCAACAGAAAAACCAGAATCGGGGCCGCCTTCAGGAAAACCAATTTCTATAGAAATCTCTTCAAGAAACCCGCAACTACTCAATGAATCTGTAGAAAAAATCAGTAATGCGCTTAGGTCTCTTGATGGAATTATTAATTTACAAGATGACCGACCGTTACCTGGGATAGAGTGGCAAATCAAAGTAGATCGTGCTGAAGCAGCTCGTTTTGGTGCCGATATAACAGTAATTGGAACAATGATTCAACTGGTTACAAATGGTATTAAACTAGGTGAATATCGTCCTGATGATGCTGATGATGAACTGGATATTCGTGTTCGTTTTCCACCAAATAAAAGAAATTTAGATGAAATTGACAAATTAAGAATCTCTTCAAATGAGGGTTTAATACCAATTTCTAATTTTATAACTCGAGTGCCAAAACAAAAAGTTAGCACTATTCATAGAACGGATCTTAGAAGAACAATGAAAGTTGAGGCTGATGTTGCATCAGGCTATTTAGATTCAGAAATTGTTAAAGATATGATGGGCATATTGCCATCTCTAGATATTCATCCTCAAGTGAATGTTAAATTCAGGGGTGGTAGTGAAGATCAAGAAGAAGCATTAAATTTCCTTACAAAAGCCTTAGTAATTTCACTAGCAATTATGTTCATTATCTTGGTTACACAATTCAATAGCCTCTTCCAAGCTTTTTTAATTTTGACTGCAGTTGTCTTTTCCACTGGAGGTGTATTAATAAGTAATTTAATTATTGGAGAACCCTTCAGTATTATAATGAGTGGTGTAGGTGTTATTATTTTAGCTGGTATTGTGGTTAATAATAATATCGTGCTTATTGATACTTACAATGTTCTTAGAACCCGAGGTGAAAAACCTTTAGAGGCAATCATTAGAACCTGCGCAGTTCGTTTAAGGCCAGTAATTTTAACTACGGTAACAACAATAATGGGTTTAATGCCGATGGCATTAAGTATGAATATTAATTTTCTTTCTCGGGACGTTTCATTTGGCGCTCCAAGCACACAATGGTGGACTCAACTTTCTTCCGCTGTTGCTGTTGGACTTGCTTTTGCGACAATC
>JAOIZZ010000040.1 GCA_028227395.1 Woeseiaceae bacterium | reverse complement strand
AATTTTGCTGCTCTGCCAAAAAATGATGCAGGACAAATTATTACTAGTCTTGCGCCATTGGTTAAAGAAGTGGCACCTGCCGTTGTAAATATTAGAGTAAGTCAAACCGTTCAGACTCGCTCGCCTTATGACGATGAAATGTTTCGACGTTTTTTCGGTACTCCAAATACACCAAACAACCAAAGAGAAGTCCAAAGCGCAGGCTCAGGTGTAATTGTAGATGCAAAGAACGGTTATATACTAACTAATCACCATGTAGTTTCAGGAGCTGACAAAATACAAATATCCCTAATCAATGGGGATACATTGGATGCTGAAATTATCGGATCTGACCCAGCAACAGACATAGCTCTTCTCAAAGTAGAGGCAGATGAACTTACGGATATCGTTATTGGTAATTCAGATAACGTTGAAGTAGGTGATTTTGTCATTGCGATCGGAAATCCCTTTGGTTTAGGTAACACAGTTACATCAGGAATTGTAAGTGCGCTTGGCAGAACAGGTATAAGTAGGAGTGGTTATGAGGATTTTATACAAACAGATGCTTCTATTAATCCAGGTAATTCGGGAGGCGCACTCGTTAATATGAAAGGAGAGCTAGTAGGTATCAACTCAGCCATTATTAGTCGATCTGGAGGAAATGTTGGAATAGGTTTTGCCGTACCCTCTGAAATTGCACAATCAATAATGAGTCAAATATTAGATTTTGGAGAAGTTAGAAGGGGTTTACTTGGTGTATCTATCCAAACAATCGATAAAGAAAGCGCTGAAATACTTGGAGTAAATACTGAGAGTGGTGCGTTAATTTCAGCTATTGAGGCTGGTTCAGCTGCAGAAAAAGCAGAATTGAAAGTAGAAGATATTATTATTAAAGTAGATAACGAGAAGATAACAAGCAGTCGGGAACTAGCTAATGCGATTGGCCTAAAGGGGTCTGGTGAAAGTGTGATTATCGAATTCATAAGGGGTTCGGATATACTGCAAACAGAAGCAATTCTTGGTCAACAAATAATAAACAATCAGCTGGGCTCGGACATCCATCCTGGTTTAAAAGGAGCACAATTCTCATCATCGTTAAATAAATCAGGTATCGAAATAACAGAAATCGAAGCTGATTCAGCAGCGGCACAAAGAGGTCTTCAAAAAGGAGATTTAATCATTGCGGTCAATAGACTGAAAGTAGAGAACATCCAGCAACTTAAAAAAATTGCAGAACAAAATAGCATTCTTTATCTAATGTTCGAAAGAGACAATCGAACATTAATTCTTAGAATTCAATAATGAAAATATATCTCGTCGGTGGGGCTGTAAGAGACGAAGAATTAAGATTGCCAATAAAGGAAAGAGATTGGTGCGTTGTGGGTTCATGTGCTTCTGAACTAATCTCGATGGGTTTTAAGTCAGTTGGCAAGAGTTTTCCGGTTTTCTTACACCCGAAAACTAAAGAAGAATATGCTCTTGCAAGAATAGAGCAAAAAACTCAACCTGGGTATCACGGTTTTAAATTCAATACATCAAAAGATATTTCTCTTGAAGAAGATCTACAGCGTAGAGATTTGACAATTAATGCCATGGCAAAAGATGAGCATGGATCCTTAATAGATCCATATGATGGGTTGTCAGATATTAAAAATAAAGTTCTTCGGCACGTATCCAATGCTTTTAAAGAGGATCCAGTGAGGGTTTTAAGAACAGCAAAATTTGCCGCAAGATATCATCAACTTGGTTTTAAAGTAGCTAAAAGCACCATGCGCTTTATGGAATCTATGGTAGATAACAAGGAAATTGACGAACTTGCACCAGATCGTATCTGGAAAGAGACAGAGGAAGTACTAAACAGTCCAAACGCATATATCTATTTTCAAGTTCTAGAAAAATGCAATGCATTTTCTAAAATCTATCCGAAAATAGCCATTAATTATGATGCCTTAATACTTTCCACTCAATCCACAAATCAAGCTGAAGTGCATTTTGCTGTCATGTTATTCGCGGATCATGATTTATGCGACCCAAATTATATTCAGAAAGATCATCAAAATATTATCCGGAATCTAGTTGAGAGGTTACCTCTACCGAATGCCTTCTCAGAACTAGCTGACCTAATAATTCACTACAAATATTACAAAGACCTTCTTCATATGAGTGCAGAAAATATTCTCATATTTCTTAATAAAACAGACGCATTTCGACGCAATGAACGCTTCAGAAAACTCCTAAAAATATTTGAAATTATCGAAAAAAATAATTCACGATCTAAAAAAGAGCAAGGGGAAAAATCTCTACTTATAAAACAAATAATTGAATCATGTGACGCAATTCCCATAAGAAAAGTCGTTGGTGAGGAGACAGACGGGGAGAAAATAAAGCAAATAATACATCAGAAAAAGATCGATATTATAAACTCTCAGATCGCTAAAAAAATACCCAGATAATTAAAATAGAAAGTAGAATTCTATATATTGCAAAAGGCATTAAACCAATTTTCTGAATAACCTTCATGAAAAAACCAATGCTCAAATAAGCAATAATCAATGAAATAGTCATTCCAAAAAATAATTCATTCCATGCCACAGTCATGTTATTCAAAAATATAATCAATAGCTTATAACCAGCTGCAAGCATAATGACTGGAATAGACAATAAAAAAGAAAACTTTGCAGCATCTATTCGCTTCATCCCCAGAAATAAAGCTGCTGTCATCGTTACCCCAGATCTTGAAGTGCCAGGGATTAACGCTAATACTTGAGCAAAACCAATAATAATTGCTTGTAGATAGCCAATATCTTCTATGGCTATCTTCTTGTCGCCTTTTTTATCGGCAACCCACATCAATACACCGTAAAAAGGTAACGTAGCAGCTATAATCATCGGATTCCTAAGATATACCTCAATCCAATCAGAGCTAATGAAACCAATTAATGCTGCTGGGATAGTACTCAGTATTATAAGTGAAAATAAATTTGAGCTTTTATTTGATGATTTAAATAAAATTAAATCTCTGGCACCCCACAATAATTTAATTAAATCTTGCCTAAAATATATACATACGGCTATTAATGAGCCCAAGTGAACAGATATATCAAATATAATCCCCTGGTCTTGCCAACCAAGAAATCTTGGTACCAAAACAAGGTGCCCTGAACTTGAGACAGGCAGAAATTCAGTCAATCCTTGGACCACAGCAAGTACAATTATCTGTATAGAGGTCATTGATCTAATTTCCCATCAAATAATAATTACAACACATATGCACGATCTCTAGATTTAAATAAATTATTATTTAAAATGAAATTTTTTGACAAACCTAGACATTTAAAATTTTCACCCATCTGATCCGGCAAAGTTAATAATTTAATTTGCCGTGACAACTCTATTTGAGCTTTTAATTCTAATTGATCGAAGTTATGAAAGCTCTCTTCAATACCACTATTGATTATGAATTGTGACTGATTCAAAAAGCCATTTATTTTCATACCATTATCAGTAGCAATTTCTGATAAAATTGAAAAATCGACCCAAGTTGTAATATCTTGAATACCTGGATAAATTAAAGGCTCGTTATGAGCATGATGCATAAAATGACACCTCGTCCAGCCTTGGTTTCTATTGGGAGCATAGTATTCATTTCTAGAGACACCGTAATCTAATATAAAAAATACCCCCGATTTTATTTTACATGCAATCTCTCTAACCCAGTCTTGAGCTTCAAATGATACCTCTGAAAGGTAGCCATGATCTAACTTACGACCAATTATTTTTTCCAATGATAATACAT
>JAOIZZ010000004.1 GCA_028227395.1 Woeseiaceae bacterium | reverse complement strand
TATTGCAATGTGGCATCGACCCTTTTAGGATAATCATAAATAGTATTCCAATAATATAATCCAAGAATGACTGAGAAAATCCCAGAAAATCAAAATGAATACAGTGATATAGCGCTCGAAGACTCAAAAACTGAGCTTTCTCTTCCATCGCTATATAAAGTCATTCTAATTAATGATGATTACACACCAATGGAGTTTGTAGTAGAAGTCTTAATGAGTATTTTTTCATTGAATAAAAATACCTCTACAAGGGTAATGCTGGATGTTCATACCAAGGGTCAGGGTGTTTGTGGTATTTATCCTTATGAAATTGCTGAAACCAAAGCAGCACAAGTGATGAAAATGGCCTCAGAAAATCAACATCCGCTATTATGCTCAATTGAAAAAGATTAAATTTAAAATAACAAAGGAAGAACTGAATTGTTAAATAATGAATTAGAGTTTTGTTTAAATGAAGCTTTTCAGATGGCTCGAGATAAGCAACATGAGTTCATAACGGTTGAACATCTTTTGCTTTCTTTGCTTGATATGGACGACGTAATTGATATTTTTAATTCTTGTGATGGTGAGATTGAGTTATTAAAACAGCAACTAATTGAGTATATTGACACTTCTACTCCAGTTGTTAATAATGATAATAATACAGAAGTTCAGCCAACACTTGGTTTTCAGAGGGTTTTGCAACGAGCAGTCTTTCACGTTCAATCATCAGGGAAAAAAGAAGTAGCAGGTATCAATGTATTGGTTGCTATCTTTAGTGAAAAGAAGTCACAAGCGATTTATTTCTTAACAAAGCAAAATATAACCAGACTGGATGTTGTTAATTATATATCTCATGGAATGGATCGCTCTGACCAACATAGCGAATCCGAGCAAACAGTCGATGAAATTAATGAAGTTAGTGGCTCAACAGCACTAGATAAATATGCAACAAATCTTAATGATCTGGCTAAACAAGGTAAAATTGATCCATTAATAGGTCGCGAAAAAGAAATAGAGCGAACAATTCAAATATTATGCCGACGTAGAAAAAACAATCCGCTATTTGTTGGTGAGGCTGGTGTTGGAAAAACAGCAATTGCTGAGGGACTTGCTAAATTAATTGTTGAAAAAAGTACGCCCGTAATTATGCACGATGCGGTTATATATTCACTCGATATGAGCTCCTTGATTGCTGGCTCAAAGTATCGAGGTGATTTTGAAAAGCGTCTTAAGTTAGTAATGAAAGAAGTAAAAGAAGATGCTAGTGCGATTTTATTTATTGATGAAATTCATACTATTATTGGAGCTGGAGCTGTCTCTGGTAGTGTCATGGATGCATCTAATATACTTAAACCAGCATTAGCAAATGGTGATATTTGCTGTATCGGATCAACCACTTTTTCAGAATATAGAGGTATTTTTGAAAAAGATAGGGCGCTTTCAAGGCGATTCCAGAAGATAGATATAAAGGAGCCTTCAAACTTGGAGGCGATAGAAATTCTCAAGGGATTATTGCCGCAATTTGAAGGTTATCATAATGTCACCTATGAGCATGCCTCTATCGAGGCGGCAGTTATTTTGTCTAATAAATACATTAACGACCGCAATTTACCCGATAAAGCAATAGATGTTATTGACGAAGCTGGTGCCAATATGAGACTCATAACTAATGGCAAAAAGAACTCAAAAATTACTGAGATTCATATTGAGAATATCATTGCAAAAATGGCCCAAATACCGCCAAAAAATGTATCGATTTCTGATAAAGATGTTATGCGCACGCTTGATCGAAATCTTAAGCTTGTAATTTTTGGCCAAGATCCGGCTATTGGTATGCTTTGTAGTGCAATTAAATTATCTAGATCTGGACTATCAGATGACAGTAAACCAATTGGTTCTTTTTTATTCTCTGGACCTACTGGCGTGGGAAAAACGGAAGTTACGCGACAGCTCGCTGAAATAATGGGACTTGAATTAATTCGATTTGATATGTCCGAATATATGGAGAGACACACAGTTTCACGCCTATTGGGAGCCCCTCCAGGGTACGTGGGATATGAGCAGGGTGGGCTGTTAACTGACGCCGTAGTTAAAAACCCTTATGCAGTTTTACTGCTGGATGAAATAGAAAAAGCACATCCGGATGTATATAATTTATTATTACAAATAATGGACCATGGCTCACTTACAGACAGTAATGGCCGAAAGGCTGATTTTAGAAATATTTTAATTGTAATGACAACAAATGCAGGTGCGCATGAAATGTCACGATCATCCATTGGTTTTACCAATCAAGATCATGCCTCAGATGGGGTCATTGCTATTAATAAAGTTTTTTCTCCTGAATTTCGAAATAGACTTGACTCTATCATCCAGTTCTCTTCTTTAGATGAATATTCTATAAGTCGCGTAATTGATAAATTAATTATTGAGCTAGAATTAAAACTAGAAAAGCGTCATGTAAATATAGATATAAGCACTAAAGCGAGATCTTGGATTGCTGCAAATGGCTATGACGCTAAAATGGGAGCTCGTCCACTGGCAAGATTAATTCAAGAGTACATTAATAAGCCGCTCGCTGACGAATTACTTTTTGGTAAACTGATGAATGGTGGAAGCGTTCATGTTGAACTAGCTGGTGATAAATCAGGTTTAAAACTGAGCTTTAAGGTAAGACGTAAAAGCAAAAAGAAAAATACAAAAACAGAGCAAGTATAGTTTTTTACTTGCCTCTATATGTGATCCTTCCCTTGCTTAGATCATAAGGTGTCAATTCAACAGTAACGGTATCTCCGGTGAGGATACGAATATAGTGCTTTCGCATCTTACCCGAAATATGAGCGGTAACTGTATGACCATTTTCGAGTTCGACTCTAAATGTTGTATTAGGGAGGGTCTCAGTAACCACACCTTCCATTTCTATGGGTTCTTCTTTTGCCAATTTCTTCTACTTTAGTTTATTAAATTAGTATCGGATTGTGCAGAATTAGTTAATTTATTGCAATTAAGTTTTGGTATTTTGGTTTTAAATAAAATCATTTAGACTGATTTTTCCGGTAGGCCAGTGAATAAATTTATTTTTTATGGAGCAGTTATTCTTCAATACTTCTAAAAAATTTATTTTATTTATCGTCTTTGCACCAAGAGTGAAGAGGTGTGCAGAGGGCACTTGGCAGTCAATTAAGGCAAAGTGATGTTTTTTTAAGATATGACATAAAGCTAATAATGCAAATTTTGAAGCATTAGTTGTCTGGCTGTACATTGATTCTGCAAAAAATACTCTATCAATAGCGACGCCGTAAAGACCGCCAATAATTTTGTTCTCAGCCCATACTTCAACTGAATGAGACCATCCCATGGTATGCAGGTCATTATAAGCGTTAATCATATCCTCATTTAACCAAGTTCCTTCTTGGTGCATCCTGGGTGCCGCACAATTGGCAATAATTTGCTTGAAGGAAGTATTAAAAGATATGTGAATAACTGTTTTTCTTATATCACGTGATAATCTTTTGGGTATATGAAAATCTGAGGGAATTAAGATGCAGCGTGGATCTGGAGACCACCAAAGAATATCTTCATGATCATTATACCAAGGAAAAATTCCAATAGAGTATGCTGCGATTAAGTTTTTATTACTCAGGTCACCGCCTATAGCTACAACCCCATCTTCATTCTTTGGTACATCATAATCATACTGAAAATCGCTTATTTCAGAGTATTTTTTTTTGTAGTCATTTTCCATGAGAGTATCATAATTTATTTATATTCTAGTTTATAAGGGCTGTGATCTTCGACATTTTTTATGTATTTATCTATATATTGACTTTCTTTGGCTAGATAGTTTTTAATCGCGTTAGAAAAATTTATATTACTCAAATGATGTGCAGACCAAGTTTTTCTTGGTATAAAGCCCCTGCTGATTTTATGCTCACCGCCAGTTCCAGGCTCGAAATATTTAAGGTTATTTTTAATGCAATAATCGATTCCTTGGTAATAACATGTTTCGAAGTGCAACGAATCATAACCATCATCTGTCCCCCAATACCTCCCATATAAACCGTTTTTATCAACAAAAAATATGGCTGCACCAATAATATTTGTTCTAATGTTAGCTGTTATCACCATTATCTTATGGGGTAATTTTTTACTTATTTCTGTAAAAAAATCATAACTAAAATAGGGTGATGAGCCTTTTTTGTAAAACGTCATCGATATGAGTTTGTATATCGTCTTCCACTTTTTATTACTAATTTCTGAGCCATAATGCCACTTGAATATTATATTTTGTTCCTCAACTTTTCGTCTTTCTCGTTTGATTTTTTTTCTTTTTTTTGAGATTAGCTCGTCTAAAAAATGATCGAAGGAGCGATAATTATTGTTAAACCAATGGAACTGACAATCCACTCTTTTGAGAAGTCCGCAAGATTCGAGTAACGTCAAATCTGCCGACTTTACAAAATGGAAATGTAAAGAAGAAAACCCATGATTATCAGTAAGATTAATTGCTTGATTTATAATTTCTTCAGCTGATTCATTGTCAGTTGGATTTGTAAGTAGAATTTTATTACTACTAATTGGTGTATAGGGTATACAAGATACTAGCTTTGGATAGTAAGGTAGTTGATTATCTCTGTAAGCTTGTGCCCAGGTAAAATCAAATACAAACTCACCCCATGAATGAGTTTTTTCGTAAAGAAGAAGGGCTGCTTTTATTGCTCCCTTGTTATCAAAAAGAGCAATATGACGTGGTTTCCATCCAGTTTCGTTTGATACGCACCCAGTAATTTCTGCGCTTTCAATAAAATCATAGGAAAGACATGGATTTCGGTTAGTTGAAAGTTTTTCCCAATCTGTTTTAATAAAATCTGAAAACTTTTCGAATATTTCAATATGCACAAGTATGCGATTTAGTTGATAAGTGCATCTAGATATTTTTCAGCATCAAGCGCACCCATACAGCCAGCTCCGGCTGAGGTAATGGCTTGCCGATAAATTTGATCGGATACGTCACCCACTGCGAATACACCAGGAATATTTGTTGAGGTAGCATCACCTTCTAGTCCTGCCTTGATTTTGATGTAGCCATTATTCATTATAAGTTGATTATTAAAAAGATTTGTATTGGGACTATGTCCAATCGCAATGAATATGCCAGAGAGATCAATTGTTTGCTTTTTCTCATTAAGTGAACCTTTTATAGATAAAGCATTTACACCGGTCTCATCACCAAGAACTTCGTCCACGACATGATTCCAATGAATTTTTATTTTACCTTCTTTTTCTTTTTTAAAGAGTTGGTCTTGGAGGATTTTTTCAGCCTTTAGTTTATCTCTGCGATGTATTAGATGAACTTCACTAGCAATATTGCTAAGATACAATGCTTCTTCAGCTGCAGTATTTCCACCTCCAATAACTGCAACAATTTTTTCCCTATAAAAGAAACCATCACAAGTCGCACAAGCCGATACGCCCTTACCCTTGAAGGCTTCTTCTGAGGGCAGTCCCAAATACATTGCAGTTGCACCAGTTGCTATAATTAAAGCATCGCAGGTATAAAGAGCGTTATCTCCTTGAAGTTTGAATGGTCGAGATGAAAGATCGGCATTATTGATGTGGTCATTAATGATTTTTGTATTAAATCTTTGTGCGTGTTTCAGCATTCTATCCATCAATGCAGGACCTTGTAATCCCTCAATATCACCAGGCCAATTATCAACATCAGTGGTAGTCATAAGTTGTCCACCTTGCTCTATTCCAGTTATTATTGCTGGACTTAGGTTGGCACGAGCCGCATATACAGCAGCTGAGTATCCAGCTGGGCCAGACCCTAAAATGAGGAGCTTAAAATGTTCTTTTCCATTCATATTTAAACGTACCTTTGGAACTACTATCTAGTGATATTGTTTTTTTGAAGCGGTAATTCGAATTATAAACATAGTTTAAAGATATTACCTATGAATAAATAATTGTATTTAAGAATTATAAATTATAGTTATAAATAGTCTAATAATGATAAGCTGATAGTTAGATAAATTATCTTTCTTTTTAAATAAATTAATACAAAAGATGTCAAAATCTAACAATATAAGTTTTTCAGAAAAAGTGAAGCGTAGCATAAGAGAGTCGGCTCTATGGATGCTCGGTGCATTGGCTTTTATACTCTGGTTGGCCTTAGTAACATACCACTTAGATGATCCTGGTATTGCTCAAATCAATAATTCAAATGAAATTAATAATGCAATAGGCCAAGTAGGTGCTTTTATTTCGGACTTACTATTTAATCTATTTGGTATCTCTGCTTATCTTTTTGTTGGAATGATTTTTTATTATGGATGGTTATTGTATGTTGATTTAAAAAATACAGATAGTACGGCACGTGCCGATCTATTTCTCCGTGTTTGTGGTTTCCTTTTACTTTTAGTTTCAAGCTCTGCATTAACAACCCTTCACTTTTCGGCTGAGGGCTTTAATCAAACAGCTGGGGGGATCTTAGGCCAAGCTGTTGGAGGATACCTTGAGTCAACAATGAAGCTTCTTGGGGCAAGTACTTTATTATTTTTTATCTGGCTGACTTCAATTTCATTATTTTTGAGCATTTCATGGTTTAAAATTATGGATGAGATAGGCAGGGTTACGGTATTTTTTTGGAATAAAATTGTAATAAAAATTGACGCTCTGAAAGACCAAATAGAAGGAAAGCGAATTCAGGCTGAGCGCCAATCAATAATAAAAGCTGAAAAAAAACGGATTGCCAAACGCGCACCCCCAAAAATTGAACCGGTTATCTCCCCATTAGAGACCAGTGGACGCGCTGAAAAAGAACGCCAAGTTGCCTTATTTGAGCCTTCTAATGAAGGGGAACTACCTTCGTTATCTTTACTCGATGATCCGCCGCCACAAAAGAAAGGTTTCTCAGGCGAAGCGCTAGAAGCAATGTCAAGGTTAGTGGAGCTGAAATTAAAAGATTTTGGTATAGAAGTTGAGGTAGTTTCGGTCTCGCCAGGACCTATAATCACAAGATTTGAATTAGATCCGGCGCCTGGAATAAAAGTTAATAAAATTTCTATTTTAGCTAAAGATCTAGCAAGATCATTATCAGTAGTAAGTGTCAGAATTGTCGAGGTAATTCCTGGTAAATCATTTATTGGTTTAGAGATTCCAAATGAAAATCGTGAACTAGTTACTCTAGGTGAGATTTTAAAGTCAAAAGTTTATGATGATATGGCCTCACCTTTAACACTAGCTCTGGGAAAGGATATTGGAGGAAATTCTGTTGTTGCCGATTTAGCAAAAATGCCTCATTTGTTAATTGCTGGAACAACAGGTTCGGGTAAATCGGTCGCAATTAACGCCATGATCCTTAGTCTACTCTACAAGGCAACTGCGGAGCATGTTAGATTAATAATGGTAGATCCAAAAATGCTCGAGTTATCAGTTTACGAGGGGATTCCACATCTTTTGACTCCGGTTGTGACTGATATGAAGGATGCAGCAAATGCTTTACGGTGGTCTGTTACAGAGATGGATAGAAGATATCGATTAATGGCAGCACTGGGCGTGAGAAATATTGGCGGATACAATAAAAAAGTAAAAGATGCAATTGCTGAAGGAAAACCTATACCAGATCCACTCTATAAGCCACCTGATTTAATTGATGACGATGCCACACCTCATCATCCGACACTAGGTACATTACCTTTTATAGTAATTGTTATTGATGAGCTTGCCGATATGATGATGATTGTTGGTAAAAAAACCGAAGAACTTATTGCACGCTTAGCTCAAAAAGCAAGAGCATCTGGTATACATATGCTCTTGGCTACACAAAGACCATCGGTGGATGTGATTACTGGACTTATAAAAGCAAATGTACCCAGCCGAATTGCTTTTCAAGTATCCGCAAAAGTAGATTCAAGAACAATTTTAGATCAAATGGGTGCAGAAACTTTACTCGGCCATGGCGATATGCTCTATCTCCCTCCTGGTACATCATTACCAACTCGTGTCCATGGTGCATTTGTGGCGGATAATGAAGTGCATGCCGTGGTCGAGAGTCTCAAAACAGCAGGAAAACCTCAGTATATTGAAGAAATATTAGAAGCGAATGAATTACCCGGATCAGGGCTGGTTGAAGATGCAGATGCTGAAAAAGATGTGTTGTATGATCAAGCTGTTCAGATTGTTATTGAAACAAAAAAAGCATCCATTTCGGGTGTCCAGAGAAGATTAAAGATAGGTTACAACAGAGCCGCTAGAATGGTCGAGGCAATGGAGGCGGCCGGTTTAGTTGGGCCGCTTGAATCCAACGGAAGCAGGGAAATTCTGATATCCGTATCCACCGATGATTGATTTAGCAATATGCTTCGTTTTTTTAATATGCTGAAAAAATTATTCCTTTGCTTGTTCTTTTTCGTGGCGCCGCAAATAGCATTTTCTACTGATGAAGATTTTAACCAAGCAAAAATTCTAATAGATAAATATTTTGACTCAGTGAGTACTATGAAAGCAGAGTTTACCCAGTACATTCTTGATAATAATGATAGAAAAGTAGAATTAATGAAGGGAAGCTTTTTCATCGAAAAACCTGAAAAAATTCGATGGCAATACACAGAGCCATACGAGCAAATTTTCTTAGCTGATGGCGTTAATTTTTGGACATACGATGTTGATTTAGAGCAAGTTACGGTCAAACCACAAAAAGAATTTCTAGCAAGAGCTCAATTTATTTTGTTTTATGACAATAATGAGCTAATGACTAAGTTCGAAGTTGCCTCAGTCAATCATGAGGAGGGAATGCTCCGGATACAATTGAAACCATTACGCTCAAAGGAATCTAACAATGAGGTGATGCTTGGCTTTAGTGGGGATATCTTATCCCAGATAAAATTAGTTGATTCCTTGGATCAAAATATAATTATCGATATTAAAAATCTAGTATTAAATAAAAATATACAATCAAAAATATTTGAATTAAACCTGCCTCTAAGTGTCGATATATTAGGCGAACCTTTGAAACTAGCAAACTGATAGTATGTATAATTTAAAATACAAATTACATTGGAATTTGTTGAGTCTTGTAATCATTTTTATACTTTCTTCTTTGTTCGTTTTACCGATAGATTCGTTTTTTGCAGATAGCTTAGACTTACCTAATACTGCCTTGGATAAAATTATCCATATTTGCGTATTTATTTTTTTATCTTGTTGGTTTTCTGGGCAATTCAAATCCAATATAAAGCTTCTATTTTGCATAAGTTTATACGGCGTTTTGATTGAATTTCTTCAACAATTTACCCCCTATCGTTCTGCTGAATTATTTGATATTTTAGCTAACGAAATAGGGATAATTATTGGGATTATAATCGCCATAAAATACCTAACTGGCTGGTCCCTTTTCGCTGAAAAATATATTTCCAAACTAACTAGTAATAAATAAGATGGGTGATTTATTTGAGGATCATATTGAGACAAACGCCAATAACCAAGATCACATGCCGCTTGCTGAAAAAGTTCGACCATGCTCTATGGATAAATTTTTTGGTCAAGATCATCTTACGTCCAAAGGAAAACCATTAAGAGAAATCATAGAGAAAGGGGTGCTGCACTCAATGGTTTTCTGGGGACCGCCTGGAACAGGTAAAACGACCTTAGCAAAATTAATCTCACTAAAATTAAAAGCTAATTTTATATCCTTATCTGCGGTCATGGCAGGTGTTGGTGATATTCGCAAAACAGTTAAAGAAGCAAAAGAGTTGAGAGCCAAAACTGGTAATGCCACTGTTTTATTCTTAGATGAAATACACAGGTTTAATAAATCACAGCAAGATGCTTTTTTACCATATCTCGAGGATGGCACCTTGACTTTAATTGGTGCAACTACCGAAAATCCTTCTTTTCAGTTAAATAATGCATTGTTATCAAGACTACGTGTTTATATATTAAAACAATTGACAGAATCGTCGATGAAGTTAGTTTTAAGTAATGCGTTACCTGAATTAGGTCAGAGCAAAACACCACTGCAATTGGAAGATCAGGCTCTTAATTTGATTGCAGCGGCAGCAGATGGTGATGCACGCAAAGGATTAAATATTTTGGAGCTTGCTTTTGCTTTTTTAATGACGCGTGATAATCCATCAAATATCATTAAGCTTAATGATATCAATGAAGTTCTAGGTAGTGAAATTAGACGGTTTGATAACAAAGGAGAGCAATTTTACGATCAAATTTCTGCATTGCATAAATCAATTCGTGGTTCGGATCCAGATGCTTCATTGTACTGGCTGATGAGAATGCTCGATGGCGGTTGTGATGCTCAATATATAGCCCGAAGAATGATTAGGGTTGCCTCAGAAGATATCGGAAATGCCGATCCTAGAGCATTAAGAGTCACTTTAGATGCTTGGGAGTGCCTTGAAAGACTAGGAAGTCCTGAGGGAGAATTGGCGCTCTCTCAAGCGATTATTTATTTATCTTGTGCACCCAAAAGTAACGCTGTTTATAAAGCGTCTAAATTAGCTATGGATGACGTTAGGTTATTTGGCTCTATGGAGGTCCCTAAAAAATTGCGAAATGCACCCACAAAATTAATGAAAGAAATGGAGTATGGTGATGGTTATCGTTATGCCCATAATGAAAAAGATGGCATTGTGTACGGGGAAAAATATTTTCCTGACGACATGGAGAAAAGGAAGTATTATCATCCTGTAGATCGAGGCTTAGAAATTAAAATTAAAGATAAATTGAACAAGATTGAGGAGATGGCTCGTAAGAAAGCTTAATAGGTTTTTAGTGTGCCAAATGCTGTAATATGATTGATCCAAAAATACTCAGACAGTCTGCGCATGATGTTGCTAAGAATCTAGCATGGCGTGGTTATGAATTTGACGCAAATTTATATCTAGAGCTCGAAGTGCAAAGAAAAAATTTACAAGTGGAAAATGAAGAGCTCAAAAATAAAAGAAATATAAACTCAAAAAATATTGGTGTGAAAAAATCAAAGAGTGAAGATACCTCGGATCTAATTCAGTTTGGTGAGGAAGTTAATGACTTGCTAAGCAAGAATGAAGTTAAATTAAATTTAGTCTTATTAGACATTAAAAAGATTGAGCTAGATTTGCCTAATATGCTATCAGATAAAGTGCCTAGAGGATTCGACGAAAAAGATAATGTAGTCATTAAAAGCTGGGGAGTACCGAGGAAATTCGAATTTAAAGTACAAGATCATGTCTCAATTGGTGAAAATTTGGGATTATTTGATTTTGAGAGCGCAGGAAGAATCTCTGGCAGTCGTTTCTCGGTAATCAAAGGGCCCTTAGCTTCGCTTCATAGAGCTTTGATTCAATTTATGTTGAATTTACATACGCAGAAACATAATTATGAGGAGGTTTATGTTCCCTATCTGGTTCAATCCCAAGCTCTATTAGGAACCTCTCAATTACCAAAATTCGAAAGTGATTTATTTAAAATGGAGGGCGATAAGTCTCTCTATCTCATCCCTACAGCAGAAGTTCCATTGACCAATCTTGCAGGTAGTAATATTATCAAAGAGAAGGAGTTGCCACTTAAGTATGTGGCTCATACGCCTTGCTTTCGGTCAGAAGCTGGCAGTTATGGTAAGGACACTAAGGGATTAATTCGTCAGCATCAATTTGAAAAAGTTGAGTTAGTACAAATTGTGAAGCCAAAAGAATCAGAAGAAGCTCTGCTATCTCTAACGTCCCATGCAGAAAAGGTCTTACAGGAATTAAAATTACCCTATCAACTGGTCTCATTATGTGCCGGTGATATTGGCTTTGGTGCCAATATCACTTTTGATCTAGAGGTATGGCTTCCAGGTCAAGAGGCGTTTCGTGAAATCTCATCATGCAGTCTATTTGGTGATTTCCAAGCAAGACGTATGCAAGCTAAGTGGAAAAATGAAGAAACAGGAAAGAACGAATTCTTACATACTATTAATGGATCTGGATTAGCCGCTGGTAGAACTTTGGTTGCGGTCATGGAAAATTACCAAGACGCAAATGGAAATATTGAGATTCCTGAAGTTCTAGTTCCTTATATGAATGGGCAAATTCTTATTGAAAAAAAGAATTAACTGTTAGTATACATTGCCCTTAATTCTTTAAGTGCAAGCTGCCAGTTATTCTGAGATCGATTGAAATCTTCTTCCCATTCCTCGATTGCTGGTATACCAATTACACTGATGGTTAATTTAACCTTATCCCCATCTTCGTGGATTATAAATTCAGTCGTAATTGGCCCTGAAGATAAAGGCTCTTCATCATCACGAGGTGCCTCAACCAGGCGCAGCTTTCTCCGCATAATCAATACGTCAATTTTTCCTCTGATTGTATCTCCATTTTTGAGGTTGAGATTATATGTTCCACCTATTCTTGGAGTAATCTCCCCATCTTCTATAAGCCATTTTTTAAGCAATTGAATGTCTACTATAGATTGCCAGAGGATTTTACTACTTGTATTAATTTCCACCTCTTCTTGGTGACTTCTCGTAATACTATCAATTGGCAAAGCCAAGCTCTCCTGGCGTTTTGATGTTTTTTTCTTTACCTGTTTAGTCGACGATGACTCATTGTCCTGAGGAATGATACGAATTTCACGTTGAGGAAATGGAATACTAATACCAGCTTCTCTAAAGGCGGCATCAAGCTCAAAATTTATGTCACTTTGAACGGTGAAGCGACGATCAATTCTGTTAATTCTGCAGCGAAGTTCGAAATCAAGTGATGACTCACCAAAACCCATAAATAAGGCGCGAGGTGCAGGAGCACGGCCATCAGTAATCACTTCCGTATGCTCATTGGCAATTTTTTCTAATATTTCTTGAACTTTCTTTACATCAGAACCATAAGCTACGCCGATTGATATTCTTAATCTTCCTTGTGTATCCCTGAGAACCCAGTTTGTAACTCGACCTGAAACTAATTCAGCATTTGGTACCAAGACATTTTGGTTATCTAGGGTTTCAATTTCAGTCGCTCTAATACTAATTTTTCGAACAAAACCCTCTATTTCACCTACAGAGACAAAATCTCCAGTACGAATTGGTCTTTCGAATAAAAGAATGAGTCCTGATACAAAATTACCGGCTATTTCTTGCATTCCAAAACCTATACCTAGAGCCAGTGCACCAGAAACAATTGCTAAGCCACTTAAATCAACACCTGCCTGAGTAAGGCCAAATAATAGGGCAATGATAAAACCAACGTAACCAAAAAGAGTAATTAGTGCTTCTCTGGCGCCACGCTCAATCACTATATGCTGTAACCATCTTCGGTCAATCCATCGTTTCAGCCAACCAATTAAGCCCAATAAAGCGGTAAAAATTAACATACCTCCAATGAGCTGAGCAGGAACAAGTTGAATATTTCCTACCTTTCCGCCAAGAATAATCAATTCAAATAAACGATCAACCGTGGTTCCCGAGGAATCCCATACATAAATCAAATATACAAATAAACTTAACCATATAACTAAGTCAGTAATGAGTTGTACAAAGCCTAACCCAGTTCTAGAAGCTTCTTTTTTAATACCCAGGTTTTGTCTGATAGTTATAGCGGTTGGAGTGTCATTCTTTGTTAGATATTCGAAGGACATGGTGATAAGCCAGAGCATAATCCAAACTAGAAATAAGGCTATTGAAGAGCGGGTTATTCCATGAATTAAGTAGCCCGAGAAGTTTTGGTAGCCGATAATTACAGCAATAATACTGACGATTAAGACCATTGTAATGACCGATCTTATAACTCTGAATTTATTTTCTAACCCTGGAATTTTCCCAAGATAGAGATGAGCATATAGTAATGAAGTAGATACTAAAAAGATTATTGCAGCTCTTCCGGTAACGTCTGGATCAATTAATCTTATAGTTAGCCAGTTTGTACCGAAAACTATAAAGCTTGCAATTAATGAGATTTGCAAGAGAGCCAATCTAAAGCGCAATGGCTTAATATGATCGGGAATTAATCCGTTGATCTCTGCTGCAGGAGAGTCATCACCAGTGGCCCAATCAATCACAATGCTGGTGACCCCGAAAAGAAAAATACTTAAGCCAATACGAATAATCATTCGATCCAATGATGGATCAAGGATTGTTGCATAAAGAATTAATGTTACGACCAGGCCAATCAACAGGGAAGATGAATGTCTAGCCAAGGGTTGCGTCAATATGCGACTCATTAGTGAGGGTGAAGCATCATTAAGCAGGAGTTTTTTGGATTTTTTTCTAATAAAAGCATCAAGGCCAGTTGCTATTAATCCACCCAGAAAGATTAACAATAATAAACTGGTTGTGCTTATATCAGCTATTAGATTGAGGTTTTGAGCATTTTTATATTTACTCAAACTATCTTTAATTTGAGCTGGGAATCCTATCATTTCTTCAATTAGATTTTTACTTCGATAAGAAAGATATTGCTCAGAGAGTTCTTCTTGTAAGTTTGATATTAGCTCGACAATAGAGATAGCTTCATCTCTGGCCCCAGCACAAGATATTTGTCGTGCTGTCGCCTCATCCAGTAGGCCGCGGATTGCATTGCGTTGATCAAAAATAGCAGGAGCAACATCAGCGTCAATATCCTTTAAGGGTGCGAATCTGACTTCTAGACGATTTCGTTCAATTGACGATCTTTCGTTGCATATGCTTGCATTACTAAGAATATCTAGAGCTTGAGTTCTTGCGATATTAAGAAATGATGCTTTGACATTATTAGTATTTATTTGTTTCTTTAAGAGGTCCAATTCAGCATTAGCAGCAATTGGATTAAATAGGTTTATTTCTTGAGCGGTGGCTCCCATAGAAAAAAACAGCAGAAAAGTCAGAATTAAACTTACACTTTTGTTAAAACGATAAATTGATTGGATGACTGTCATTTTTCTTGTTATTGCTTTTTTCGTTTATTATTTAGCTGATAGTATATAAGCTTCAACAGCAAAAAATCATTTATTTGCGAATTGTATTTATAAGGACACCTACGCCCTCAACTTCTATCTCGATAGTATCACCTGGGAGCATTGCAGTAGTGCTACCTGGCGTGCCCGTATAGATTACATCACCTGGAAATAAGGTAACAGTTTGACTTATATGACTAACAATAGCGTCAACATCATGAATATGATCTCGAGTTCTTTGTGATTGCATTACTTTTCCATTTAACCTTGATTGCACCAATAAATCTTTGTAATTAAGACCTGTAACGATTTCAGGGCCAAGTGGGGCAAAAGTATCTGCTGCCTTACCTCTAAACCACTGTAGGTCGTTAGCTTGCCAAATCCTCTCACTCACATCGTTACCAGCCGTGACACCGAAAATATAGTTTCCTGCATCTTTTTTTGAGACTTTGCTGGCTGTTTTTCCAATTACTACGACTAATTCTGCTTCGTAGTGAACGTCAGTTGCACCATTTGGGTAAATAATCTCATCATTAGTGGCAATGATTGAGGTTGGGAGTTTCAAAAAAATAGGCGGATGAGCAGGCAGCTCCATATCACCTCTGTGACTATGATAGTTATATCCAACCGCGATAACTTTGCTTGGTTCGGCTGGGGCCAGTAATTTAATTTCATCGAGATTAACTTTTTTTCCTGTTTGTTTACCACCTAGATAAGGAGCCTTTGTTAGCTCATGAACCATACTGTCAATAATAACACCATAACTTGATTGATCATCTTGCATATACCTAATATATCTATTAATTTCTCCAAAGGAGCTTAATGAGATGCTCAATAAGATCATTAGAGTAAAAGTCTGTTGAGTTATAGTTTTGGTTGTCATTTTAAGATTCCTTAGCAGTCTAGAAGTATTTAGTTTATCTAATGAATATATTGAAATTTATGACTATTTTCATCGACGCTATCATTAATGATATCCTATGCTTAAATCTAATCCTTTGGAGTACTATTTACAATGATTCTTGGTGAATGGGAATATATTTCTTTGTTGCCACTGGTAATTACATTATTGCTGGCCTTTATAATGCGATCTGCACTTATCGCAATGCTGATTGGGACATTTATAGGAACTTTATTGATCGGATTGACCCCTGGAGTCGGACTTAACCAGATTTTCCAAGCATCCTTAGGGAATGATGATTTTATATGGATTTGTGAAATTGTCATTCTTATAGGAATTTTATTTGAATTATTCAAAAGTTCTGGAGCACTTAATTTGCTTGCTGAGCGCGTAATGAATCGGCAGAAAAAAAGACGCAATGTCGAATTATCAGCCTGGGCAATGGGTTTTATGATTGTTGATGACTACTTTAGTCCATTATTGACCGGCGCAATTATCAGGCCAATTTCTGATCGAGTCTCGATACCAAGAGAAAAATTAGCTTTTATACTCGATGCTACTACCGCTTCAGTATGTATACTTTTCCCTTTTACCGCTTGGGGTGCTTATGTGTCTAGCCTGATAGCTGCTCAGGGTGGGCCAGTAGACTCTGTAGAGCAGGCATTATCAATTTATATTTTGGCTATTCCTTATAATATTTACCCAATATTATTAATTATTTTTACTTTATTAATTTGCGCTGGGCTAATTTCAGATTTTGGCCCGATGAAAACAGCTGAGGAGCGCGTTAAAAATACAGGAGCTTTAATTCGTCCGGGAGCTGTTCCTTTAGTATCTGAGGATGATCATATAGATGTAAATGCAAGGATCGGAAGACAGCCTTCTTTAGTTTTTGAATTATTAATGCCAATTATATTAGTTATTGGTGTAGGTGTGATCTCAATAGTGATTTTAGGAAGTGTCAAAATTGTTGAGGCGTTTTTATTAGCTGTAACTTATTTAATAATCGTTGCTACTTATAAAAAACGATTTAAAAATGCTGTTGAAATCGGAGAATTGATCGTTTCTGGAATGAAGAGTGTTTCTGGAGCTCTCTTGATTATCGCTTTAGCTTATTCATTGAATACCGTTACTTCGGAATTAGGTGCCGCCGATTTAATTATTGATTTATTCGCAGAAGACCTAACTAGCTCAACTTTATTGATTATGACGTTTCTAGTTACCGCTATTATTTCTTTTTCTACTGGAACTTCTTGGGGTGCCTATGCAATGACTATTCCAGTAGTATTACCTTTGGCTTATGAATTAACCGGTGGTCAAATTACACCGTTGATATATCAGACCGTTGCAGCGATAGCTGGTGGGGGTATTTTTGGTGATAATGCCTCACCCGTCTCAGATACAACGGTGCTCTCTTCGGTAGGTGCGGGCAGTGACCATATTGATCACGTAATAACACAACTTCCATATGCTTTGTTAATAGGCGCTATTTCAATAGTTTTCTATGCATTAATTTAGTTTCTTATTTTTAATAGAGATCGACCTCTAGGTTAAAAAATTTTCTGATTCAAGAGTCATCAGATTATTAATATCGTTTTAGGTGGTGTATCTTAATTATTAGCTAATTAAAAAAATTTTAGTTTATATATTTAGAATCAAAGAAATAAGCCTTAAGGGCGATGATGAGGAACATATGGAGAGAAAAAATTTATTTTTCATGATTTTAATGGGCATGCTCTGGTTCCATTCGAGCAAAGCACATCATTCGGTATTCGCTGAATACGATATTAACGGATCAATCACGATCGAGGGTGTTGTTACAGAGGTGTGGTTTAAGAATCCGCACGTGAGATTTTTTGTTGAAGTTACAAGCAAAAATGGTCAAAAAGTTACATGGAATACCCATGGTCATAACCCCTCTATGTTGAGAAGGACGGGCTGGGTAAGGGATACTTTAAAAGTGGGGGAGGAGATTATCATGAGTGGAGATCCAACTTATGATGGCTCACCAAAAATGTTTATTCGTAAAATAACGTTAAGTGACGGGAGTATCTTGCAAAATAAAGTAGGGGGCGTTAATTGATGAAAGGCATATCATTACTTCATAATAGGGCACTCTTATTGATAGGATTAGTTTGTGCTCTTAACCAATCATTCGCGGTAAATCATGATTTTATTGGTGAGTGGAATATAGAGATAAATCAAGTTACTGGCGGGAAGCGCATTCAAAATGGATTGCTCTTGATCGATTATAAAAATAATGAATATATTGCTCATGTTCAAGGTGGACCGATAAGGATAATAATTAATGGTCAAGATATTGAAATGGCAATTGATGATTGGACTGCTGCAAGTATGCCATTTGAAAGGTATTACAAAGGAACCTTTAATAATGGGATATTAGAAGGTAAGTTTGGCCCCGAAATACCGATCACCAATAAACAAAAAGAATTATGTAAAAAAATCCCTTTAGGGTGCCCTCATCCTGAAGGCACTTGGAAAGCTGAACGTCATAGTAACCTGACATCACTTTCTAATGCATCCAAGGCAATTGATTTGACGGGACGATGGGGCCTTGTTGGAAGAGGGATGAGGCGCTGGACGATGGACATGACGGAAGTTGCAAAAAAATGGAATGAGGATTTTGATGTCGAGCTTGATTTACCAAGACAACGATGTGTTTCGTCTGGTTTAGTGAATAATTTTGGAAGTGCGCCAGAGATATTTCAAGATAAAAATAAGATAACAATGATATTTAGTTCTGAGGTGCGGAGAATTTACCTTGATGATAGGGTGCCTCCGAAATTTTCCGATTGGTACCCATTGGGATTTTCTTCAGGCCATTGGGAAGATGGCGTTTTGATTGTTGAAACATCTAATCTAATGCCATCTGTTCGAGGATTTATGGGCAGTCCTGTTTCTGGTGATGCGAGAATTACAGAGCGATATGAGTTAGATGAGGAAGGCATGTTACATGCCCATATGACCTTGAATGACCCTAAAAATTACAAAAAACCACCAGTATCATCAGCCATTTGGAAAAGAGTTAAAGATACTGCGGTAGTTTTTCCATTATTATGTGATCCAGATTCGTTCTATCGTCAATTGCATGACGAAGGTAACTTTGAGGAATATATAGAGCGTGCACACCGCAGATATTGATTATATAAATAATATACTCATGATTTGTTGCTTTTTACATTAGAAAAGGACGGTAAAAAAAAATGAAAGGTCCAGCTATATTTTTAGCTCAATTTGCTAGTGATACTGCTCCATTTAATGATATTGAGAGTATTGCTAAATGGGCGTCTGAATTAGGTTTTAAAGGCATTCAAATTCCATCATGGGACGCTAGATTATTTGATTTGAAACTTGCTTCTGAGAGCAAAACCTATTGCGATAATTTATTAGGAATGTTATTGAAGTATAATATACAAATAACTGAATTATCGACACATTTGCAAGGACAATTAGTAGCAGTTCATCCTGCATATGATCTTCTTTTTGATCCTTTTTCTGCTCCAGAAGTGCATAAGAATCCACAAAAAAGACAGAAATGGGCAGTTGATCAATTATTAATGGCTGCCAAGGCTTCGCATAATCTCGGTTTGACTGAACATGTCACTTTTTCAGGGGCCTTAGCTTGGCCTTATTTTTATCCTTGGCCGCAACGAACCGAGGGCCTTATCGAAACCGCTTTTAAGGAATTAGGTAAACGATGGCTACCTATTTTGAATGCTTTTGATGAGGCGGGGATTAACCTTTGTTACGAAATTCATCCTGGTGAAGATTTACATGATGGCATAACTTTTGAAATGTTTTTGGAGCAAGTTAACAACCATCCTCGTTGTCAAATGCTTTATGACCCAAGTCATTATGTCTTGCAGGGATTAAATTACCTTGAGCACATTGATATATATCATGAGCGAATCAAAATGTTTCATGTTAAAGATGCAGAATTTAACCCAACTGGTAGGCAAGGTGTTTATGGTGGTTATCAGCCGTGGATCGATCGTGCTGGGAGATTTAGATCTTTAGGGGACGGTCAGGTTGATTTTAAAAATATATTCTCTAAATTCGCTCAATATGATTTTAATGGGTGGGCAGTCTTAGAATGGGAATGTTGCCTTAAGCATCCGGAGGATGGCGCAAAAGAAGGCTCAATTTTTATCAATGATCATATAATTCGAGTGACCGAACATGCGTTCGATGATTTTGCTGGCAGCGAGACTGATTTAACTATAAATAAAACGATATTGGGCATCGATTGATTTTTTTAAAGGTGATAGTTATATGAAACGAATAAGATTGGGCATGGTTGGCGGAGGCGAAGGCGCTTTTATCGGTGAAGTGCATCGAATGGCTTCGCGCCTTGATGATCGCTATACCCTTTGCGCTGGAGCTCTTTGTTCTGATGCAAAAAAAGCAGCGAGGTCAGCCTTAAGTATTGGAATCTCTCAAGAGCGCAGCTACTCGACTTACCAAGAAATGGCGTCAACAGAATCTGATCTTATTGATGGGATAGAAGTGGTTGCAATCGTTACACCAAATCACCTTCATTATCCAATCGCTAAAGAATTTATGCTTGCTGGTATTCATGTGATATGTGATAAACCAATGACCATCGGTGCTCAAGAAGCCCGCGAATTAATTGATTTAGCCAAAACATCTAACTTGATGCTGGCCGTGACCTATAATTACAGCGCTTACCCGATGATTCGTCATGCTAGGGCGATGGTTCAATCAGATGAATTGGGTGAATTAAGAGTAGTGCATACTAAATACACCCAAGATTGGCTGACCGAGCCACTTGAAAACACAAATCATAAGCAAGCTCATTGGCGAGTAGATCCAAAAAAATCAGGTGTTGGAGGTTGTGTAGGTGATATTGGAACGCATGCCTATCATTTGTCTTGTTTCGTTACACAGCTAAAAGCAACTTCTTTATGTGCAGATTTATCTTCTTTTGTCGATGGGCGAAGATTAGATGATAATGCGCACATTATGATTCGTTATGAAGGAAATACCAAAGGGATGATTTGGTCCAGTCAAGTAGCACCTGGAAATGGAAATAATTTAGAAATTCAAATATATGGTGACAAAGGAGGATTGGTATGGCGTCAAGAGCAGCCCAATGAACTGATATTCACACCTATAAATAAATCCAGTCAAACACTACTAAGGGGAAGTGCTGGTTTAAGCGAAAATGCGAATGCGTTATCACGTGTTCCTGTCGGTCATCCGGAGGGATATATTGAAGGTTTCGCTAATCTTTATCGTGAAATTGCGGATGCCTTGATGATCTATCGTAGCGGTAAAAAGCCAAGTGCTGAGGATATCTTGTTTCCAACAGGCGAAGACGGCTATGATGGTGTCTCTTTTATTGAGGCTGCTGTAAAATCAAACAACAAAGGTTCGGTTTGGGTGAGTTTATAGCTAGCCCTAGCTAGCGCTTCCTTAAATACAGCCCACCATAAAGAAAGATCAAAACAAAAGGCAGGATACTCATTTTTTGAATAACTTCTGCGCCGATTGAGTTATCTAGAAAGCGACCCATAAGTGGCAATACTAGAGACACAGAAAGCATCCCCAATCCACCAATCAATGACATACCAAATGCACCACTTTCGGGAATATTTTCAGAGATAAAAGCAAGTGTGGTTGGCCAAAAAAAAGTGACACCTATCGCAAAAAAAGCGGCAGAGATAAACACGAATGACCCTGAAGAATTTGCTAATAACTGTAAGCCCGCAAATGCGAATACCGAGGAGAGGAAGAGCATTCCTGTGGTTTTGATTTTAATGACAATTGAACCAGCAAAAGCTCGACCAATGATCATAATGCCATTGATAAAAGCTAAAACTAAAAGTGCATTCACACCTGTCTCTTTGAGTAAGGATTCAATACGCTGCATCGTACCAAGTTCGGTAGTGGCTGAAAGAAGCATGCAAAATGCAATAAACAAAAAAAGCGGTCTAGCTAAGCTCTTGTAGGCATCAACTTGATTGATACCTAAAGTTACCCTCTCTGTTAAAGGGAAGTTCTGGCCAATTAAAAGGTAGCCATAAATCACTAGTGGTATAAAAAGACTGCCAACCATCATCTGCCAACCAAGACCCAGAATATCCATTAGAATTAAGCTTATAATAGAACCAATAACGATTCCTGCGGGCCACCATAAATGAAATCGATTTAACATTTTGGTTTTATCAAGAGGGTACATACTAGCAACCAAAGGGTTGCAAACCGCTTCAACCATTCCGTTGCCTAGACCCATGACAATGGTAGCTATGAAAAGCGAAGAAAAATCATAAGCGGTTAATGTTAATGTAATACCGATGGCGTGACAGAAAAAAGCCAGCCACATCCCTTTTTTCATACCGATATTATCGACTAGTTGACCGCCCAGAATTATGGCTAGGGTAAAACCCCAAAACGCAGGCATAAAGGCATAGCCAATTTGCTCTAAGGATAGGCCCATTCCATCTGGCCCAAAGACAGTTTCTAGTCTGACTCTTATCGCGAATGTCATGGCTGTAAGTAATAACGAAATGCAACTTGCCGCAAACAGTCTGTTTTGATTATATTGATGCATAAAATAATCCGTTTGTATTAAGTTATTTTATTATGTCTGCTGATACTAAAATTAACAAATATTTGCCAGTGTGGATTCCATTAGTATAGAGTCATGAGTAAGTATTAAAAAATAAAAAATAGTTGTTGCCACTATATTATGACGAATAGAAGAGAAATTTTAGGACTATCTTTAGGTGCCGCCTTAACTATACCTTTCATTGAGGTCAATGCACTAAATCAAAACACAGACAAAATGTTACCAGGCTATTTAGCCTGTAATATGGAGTCTTGGTGGACTGAATTACCATTTTTAGAGCGCTTTAAAAGAGCTTCTGAGAATGGTTTTCAAGCGGTAGAGTTCTGGAGTCACTCAGATCCATCTAGGGATATGACTCAAGTTTCAAATTTATGTAAATCACTCAATCTAAATGTAATTCAATTCACAGGTTGGCAGGGACCAAGTTTAGCGTTAATTGAAAATCATAAAGAGTTTGTTGAGGCAATAGAAAAAGCCATCGATATCGCTCATCAACTTAACTCTCCAATGTTTACAGTTGTTGGCCATCAATCTATTAATGGTATTGAACATGAAACAAGCCTTAAAAATATGGCTCTAGCTTTAAATAGTGTTATTCCAATGCTTGAGGCCTCTGGAAAAAAAATAATCTTAGAGCCATTCAATCCAGTTGATCACGCAGGCCATTTTTTGAATGGTTCTGCTGATGCAATAGCAATTTGTAGATCAATTGCGTCACCTAATATCAAGATTAATTGGGACCTTTATCATATGCAGTTAAGTGAAGGTAATTTAATTGAAAACCTTGAATTAGGAATGGATCAAGTAGGTTATATTCAGGTTGCTGATGTGCCTGGGCGAAATCAACCTGGAACCGGTGAGATTAATTATAAGTTTGTGTTTGATGAGCTAAAAAGAATGCATTATATGGGCTACATTGGGCTAGAGTGTTGGCCAAAAAATAAAGAAAATATCAAAGCTGTTACAGATCTTTTGAAGGTGATTTGAGTGGGTTCCTTAATCAAAACAGATCAAAAATTTTCCAGAAGAGAAGCGATTAAGTCTGCAGGACTTTTGTTGGGCGTTAGTATTCCTCTCTCACAATTGGATATTTTGGCCAGTTCTTTTGCTGCTAGTAAGGACGATGATCCTCAGTTTTTAGGTAGAAAGAATTTCATTCTATTACAGCAAATCTCAGATTTAGTGATCCCAAGAACAGATACGCCGGGTGCAATTGATGCTGGAGTCCATATTTTTATTGATCTGATGCTCAATGAATGGGCGTCAGAAGAAACGAAAGTAAAGTACCTTGCTGGATTTAAGGATATCAACAATATGGCAAAAATATCTTTTGATGCCAGTTTTATCGATTGTACAAAAACTCAAAAGATCAGCTTGATTGAAAGATTGGATGCGGCAAATGCTAAATTTGATAACGACTCACAGATTTTTTTTAGAGACTTAAAATGGTTTATTATCTCAGGTTACTACTCATCAGAAGAGGGTGCATCAGTCGAATTAAATTACGATCGGATGCCGGGCAAATATCAAGGATGCTTACCATTTTCCGAGAAAGATAAGGCATGGTCCTCTTGATACAAATGAATTGGGTAATATAATGAATAGTGATTTTGATGCAATTGTCGTTGGTTCGGGTATTTCGGGTGGTTGGGCCATCAAAGAATTAACTGAAAGGGGGCTAAAGGTTCTCTTGATTGAACGAGGCCCTGAAACAATCCATGGTGAGGATTATATTGGTGAAGGAAAAGCACCTTGGGAGCTGCCTTATCATGGGGCAATTCCTGAGGATACATTGAGCAAAGAGTATGTCATACAGCAACAATGTTATGCGCTTAATGATGCCACCAAACAATTTTTTGTTAACGATCATCAGCATCCTTACATCACAAAAAAAGATAAACCATTTTCTTGGATACGAGGTTATCAATTAGGCGGAAGATCATTATTATGGTATCGACAAAGTTACCGCTGGAGTGAAATGGATTTCGCTGCAAATAAGCTAGATGGATATGGTATTGATTGGCCAATACGTTATCGTGATATTGCTCCATGGTATGATCATGTTGAAACATTTGCTGGTATTAGTGGATCTAAAGAGGGTTTGGAGCAACTTCCCGATGGCCAATTTCTTCCGCCGATGGAAATGAACTGTGTTGAGCTTGAGGTAAAAAAACAAATCGAGCATCAATTCCCAGATAGATCAATGATAATTGGACGCTGCGCTCATCTTACCGAGCCAACAAAAGAACATCTCGAATTAGGAAGAGGCCAGTGTCAAAGCAGAGATCAATGTGAGCGAGGTTGTTCGTTTGGCGCTTATTTTAGCACCTTATCAGCAACGCTTCCTGCTGCTAAGAGGACCAATAATTTAACGATATTGACTGACTCCATTGTTCAGAGTGTCGTCTATGATGATACAAAGAAACGAGCAACTGGTGTAAGAGTAATTGATGCAATAACTAATGAGCGAAGGGAGTTAAGCGCAAGGATAATTTTTTTATGTGCCTCGACGCTTGGCTCAACACAAATAATGCTGAATTCTCGGTCTGCTTCATTTCCAAATGGTATAGCAAATTCAAGTGGCTGCTTAGGCTTAAATTTGATGGATCATATTTTTGAGAGTGGTGCGAGTGCAGAATATCCAGGATTTAAAGATAAGTACTTTAAAGGCCGTCGTCCAAATGGGATCTATATACCCAGATATCATAATATAAGTAGCAGAGACGAGAGATTTTTACGTGGCTTTGGTTTTCAAGGCGGAGGAAAACGGCCAAGCTGGCAACGTGCCAAATCAATGCCAGGGATTGGGGTGAACTTAAAAGAGCAGCTCAGAAAGCCGGGTTCATGGACATTTAGTTTAGGCGGATTTGGAGAAATGTTACCAGATAAGAGAAACCGTGTATGGCTTGATGAGAATTTAAAAGACAAATGGGGTATACCAGTCTTAAATATTGAATGTACTCTTCGTGATAACGAAAAAAGAATGCTCAAAGTGATGTCTGAAGATGCAAAAGAGATGCTTGAGGCGTCTGGAATGATTAACGTAAAGCCTTATAACAACTCTGCGCCACCTGGGCTTGCTATTCATGAAATGGGCACAGCTAGAATGGGGCATGATCCTAAAACTTCTGTATTAAATAAATACAACCAAGCACATGATGTGCCAAACTTATTCGTAACAGATGGTTCTTGTATGGCCTCTAGTGCCTGCCAGAATCCTTCTTTAACATACATGGCATTAACCGCTAGAGCATCTGCTAAGGCGGTAGAAATGCTTCAAGAGGGAATACTATGAGTATGAGTAATATTTATCCTATGCGGCGCAGGGACTTTATAAAAAACTCAATGATAATGTTGCCAGCAGTATCTTATCTTCATGCCGGTAAATTGAATGCAGCCAGCTTAAGTGAGCATGGATTAGGTGATTTCGGAATCCAGTTATATACAGTTAGAGACCAAATGAAACTGGATGTTAATAGAACGCTGCAAGGTATAGCTGAGATAGGATATAAAGAGGTTGAATTTGCTGGATATTTTGGACGTAGTCCTAAAGATATAAAGAATATTTTAGCCGAAAATTCTCTCACTTCACCTTCAACTCATATAGAAATTCAACTAATACGTGACTATGCGGAACAAGTTATTGATTCAGCCTTAGAAGTCGGGCACAAATATATCGTAATGGCATGGTTGGATCCAAGTGAGCGAGTGACTTTAGATCAATATCGTGCCCATGCTGACCTGTTCAATTTATTTGGAGAAAAATGCAAGACAGCCGGTTTAAAATTTGCCTTTCATAATCATGATTTTGATTTTCAAGAACTCGAAGGCGTGATTCCTATGGATCTACTTTTAGAAAGGACAGATTCGGACGCTGTTGCTTATGAGCTTGATATGTATTGGATTACAAAAGCCAAGGCAGATCCAATTAGTTATATCAATAATCATCCTGGTCGCTTTCCGTTGTGGCACATAAAAGACATGGCCCCCTCCACAAAAATGAGTGATGTTGGGGCAGGCACAATCGACTTTTCAGCTATATTTGCTCATAATAAAAAAGCAGGTCTTGAGCACTTTTTTGCAGAACGTGATGACCCACCTAATTCTTTGGTTACTGCTTCAAATAGCTTTAATGCAATGTTAAAGTTCGAGTATTGATTAAATAAGAAGAATTAAAGGGATTGACTATGCAAAAACCCGATATTTTGATTGTCGGTGCTGGTATCAATGGTTTGGTAGCGGCTAACTACCTGCAAAAAAATGGATGTAATGTAACGATGATGGATCGTTCTCATCGCGTCGGCGGGGCTTGTGTTTCAGAGGGCATGAGTTACGGTAATATCTCACAATCTTATGCATTAGGCGCATCTGTTTTGGGGTTAATGCAAGACTTTGTTTTTGAGGAAACGGGATTAGCTCATAAGCTAGAAACTTTTGTCCCGTCGCATCCTAAATTAATTCATTTTCCTAATGATCCTATTGTGACGAGAATTCACAGAGATCCAAAAGATCTGGATATAGAATTAGCAAAGAAATGGGGTGAAAAAGGAGATGTAGAGGGATTTAGGCACGACGAAGGAAGGATAATTAAATTTCTTCAACGAGGTTATCGTGAAGCTTGTCCACCAACATTAGAAGCAGCTAGAAGTGAGTTAGGTGAAGTATTAACAGATTTATGGATCAAAGGAGATGCTAAGACTTTGTTGGATCATTATTTCACTAGTGAACGATCCAAGATGTATATGGCGATGACCGTATCTGAGAGTGGTCCAGTATCACTGGAAGATCCTTATTCTGCATTCACACTCCCGGTAATGGACTCAGGCTCTATTTTTGATGGTTACTACGGGCACGTAAAAGGAGGTATATGGAAAGTTACGGAGACGTTAGGTCATATTAATCATGAGCTAGGAGTAAAGACGCATCTCTCAAGTCAGGTTATCGAAGTGGACTCAAAAAAAGGAAGAGCTTTATTTACGAGTAATGGAAAAGAAAATCATGTAAATTTTGATTATCTTATCATGGGAACAGACCCCCTGACTGCCCACAAATTAGTCGGCAATGAAGCTGATATAAAAAGCGCTAAGGAAAAAAAATATCTTGGTAGTAGCGGAAAATTGAATATGATGTTTAAAAATTCCATTCAATGGAAAGATGCCACAAATCTATCGGATACTAATGCAGCCTTTAGATTTATATTTGGTGTTGAAACTTTAGAAGAATTTGAAAATGCCACGCTTAAAGTAACCGATCCTAACTTTCATTATGTGCCTGGCTATATGCAAATTTATTGCGAAGGTGGAGCACAACGACAAATGCAAAATCAAGAAACATTCGATCGTCTAGCTGTATTTTTTAAGAATTTTGCATTAAGTGAAAAGGGTGATGAATTGCCCCATATTGAAGAAGAGGCTAAGCAAAAAGTATTAGAATATGTGAATAATCCAGAAGATTGCATTTGGACTAAGCTTTTAACCCCAAGAGACTTACAGAGTTTATTTTACTTTCCTGGGGGTAATCTTGATCACACCATGCTTACGGGTGGGCAAACTTACTTCGATCGTAACTTTTCGAGTGATCCAGAAAATCATTTTTATCGTTTTGGTGATAAAGAAAATGTTTATCTTTGTGGGGCTGGAACCTATCCTTGTGGTTCCGTTGCTGGAACACCCGGATATATGTGCAGCCATCAATTATTAAAAGTAATTGATAACAAAAAGATTAATGCATGAAAAGATATGCTTTAGAAGGATCTGTCATCATAATTGGCATCTTATTTTCTTTTTATATTGAAGAGATGAGAATCCAAAACAAGAATGTTGAAATAAAAAATGAATTATTATTGGATTTAAATAGAGCAATCGAAAGTGATATTATCCAAATTAATAATGTGAGGGAGCTGCTTAATAAATCTCAAGCAGAGATATCTGAGATACAAAGTGACATAAAGACAAATCATCAGCAAATTTCTGACTTAGAAGCTATAAAAAAATTGTTAGCCATTAATGTTTCAATTTCTTTTTTTCCTCAAGAAGGGGTATTCACTGAGCTAGTTTCTTCTGGATCTTTCGAGTTAATTAAAAACAAAGAACTAAAAAGTAAACTCTTAGAGATATACAACCATCAAAAAGAAAGAAATTATTCTATTTCTGACGATATTGATGTACTAATGAAGGATTATACACAGGCAATTATGACGAATTTTAGGATTGGTATTAACTATAGTCCTTTCGATGGAGAGATATACGGAACATTAATAATGGAAGATTACGTATTTGACTCAGAATATTATTTGTCTAATGAGTTTTATGGATTCAATTCGACGCTTAAAATATTTGGCTTCCTTTACAGTCGACTACTCAATGATATAAAGAAATCGCATGAAGCTATTTTATTATTATCGTTGGCAGAAATTGGATAACTCTTGATGAGCAACTTAATCTTTGGTGAATATTAAATTATATTATGTGCGGTAGATTCTCGCTCAGAGATACCAAAAGAGTGCAAGATGAATATGGTGTGAAGCTTGAACCAAATTATAACCTAGCACCTGGACAAAAAATTCTCGTTGTCAGTCGAAAAATTGAAATGATGAAGTGGTCTTTTAGTCCTTCTTGGGCTAGTAAATCAATGAATTTAATTAACGCAAGATCAGAAACCCTTCATGAAAAACCAAGTTTCAAGGGCGTGAAGCGTTGTGTTATTCCAGCAGATGGATGGTATGAGTGGCATCGAAAAGACAATAAAAAACAGTCGTTTTATTTTCATAATGATGGCGAGTTATTTCTTTTTGCTGGAATATACAAGGAATATAATGATGAGAATGGTTGTGCTCTTATCACTAAAAAAGCCAATGATCATTTAGCAAATGTACATCATAGAATGCCGATATTACTCGAATACAGCCAAGCTCGTGATTGGTTAAAGGGCGAAGATGTATTTGATTCTAACTTGTCGGATAAAATTAAATATCACCCAGTACGATCATCTGTTAATAAACCAAGTAACAATAGCGAAGCATGTACAAAAATATTGTAAGGCTTGTCGGTTTAAATTGTTACGTTTTCTGTTTTATTGGCTATTTTACTTGCCCAGAATTTATCAAGTAAAAAATACCAAACTCCATTAATTAGCGGCTCCACAATAGCATCGGTAATTGCTGCATCAAATGAAGCTCCAGTGAAATACATGACACAGGCAGCTGCAATGAAAAAGTGACCTATGGTATAAATGACTGTCCTGAGGAGCGTACCTTTATTATTTCGTATATTTTCTAAGAGATTATTTCCCAGCATAGTAATATTGTCTTTAAGAATGATAATAAGACTCATTCTAAGTTATTAATTATTTTATTTAAATATTTTTTTATTTTTATTTAGGATTAATGAGTAAATTCAAAGATAATTAAGGCTTGTAATAAAGATCGGTATCATCAATAATTTTTTTTATTAAGAGGGGAAATAAAATGGCATGTGGTTGTGGAAGAAGCCCAACAGGTAAATGTATTGGTTGGCACGCACTCTCTGAAAAAGAGTATCAGGAAAAACTAAAGGAATATAAGGACGAAGAGTTGGCTAAAAGAAAAACGGATGAATAAATAATAGGACAAAAAAATGGGCAAGAAATATCTTCAGAAGAGGTTGCGCAAGAAAGAAGAAAGGCTTAAGCAAAAACTAAAAGAAAAAGAATTGGCTAAAGAAAAAACAAATGAAAAAACAACAGGATAAAAAAATAAGCTATAGATTATTGTTTTGGCACGTGAGTTTGAGCAACATGACTAAGCTGAAGTCTAGTCCTATCTTTCTCTAAAGAGTTATATTTTAATTATGGCGGAGAGGGAGGGATTCGAACCCTCGAAGGGCTACAAACCCTTGCTGGTTTTCAAGACCAGTGCATTCGACCACTCTGCCACCTCTCCAAGTCAATATCTATCGGCTATGCGTGAGCTTTTCTTATAGAAAGTTATTCTAAATTAATAGTTAAAATAACCTAATTTCAAGCCCAAGATAATTCAGCGGTGAATTGTAGCATAAAGATTATTAATCTCATCTATTGTATCAACTGAATACAATTTTTATTAATAAAATTTTGTGGTGAGTAATTTTAGAGCTTGAATCAGATCTGGTGTTTGCGGTTGCCAAGTATGCTGCAGACTGGAATATACTTTACTTGACTTGTATGCGATGAGTTTATTGTGGTTGAAGAGCCTCATGAAACTAAGCGAAAGCCAATGTACTTTATTTATTCTCCAATGGGGGATGATTTCGAAGACTTCTTGGTTCGTAAAGAATGCATACGACCACCGTAGCCTTATGTTTTTGGTGGGCCTAAGGTATAGTTATTGTCTAGAAAAAATAAGGGGAATAGAGTTGGAAATAAGCCTGCGTCAATTCTTAGGCCGGATGGGCAAAATGCATTCGAAGTACCTGATGCTTGGTCTGATCATCGTCACCCTAATTAGCAGTTGTAGTAAATCGCAACCATTTGATTATGATCTCCTGATACGCGGTGGCACGGTGTTTGACGGAAGCGGTAATCCTGGCGTTATCGGCGATGTAGGTGTCCGTGGTGATCGCATCGTGGCAATTGGCGATATTAATGGAAGAAGCGCACGTACTATTGAGGCAAGCGGCTTGTATGTGACACCTGGCTTTATCGATATGCATAGTCACTCAGAAAGCTTTCGTCTCCTCAATGGTGGGCATGGACCTTCCTTCGCTTTTCAGGGCTTCACGACTGAAATCTACGGTGAGACCGTATCAATGGGTCCCCTTGGCGGTCAACGAAGGAACGAACTACCTGACGAGTTATTGGGCAAGTGGGAATCATTCGGGGAGTTTCTTGACTATATGGAGGAAGTAGGAATCTCGATCAATGTTGCTTCTTACGTAGGTTCTGGGGGAATTAGGGCTAACGTCATGGGCTACGATGATCGTCCACCGACAGACAATGAACTCGCGCAAATGCTAGAGATAGTCCGAAAGTCCATGCGCGAGGGTGCGTTTGGCGTTTCCGCTGGCATGAGCTACGTGCCGAACATCTATATGACCAGCGATGAACTAACTTTAATCGTAAAAGAAGCGGCTGATATGGGGGGAATCTTTGCGAATCATGCTCGTACTATGAACGGTACTGATCCCGGCGCGATCTACGAGGCCATTGCCATCGGCGAAAACGCAGGTGCCGCAATACACTTCTTTCATCTCAATTCGACATCATCAACAGAGGCCGACACATTCCTCACGATAATCGACGAAGCACGAGAGCGGGGCTTAAAAGTCACAGGTGACAGTTATACCTATACCTGGGGAATCACTGGGCTGAGGGCATATATTCCAGCCTGGGCACAAGACGGAGGCTTGGAAGCGATGCTCGAGCGCCTTAGTGATCCGTTACAGCGTGAACGCATCGCTGCTTCATTTGTCACCGAGCCGCCTTACCTTGCGAACATCGGCTGGCATCGTGTCCGATTGGGCGTCGATAACCCCGATATCAATGGCAAGTTGGTGTCCGAAGTTGCAAGCCTCACTGAGCGATCACCGGAAGAAGTTTTCATGGACGTGGTGCTTGACCAAGAGGGCCGGGGCATCGTTATCGACTGGAATAATGAGGAGGACACATTAAAGAAGGTCCTAGTTCGAACCTATGTCGCCGGGGGGACCGATGGCAGTGCACTTGATCTTGATTCCGAGAATTTACCACCGCTGGTGCATCCGCGGCACATTGGAACGATCCCTCGGTTGCTGGGCACCTATGTTCGAGAACAAGGACTGTTGTCCTGGGAGGAGGCAATTCGAAAGTTGACGACACTGCCCGCCGATATTCTTGGACTCAAGGATCGTGGAGCATTGGTGGAAGGATACTTAGCTGATATCGTCATTTTTGACCCTAATTCAATCCAGGATATGGCTACATTTGAAGATCCATTTCACTACCCAATCGGGATGCACTACGTAATTGTGAACGGCACTGCCGTAGTCGATGAAGGTGAGTACACGCGTGCGTTGCCAGGTCGTGCATTACGCGGACCTGCGTACGTCATACAGTAATATTGACTATGATAGTTCAAGGGACTTGGGCACGCACCCGGATATAACATCAAAAAAAGTATTTTCTTAAATGGCTTATTTGACTGTGCTATAAAGATGGAAAATTTTTTGTTTTTAACCATGTTTTTTTAATTGTAATTTTTCACGAACTTCTTTTGGTTTTAATGTATTTGAGCCAAGATTATTAATTATTGATACTGCTCTCTCTACAAGCTGGACATTTGTGGCAAGTACTCCTTTTTTTAGATAAATATTGTCTTCTAGACCAACTCTAATATTCCCGCCTACAATCAATGCTGCTGCTACATATGGCATTTGTTGTTGACCAATTGAAAATGCTGAAAATATCCATTCTTCTGGAATATTATTAACCATAGCCATTAATGTATTTAGATCATTAGGCGCGCCCCAAGGGATGCCCATACAAAGCTGCAGTAAAACAGGGTGATGAATGAGTTTTTCTGCAACCAATTGTTTTGCAAACCATAGGTGGCCCGTATCAAAGGCTTCAATTTCAATTCTTACGTCATGATCAGTCGCAATTTTTGCCATACTGCGGAGTATGTCAGGTGTATTCGCCATGACATCATTAGCGAAATTCATGGTACCGCAATCTAAAGTACAAATTTCTGGTCGGCACTCTATAACATGTTGCATACGTTCTGTTGCACCCACCATATCTGTATCTTGGGCTAGAGGAAGTGGAGATTCTGATGGTCCAAATACAATATCACCACCCATTCCGGCAGTAAGATTTATAATTACATCGGTTTCTGAATCACGGATCCTATCGGTTAGTTCTTTGTATAACGCGGGTTCTCTCGCTGGTTCACCTGTCTTTGGGTCTCTAACATGACAATGAACAATTGCAGCCCCTGCTTTCGCTGCAGCTATTGCACTTTCGGCGATCTGTTTAGGGCTTCTAGGAACTAATGAAGATTTATTATGTGATGCACCTGATCCAGTTACAGCACAGGTAATAAACACGTCTTTTGATGGATTTAGTGACATAATTAACCTTATATTTATATTGACATAATCAGCAAGTATTCTAGTTTATAATTGTATTAGTAAGCTATTTGTAAGACCATTACAAATATCAGTAACGTAAATTCTAGCATATAGAAAGAAATACACTCAGTTAGGTAATTTAGGAGATTGCATCTTGAGCTTTGACGCACCTGAAAAAATATTAGAAGGTAAAAATCGTCCGTTTAATGGAAAAGAATATATTGAGTCTCTAAAAGATGATCGTGAGGTATACATATACGGTGAGCGTGTCAAAGATGTGACAACGCACCCTGCGTTTAGAAATTCAGTGCAATCCATAGCTAAATTGTATGATGCATTGCATGTAGACAGTACCAAAGAAATATTGACGTGTGAAACTGATACCGGTTCAGGGGGTTATACGCACCGATTTTTTAAATATGCTCAAAATAGTAAGGAGTTATTTTTGCAACGCGATGCAATGGCGGAATGGGCAAAGATGACTTATGGATGGATGGGAAGAACGCCAGATTATAAAGCTAGCTTCACTAATACACTTGGTGCAAATTCAGATTTTTATGGAAAATTTTCAGGCAATGCCAAGGGCTGGTACAAACGCTCCCAGGAAGCTGTCCCATTTATTAATCATGCATTAGTAAATCCTCCAATTGATAGAGATAAAATTGCAGATGATGTTAAGGATGTTTATATATCTATCGATAAAGAAACCGATGCTGGGATTTATGTGTCTGGTGCAAAAGTAGTGGCAACATCATCAGCGTTGACACATTATAATTTCCTTGGTCAAAATATGGCTGCTGAGATTAATGACGACTCAATGGCGATTATGTTTATTGCTGATATGCGAACACCAGGAATTAAATTAATTTGCCGACCATCTTATGAGTTAAATGCAGCCGCAACTGGCTCACCTTTTGATTACCCATTATCCAGTCGTTTTGATGAAAATGATGCTATTTTTATTTTTGATAATGCTTTTATACCTTGGGAAAATGTTTTCGTTCATCGCGATATAGAAATGTTAAAGGCATTTTACCCTCGCTCTGGTTTTGTTAATGGGTACACTTTTCAGAGTGCTACTAGAATGTCCGTAAAACTTGATTTTATCACAGGTCTTTTAAGTAAAGCTTTGAAAGCCACCGGAACAGAATCTTTTCGAGGCGTGCAAGTTTTGTTAGGTGAGGTTGTGGGTTGGCGTAATCTATTTTGGTCATTGACTGATGCAATGGCAGGGGCACCCGAGCCTTGGGTGGGTGATGCTGTTCTCCCAAGCGCCAAAGCAGCAGCTGCCTACCGAATTTTTTCAACTGAAGCTTACCCACAAATAAAAGCCATCATTGAGAAAATTGTTGCCTCTGGTCTTATCTATCTGCCATCGAGTAGCCAAGATTTTAAAAACCCAGAAATTAATAAATATTTAGAAAAATACGTTCGTGGATCCAAGGGCATGGGGCACGTTGAACGAATAAAAATCATGAAGTTGTTATGGGATGCAATTGGAACCGAATTTGGTGGTCGCCATGAACTTTATGAAAGGAATTACGCCGGTAACCATGAGTTAATTAGAATCTCAGCTCTCATGAGTGCAAAAGGAACAGGCGCTTTAACTGAAATGGAGGCATTAGCAGAGGCTTGTATGAGCGATTACGATGAAAATGGTTGGGTTGGTGATAGTTATCATGACGGAAGTGATATTTCGATAATAGGCAAGTTATAATTCATTTTTATATTCATTGAGAGTAAATATGACAACAACAGCAACAACTTTAAGTGATAAAGCAAAACCCAGGGGAAAATATCCGCACATCAAAAGGGTGGGAGACTTATTATTTGTTTCTGGCGTTTCCTCTAGAAGAGTGGATGGTAGTTTTCGGGGTGCAACAGTAGATGAAATGGGGAATACAGAGCTTGATATCAGCGAGCAAACAAAAGCTGTCCTTGAAAATATTGACGATATACTGTCTTCTGAAGCTGCAAGCTTGAAGGACGTTGTAGATTTAACGAGTTTCCTGGTAAATATGAATGACTTTAAAGGCTATAACGAGGCCTATGGAAATTACTTTGATCAGAATGGCCCAACAAGAACAACGGTTGCTGTTCATCAGTTACCTCATCCGTTAATTTTAATTGAAATTAAGGTGATTGCATATAAACCTTTACCTTAGAAATTAATTATAATTAAATGTTAATAAAGGTATTTTTTATACCAATCTAGATATCTATCCAGCACATCTTGCTCGTAACTAGGCGTGCTGAATGAGTGATGCTCATCCGGATAAATAATAAGTTGAGTAGGTATTGATAGGTATTTCAATGCCTGATACATTTGTTCTGAGCCAATTAATGGGACGTTATAATCTTTTTCTCCTACCAAAAATAGTGTTGGTGTAGTTATTTTATTGGCATTAAAGAAAGGAGTGGAAGCATTTAACCATTTTTCGGTATCCTCCCATGGGAGTCCGAGCTCTATTATATATTCTCTAATATATTGGTCATCACCAAATCCACTCAATATATTACTGATGCCAGCTCCAGATGTAGCAGCTTTAAAACGATTGTCCTTTGCGATCACATAATTGGTTAGCATCGATCCGTAACTCCAACCACCAATTCCAAGCTTTTCTTCGTCAATAAATCCAGATGAGATTGCATAATCAGCAGCTGCCATAATATCTTGACCATCGATATTACCCCAATCTCCATAGATGGCTTTCTGGAAATTTTCACCTCGACCCGAGCTACCTCTTGGGTTTACCGCTAATACAATATAGTCATTACTAGCAAATATTTGCCATTGAAGGTAAAACTGTAAATCATATTGTGAGACTGGACCTCCATGAATCCGGATTATTAGTGGATATTTTTTATCTGGATTGAAATCAATTGGTTTAACCATCATTCCATTGATCTTGGTTCCATCAAAGCTTTTATAGGAGATATATTCTATCGGGTTAAAAATTCTAGTATCCAAGAATTTATTGTTATGACTGGAAATTTGCTCTAGACCATTATCAGTGATTAAGAATATTTCTTTTGGCGCTTTAGATGTTGCTATATTTAGTGCTATGGTTCCATTTTTAACAACAAAATCCTTTGAATAATTCGAAATAAAGTACTCTTTGGTAGTGATTAGTTCGATTGATGGCTGCCAATAATCGCATAATTGCTCGGTTGAATAACTGTCGATATCCATAGATGAGGTGTGTTTGCAAAAGTCAGAAATGTTATTTGTGTAACGGACAAGCTGACTATTAGTATCATCCTCTAAAACAAAAAATAGCTCATTATCGTTCTTACCCCATGCTGGAAAAGTAGTATTTCTATCTAGACTTTGAGTTATTAATTCTGTTTTTCTGGTATCGACATCAATAATAGCTACTTGAATTATTGAATACCAAAGTAAATTGGGATCCCCGTTTCTCATGTAAGCAATTTTAGTACCATCTGGACTCCATTGCGGCCTTGAGCCCCAATCTGGATCTGCGTCAGCGCCAGAATGTGTCGTCAGTTGAGATGAGTTTGATTCCAAATCAGTAATATAGATATCCCAATTATTATGCCTATCAAAATCTCCTTTTTTTGACGTGTAAGCTATTTTAGTACCATCTGGAGACCAGGCTGGAAGCTTTTCATTGAATAAACCATCCGTTATTTGGTTGATTTTTTTTGTTTTAACAGATATTACATGGATATGATGTTGTTCATTACCGAGATATTCATAACCATCTTTTTTAAATTGAAAGCGATCAATTACATAAGGTAATGGCGTCCCTTCTTTTACTTTCATTTTCGCTTTTGTACTTATAACCAATGCAATTTTCTGACTATCTGGGGACCACTGAAAATCAGTAATATTATTCTCTATTTTCGTGAGTTGTCGCTTAGCTTTGCTTTTTGTATTTAATAGCCACAATTGCTGAAAATCAGAAGTTCGGCCTTTCCCAGCAGCTAAATAAGCAATATATTTTTCATTTGGTGAAAATCTAGGTTGCTCCAGAGAAACAGAGTTTTTTATGACCGCTTTTAATTGTTTTTTTACAGTATTATGCAACCACAATGAAGAGCTGTAATTATCCTTGTCCTCGTTAGCCGCAGTGGTCACATAGAGTAATAATTTCGCAGATGAAGATAGATCAAGAGAATGAGTATCTTTTATTCTATATATATCGCTTGAATTAAAGCCTAACTTTTCAGTATTATTTGCGTAATTATGATTACTGTATAGTAAAATTAAAATTATTAATGATAGCTCTGTTAATTTTTTCATATCAATATCTATCTTGTTTTAGTGACCAAAAGAAATGAGTGCTCGGGATTATAAGGTAATTATTATAAAATTTATTCTTTCATTGAAAAATAAATACTAAACCGTGTCAAACAAACTTTTAAATATACATTACGATAAAATATACGACAAAGGTTATGCATTATATCTCTAGTGTCTTAGGCCAGATTAAACTAAAATAAATAATGATTAAAATAAACGGAAAAACTTACAATCAGAGTCCATTTGCAAAAGTTGCGATGGCGGTTGTTGGTATTATTACTCTTAGTATTTTAGCTTTTGTCGGTGTCGTCGCATTCGTTATTTTGGGTGGTTTTGTTTTACTTGCCTCATCAGTTATAGCCATTCGCTTTTGGTGGTTAAAAAGAAAAATTGGGAAATTCAATGAACATTCTCCAAGAAATAAAAATCAAAGAGAAAATGAGCCTGATATTCTTGAGGGCGAATATAGTGAAGTTAAAAATAAAAAATCTTAATAATTAGATTTATATGTTGAGGAAAAGTTATCTGTCATGGTGAATAGCCAATTGCAAGACTTGAAAAGAAAGAAACGTCGGCAAAGACGGCTTCAGATTGCTATCTTGTATGTCGCAGCAGCTATTGGATTAGCTTGGTTTTTTGAATCACAAGCCACCACAACCATTATTTTTGTACGTCATGCTGAGAAAGATCTTACAGTCACTGAAGATCCTGGTCTCACTAAAGCTGGAGAACGCCGTGTCTTTGAATTAACAAGGCAAATGCGAGATGCAGATGTTGTGGCTGGTATCGATGCGATATATTCAACTTCTTATAAAAGAAACATGGACACTGTAAAGCCCTTGGCTGAAGTCCTTGGGTTGCCTATATTCGAATATAATAAAAATGAACACGAGCAAGTATTAGAAAGAATCTTAAGCAATCATAAAGGTAAGATTATTCTAGTGGTAGGGCATAGCGACACCCTTGCAGATTTAATGGCTGAGCTTGGTGCAAGTAAATCGGTGCCAAAAATTGAGGATACTGAGTACGATAATTTGTATATCGTTTCGATTCCTTGGTTTGGAAAAACAAAAACAATTAGACTGCGCTATGGGACACCATATGACCCAGACGAATCAGTAAGATCAGTCAAATAAAGAGAAGGGCAGGTAAAGTGATATTTTAATTTTTACTAAATTCCATGATTTCATAACCCGCATTTACCATCCCTAATTTCGAATATGTTTCTGCAGCGCGTGTATTGTTTTTTTCTACATAAAGCCTTATGCCGCAACAATCAGGATCAGAATTGGCCAAATTAACTAGATTTTCATAAAGTGAGGAATAAATACCCTGCCTGCGGTACATTTTAGGAACATATACGCTTTGTATCCACCACATAGTCCCATTTCGCCAGTCACTCCATTCATAAGTAATCATGAGTTGCCCTACTAAATTACCACCAATTTCCATGACCCAGTAGATGCCTTTTGTGCGATCATTGATTATTGACGAGACGCCTTTTGATATGGTGTTTTTGTCGAGTATTTTATTTTCAGTTTCCATTGCCATAGAAATATTATTCTCAGCAAGAGTTGCAATGTCTTTTGGTTCGCCCATTCTTATGATGTGAGACATAGATTCATATTCATTATTAGATTCGAATTAATATAATAAGCGAAATTAATCTAATAAACAGTATAATTCAGCCATATTGAAATAATATTATGTCCCGGTAGCTCAGTTGGATAGAGCACAAGGTTCCTAACCTTGGGGTCAGAGGTTCGAATCCTCTTCGGGACACCAATTATTAGATCAGCTCAGTTAGTGCAAGCTACGCGAACTTTGATGTGTTTGGCCTGAGTCATCTAATTGATTGGTGTATTTACTAGATGATTTTCTTTTAATTACTAAATCAATCATTTGGTTTAATGAGCAGGTAAAACAAACTCCATTTTTACTGCACCATTGATAATAGGTTAAAAATATCTTATTAAAAAAATCATAAAGATTTGTGCTTGAAAATAAAAAATTATTCGGTTTTCTACTACTATTCTCAATTAGGCTTTCAATGTGCTTAACATTATGATCGGCCACTTTTTTATCGGCCCGATAATCCGACATTAACGTTATCTCATCAGGGGCTAATTTAGTGCATCTGGAACGATTAAACATTATTTTAAATTAGCCTTTTTTCGATAAAAATATTACTACTGACAATGTTAATGATAATTATTCTCATTAACAGGTAATATTTTTAATACTTAAGATGATCTAAAGTAAAAAGACGTGAGAGGATAATATAATGATATTTATTTATATTCATGGTCAAATTAGACAATGAAGATATTTTACCTAGCTTTATTTTTGTTCACTTTCGTTGAAACTACTTTTTCTGATGAAAGTAAGAATGATGTTTTACCGTCCTCAATCATTGGGGCAGGAGAACCACTTCAGGGCAGGATGATTAATTACTATCAATCAGATGCCTTGACTAAGGGTTATCTTTCCATGCCACAAGGTCTAGGGCCCCATCCTTCAGTAATACTAATCCATGAATGGAATGGTTTGTCGAAAAGGGTTAAAGAGACTGCGGATTCGTTTGCAAAAGAAGGTTACATGGCGATGGCAGTGGATTTGTATAGTGGAAGAATTGGGCAGAATCGCAATGAAAATATGCGCTTAGTTCAAGAGACACTGGCACAACCGAGCATTATTATAGATAATTTGAATGCAGCAGTTCAAATGCTGAAATCTAGAGATGATAGTAATGGTAAAGTGGCAACTATAGGATGGTGCTATGGTGGAGGGGTCGCTTTATCTTTTGCAATGGGCGGTGATGATCATGAGGGAACTGCAATTTTCTATGGAAGATTGGTGAATGACCCTGAACGTCTAAGGCATGTTGAGCATGATTTCTATGGAACATTTGCTCGCAATGATCGTGGTATACCAGTCGCAGAAGTAGAACAATTTGTCGAAACTCTCGATGCCATTGGTATTAATAACGATGTTCATATTTATGATGAAGTGAATCATGGTTTCTGGCTGCATGTTGACCGAGATCCAGAAACAAATACTTTGCCTGCTATTGATGCATGGAAGCGCCTAAAGACGTTTTTGCATAATAATCTTTCGACTTAATCTTTGTGAATAATTAAATGGATAAATCAATAATAATATTTTTAGCAATTCCAGTATTTTTTATACTGATATTGATTGAGCTTGTCTATGGAATAGTGAAAAAGAAAAATACGTATCGAATTAATGATGCATTTACCAGCATTTCAATCGGTTTAATTAGCCGTTTTCCAGTCATACTTAATCTGGGCTTTCAAGGCGCCATATTTATTTATTTTGCAGAACAATTCAATATTGATTTAATGCCAAAAAATGAAGTAATTACCTGGCTAATAGCTTTTGTTTTATATGATCTTTGTTACTACTGGATGCATCGATTACATCACGAAATAAGGATTCTTTGGGCGACTCATGTTGTCCATCATCATGGCGAAGATTTTAATTTGGCAACAGCATTAAGACAAACGAGCACTGGTTTTATCTGGAAATGGATTTTCTTCCTTCCAATGATCATGATAGGTATACCTGGTGAGGTTTTTGTTTCCGTGGCTGGAGTTAATTTAGTTTATCAATTTTGGGTCCATACTAGGCATATTGGTCACCTTGGTTGGATGGAAAAAATATTTGTCACTCCAATGAATCATGGCGTACATCATGCAAAAAATAAAGAATATATTGATGCAAATTATGGCGGTGTATTTATTCTATGGGATAGGTTCTTTGGCACCTATATTGCAGAAGTTGATTCGATCAAGCCAGTCTATGGAACTGTGTCAGAGCTAAAAAGTTGGAATCCTATCTGGGCAAATGTGCAAGTTTTTTATCAAATGATAAAAGATACATTTGAGACCAAGAAAACATCTGATAAATTTAAAATCTGGTACGCAAAAACTAATTGGAAACCAGATGATCTTGCAGCTAAAGCTCTTGGTGATTCGACTATTATGACTCCTAAAAAATACAATCCAGCCATGACGCTATCAATGAGGTATTTTACAATATTCCAATTGATTATGTTAATCGGGGCTTCTGCAGTTGTTCTGTTAACTCTAGCTCAACAGCAAAGAATAGATACTCTTTTTTATGCCATTATCACTGTTATTTGCTCGACCTTTACTGGAATTTTGATCCAAAATGGATGGTTTACGTTTAAATCTTTTTTTGTGTTCTCGATTACACTTTTGTGTTTGATAACGCTTTCACCATTCATGAATCTTAATCTTCTGGCTACTCAGTTTTTTATACTGTATGTAGGGTTAAATATTCTTTTCACTGGCCTTGTCTTGTTGAAAAAAGATAACCCATTAAAGCAAGTGCTTCATGAGAGATGAATTAAATTTACATAAAAACTATCTAGCATGATTGTGACATCTAAAGATGAGTCTCTTGGGCTAGATGGTTTTTATAAGGAATCTGAACTCCCATTACTCATCAAACGTAAAGGCATGGCGATATGGAATGACGGTGTTGTAGAGATACTTGATCGAAGGAAATTACCCCATTCGCAAGAATACATTGATTGTCATAATACTGAAGAGGTAGCATCAGCAATAGAGGAGATGGTTATTCAGGGGGCTTTTTCTATTTCTATTGCTGCTGGTTATGGTTTGGCATTATCAGCTCAAAATTCTATCACATCCATGGATGAAATTTGCAATGCTGCGCTCAGGTTAAAAAAAACAAGGCCGACAGGGTTGGCCCTATCTAGAATTCTTGATTTATGTATTATTAAAGCAGAAAATGCCATTAAAAATAATTTATCTGTGGTAGATGAGATAATCAAAACCACGGATACAGTGGCATCTAATTTGGCTGTGCAGGCACGAAAGACTGCCCAATTTGCTCTTACAAAACTCAATAGTGGTGATACATTGCTAACTCATTGCTTTCCTGATCGATCATATGTGTATCTTCTGATGGAAGCCAAATACAATAATATTATGTTGAATGTTATTTGTAGTGAGACAAGACCTTATTTACAAGGTACAAAGTTATCTTCTTGGTGCGCTTCTGAATTGGGTTTCAATACCTACGTTATTTCGGATGGAATGGGAGGTGCACTAATGAAGCAAAAAAAAATTAATGCTTTTATTACGGCTGCAGATACTGTCTGTATGGATGGATCTATTGCGAATAAAGTAGGGACATACCAATATGCATTAGCAGCAAATTCAAATAATGTGCCATATTATGTATTGCGCCAATCTGGCCCGGATATGGAATATAACAATGGCGATAGTGTCGTTATTGAAGAACGATCTGGGGATGATTTGCTATTTATGAAAGGTGATAGAATAGCACCTGAAGGTGTCCAAGGCTTATATCCGTGCTTTGACATTACCCCCCCTGAGTTGGTTAGCGCTATAATTACAGACAGAGGTATATTCGAGCCTGATAAAATTAGCACATATAAAACAAGCAAGGTATTTTTAGATAGCCAGATATAAGGTTATCTCAATTGGGTAAAATTTTATGACAAAAGTATGGCCAGAAACTAAAGATTTACCAGACGCAAATGATCTGGCGCGTTCACAGTATCGTGCTCTCCGATGTGTTCCTGGTGAAATAGCACCTAACGTATTAGTTCCTGGTGACCCAGGAAGAGCAGCTAAAATCGCTTCCGAGTGGCTTACTGGGGCAAAATTAATGATGGTACAAAGAGAGTTCCACTCTTACACAGGTGAGTATAAGGGTATTCCAGTTTCAGTGATTTCTACCGGTATTGGTTGTCCTAGTGCTGCAATGGTGATGCAGGACCTTGCTAAGCATGAATGTAGAAATGTAATTCGGGTAGGCACAGCAGGCTCTTGTCATATAGATGTTAAACCAGGAGATAATGTTATTGGTATCGCCGCAGTCAGAGATGAGGGTCTTACGGAGAAGTTTCTACCAGCAATTTATCCAGCAGTTGCAGATCTAAAGGTCATCAATGCACTGAAACTATCGACCAAGAAACAAAACATTAAAACGCATACCGGTGTGGTGCATACATCTGATGCTTTCAGCAGTCCGAAGCTTGAGAATGATATCCAGTTGGCACAAACGGCGGGAATATTAGCTTTTGAGATGGAGGCGGCGGCAATTCTGATGTTGGGTGCTCTCTACAAGATTAGAGCGGGCTGTATATTTAGTATCGATGGTTTTGTAAAAAATATCTCCGATGGTGATGTTAAACCCGACTCTAGTGCATGCAATCGAGGAATTGAAAGTGCTATAGAAAGCTCGCTAGAAGCCATGTTGATGCTTTCCTAAAGAGATTATTTATTATGCTATACCGGTCTGAACGAAAACTTATCATCACTGTATTGAAAAAAATGGTGGAAGTAGGTTTGGTGATCAATACTTCAGGAAACGTTAGTATCAAGATCAATAATCATTTTTTAATCACTCCAAGTGGGGCAAGTTATAATGCTCTATTGCCAGCTGATATATTAGTAATGGATCATAATAAGCAAATTATTGAAGGAGAGTTATTGCCCTCATCTGAAACAGACCTTCATTACTCTCTATACGAGAATCGAAGTGATATCAAAGCAATTGTGCACACGCACTCACTGTATGCCACAGCAGTCTCAACTATAACTGATGAGCTTCCCGCGATTCATTATCAAATAACTGATTTAGGTGGACCAGTACCAGTAGCACCTTATGAAACTTTTGGCTCTCCTGAATTAGCAGCTGTAGTAGTCGATAAAATAGCAGGCATGAATGCAGTTTTAATGCAAAATCATGGTGCTGTTACTATTGGGGGTAGTCTCGAAGTAGCATTACAGAGATCAATTTTACTCGAATGGATAGCGTCATTATATTTAATTTCACTGCAATCTGGACAACCAACATTTATTGATAATAGAAAATTACAGAATGTAGTCCAGCAAAAACAAAAATATCTAACCTTAAGGCAAAACAAAAAGAAATAATCATAATATTAATTTTAGGATTAGCTATCAAATCGATTGGGAAAAATGTTGCAAAAAGATAATTATGATCTGGGAATTACGGTAGATAATGCAGATGCGTATCGTTATTTTATAATTGGTCTCGATGAATCTCTAGGTCTAGATAGTTCAGGTATAGAGAGTTTTATCAAAAGCCTAAGTTTTGAACCCGATTTTGCACTTGCCTATGCCTTATTAGCTAAACAATTAGCAATATATGGGTCTCCAATTAAAGCTAAGCAGTATTTAGATTTAGCACTGCATCATAAACATAAGTCCTCTTTGCGAGAGCAAAGTGCTATCGATATTATCTCTATGCTCATAGAGGCTAAGACATCTTGCTTGGATGCAGCGCTTGAGCATATTCAGGATTATCCAAATGACACTATCATACTTCCTTTAATAGTTGGTCCATTTGGGCTGCTGGCATTTTCAGGTTCTTTGTATTGGCGTGAGAGAAATTTAAAAATTCTTAAGGGAGTAGAGTCATCTTTTTTTAGCGATGATTGGTGGTTCAAAACAACACAAGCTTTTATGTTTGTCGAAAATGGTGAAATCAAAAAAGCTTCAACGTATGGCCAAATAGCTTGGGATATAAAAAATACGGGTAATTGTGCACATACTCTGACTCATATCCATTATGAGTCATCAAAATACAAAGAGGGGCGTCAATTTATAAAAGAATGGAGGCTGTCTTCCAGGGATAGCTCTAACATGTTGCATCATATCGAATGGCATAATGCCTTGTTATCTTTGAAGTTAAACAAAAAAGATGAGATATTTCCTATCTTTGAAAAATTAATTTCGAATAAAGACGGTGTGGCTCCTCTAGAATACTTAGCTGATAACGTTTCATTACTGTGGTATTGCATTATTGAGGATATAATTATTCCTCATACTTGGAATAACGAAATGCACAAATACATCGATAAATACTTCCCCGATATTGGCTTTAAATTTGTAGATTTGCATCGTTCAATGTTGGCAGCAACAGGCTCATCCGAGGAAAGAGAAGCTTATTTAAAGTGGATTGAAACAGAAAATAATAATGCTAGATCAACACTTACAGAGTTGACCCGAGGTTTTATGGCTTTTTTTGATGGCAATTACTCTGATTCAATTCGTTATTTAGAAAAAATTGAGCCTTATAATGCGATTTATGGCGGTAGCAATGTACAAAGGTATATCATCGATGAGACAAATAAAATAGCTCACATGCAAAGAGTATAAAAAATAAAAAAATTCATATATATTAAATATTTATACTACTTAAATGATAATTCAAATTAGTATTATCATAAATTTTTGTATTAAATAAAAACAGTGTTGAAAGTGTATGATGTTGTAACAAACATACTCGCCCATTCCTGCTAAAATTGTTTCTGCTTTATAGTTATTCTTATGGAAGATAAATATGTATAAAAAACTAAATAACATTCTCATTAAGTTTATAGAACTAGGCTATATTCCAGATTTTTTAGTAAGATCTGGGATTCGTCTATTACTAAAAAAGAGATTAAAAGAAATTAGTAGCTCAAACTGTGAAAAGGCAGATGAGCTTCAGTCATCAATGGTATCAATGATGCTGGGATCTCCAATTGCTGTTAATACTGATTCTGCGAATGATCAACATTATGAGGTTCCTGTCAATTTTTACAGTCGTATTCTTGGTGAAAGATATAAATACAGCTGCTGTCTTTGGGATGACGATACTAACAATCTTGATTCTGCTGAAATAGCGGCACTTAAAAAATCATGTGAACGTGCTGAAATAAGAGATGGATTGAAAATACTCGATCTTGGCTGCGGTTGGGGCTCATTGTCACTATGGATAGCAGAAAACTACCCTAATTGCTCAGTTACATCTGTCTCTAATTCATCAACTCAGCGTGATTTTATTGTGAATCAGGCTATTACAAATAATCTTTCTAATGTCAGAGTCATTGTAGCTGATATGAATGATTTTGATATCGAAGATAAATTTGACCGAATTGTGTCTTTGGAAATGTTTGAGCACATGAAAAATTATCAAAAATTATATAAAAAGCTATCCGGGTGGCTAGTAGAAGATGGGTTATTTTTTATGCACATATTTTGTCATAAATCATCTCCATATGAATTCTTGGACAAAGGCGTGAATGATTGGATGACTCGTTATTTTTTTACTGGCGGAATTATGCCAAGCGATGATCTGCCTTTGTTTTTTCAAGATTCATTAACTATCCTGAAAAGGTGGCGTTGGAATGGATCACATTATGCCAATACGAGTAATGCGTGGTTGAAAAATATGGATCAAAAGAAAAATGAGTTAATGCCAATAATTGCTGATGTTTACGGTCATGATTTTTCACAAAAATGGTGGCAAAGATGGCGAATCTTTTTCATGTCTTGTGCTGAATTATTTGCTTTTAATAATGGCCAAGAGTGGTATGTAGCCCATTATTTATTCAGTAAATCAGCGAAAAGAGAATAGTTTGAATAATATTATAAACTTTGTTTGTTTTCAGATAGGTTGGTTTGCAGCTGTGCTAAGCGCTGCAAATAATACACCATGGACTGGCGTTTTAATTATCGCTTTGATTATTGCCTTGCATTTATTTAGATCATTGAACCCTATAAATGAATTATTTTTAATTTTTTTCGTAGGGTTATTAGGTGGAATGCTGGACAGTTTTTTTGTTTTTTTTGAATGGATATCTTACCCATCTGGACACATAGATGAAAATCTCACAGCTTATTGGATTATTGCAATGTGGATGTCTTTTGCTACAACATTGAATGTCTCCATGGCGTGGCTTAAGAAATATAAATTTTTATCCATACTATTTGGCTTTATAGGTGGACCATTAACATACTATGCCGGTTATAATCTCGGCGGCATATATTTTCTCGATTTTAATTCAGCAATGATTGCTTTAGCTTTTGGGTGGGGTGCTATTATTCCACCTTTATTATATTTAGCAGATAAGTTTAATAATTCATCAACTATAAAAACCCTTTAACATAGAGAGTATCAAGCATTGAATGAGTCCATAAGACGAGTAGCCCTATCAGCCCTGTTAATTCTAATAGGAGGATGCAGTATGCAGAATAATGACTTAAAGACTGTCAAATACATCGATGTTGAAAAATTCATGGGAGATTGGTATGTCATACAAAGCATTCCAACTCTACTAGAGAAAAATATATTCAACGCGATTGAGAATTATAAGCTTAACCCAGATGGAACCATACAAACTACATTCACATATAATGCCGGTGGATTTGATGGTAAGCGAAAAAAATTTTCACCCAAGGGCTTCATAACTGAGGATGGCTCTAATGCAATCTGGGGAATGCAGTTTATATGGCCCATAAAAGCCGATTATAGGGTGATTTATGTAGCATCAGATTACTCATACACCATTATTGGCAGAAATAAGCGTGATTACGTATGGATTATGGCCCGCAAACCATTTATGAGTGATGATAGCTTAAGGCTCGCATTTAATTTTATCGAAAGTGTTGGTTATGATTCAACAAAACTAGTGCCTGTTCCTCAGGATTGGTCTTCTGAATAACTAAAGCTTTCTTCTGAAATATTTGATTATCTTGATTGATTTGGGTTTAACAGAATGAGTGGCAAAAAACATAAGATTGCAATCATTGGTGCTGGTGTAGCTGGAAATGTAGCTGCTTATTACCTTAATAAAGAAAATGATATAAAAATATTTGAAGCGAATAATTATATTGGTGGTCATGTAAATACCATTGATGTCTCAGATGAAGATGGTGACTTGGCGATCGATACAGGGTTTATTGTTTTCAATGATAAGACTTATCCAAATTTTATATCTTTAATGAATGACATTGATCAGCCTCATCAGGATAGTGTGATGAGTTTTAGTGTTACAAACAAACTTAAAAAAATTGAATATAATGGATCATCACTTAATGGTCTTTTTACACAACGGTCTAATATATTTTCTTTTTCTTTTCTCAAGATGATAAAAGATATACTCAGGTTTAATAAAAATAAACATAACCAAGCACAATTAGATCAAACATTGTCTGTAGGAGATTTCTTAAAAGAGAATGTATATTCGGTTCAATTTTCAGAAAATTATTTGCTTCCAATGGCAGCTTCTATCTGGTCTGCTGAGCAAAAAGAAATATTAGATATGCCAATCAATTTTTTGCTTAATTTTTTTAATAACCATGGCTTGTTGCAGATAAAAAATCGTCCACAATGGATGGTTATTCCTGGTGGCTCTCGAGAATATATTAAAAAATTATCTTCAGGGTACAAAGATAAAATTATCTTAAATGCAAAAATTGACTCTGTTACAAGGCATAAAGATTTTGTTACAGTTAAGGAAAAAAATAAAGCATCAGAAGATTTTGATTATGTTTTCATCGCTACTCATAGCGATCAAGCATTGAGTATGATTAACGCACCCTCAGATTGTGAGCATGATGTATTATCAGCGATAAAATATCAGGATAACGAAGCAATATTGCATACTGATGTATCTCAGATGCCATCTAACAAAAGAGCTTGGGCTGCATGGAATTACAGAATTAATGATACAGATAATAAGCGCGTCAATGTAACTTATAGTATGAATATATTGCAAAATCTTAATAGTAAAACACAATATTTTGTAACATTAAATAATAACGAAAATATTGAGCCTAGGAGCATTATAAGTAAGTTTAACTATTCTCATCCAATATTTAATAATGAGACCATTAAGGCTCAAGCAAGGCATAAAGAAATAAACTTTAGTCCTCGAACTTTTTATTGTGGAGCTTATTGGCGTAATGGTTTTCATGAAGATGGGGTTGTTAGCGCTAAAAATGCCTTAACACATTTCAAAGAGCAGTTATTACGATGAAGAGTGCTATTTATGAAGGCTCTGTAATTCATTCAAGAGTCAGCCCAATTCGGCATATTTTCTCGTATCGTGTCTTTATGCTCTATCTTGATCTAGCAGAATTACCAACTTTATTTAATGATTATATGTTTTGGGGTGTCTCTCGATTTTCCTTGGCTCGTTACAGAAGGGCGGATCATTATGGGGATAGTCAAACATCATTGGATCTTGTTATACGTAAACTCATTAAAAAAGAAACTGGTACAACGATTACAGGACCAATTCGCTTGCTGACTAACCTGAGTTATTTTGGGTATTGTTTTAACCCTGTTAGTTTTTATTATTGCTTCGATGAATTTGAGGAATTGCAATATATTATTGCTGAAGTCACCAATACCCCTTGGGGTGAGCGGTGTTGCTATGTATTGAATGATAATCTGAATAATACCGGGAGCTCGATAAAAAAATATCGCCCTATAAAAAAAATGCATGTTTCACCTTTTATGCCTATGGAGGTAGATTATGAGTGGACGTTTACAAAGCCAGAACAAAAAATAAATGTCAGTATGGGTAACAGTAAAGAGGGAGACAAATTTTTTAATGTTGGCCTAAGTATGAAAAAAAATTGTATTTCTTCGTCTTCCCTAGCTCGCATCCTTTTGGTTTATCCAATAATTACACTGAAAATAATATTTGGCATTCACTGGCAAGCACTTAGATTATGGCTAAAAAAATGCCCTGTATACATCCATCCATCAAAGACATAAATACTAGAGTAACCCTAAAAAAGACTTATAAAATGAAAACTAAAATTATTAAAAAAAATTTCCATTTATCCAAATTAGATAAATTAGCAAAGCGTTTAATTTATACCAAATTAGCTAATATTACTGTTGGTCAGCTAGTGGTCTATGAAAATCAACAAAAACATCAGTTTGGCCCTGATGACTCTTCGTTGACCGCTGAAATTTATCTACAAGATGGTAAGTTTTTTTCCGAAGTTGCTTTTGGTGGTTCTATTGGAGCAGCTGAGGCTTATATATTGAATTATTGGTCAACTAATGATCTCACTATGATTATAAGAATACTATTGAAAAATCGTTCTGTTCTTGACGGGTTTGAGAGCGGCATAGCTAAACTGGTTAAGCCTGTTCAGAAGTTACTTCATTGGTTTAATAGAAATTCGCATTCTGGCAGCCGAAAGAATATTGCGGCTCACTATGATCTTGGTAATGATTTTTTTCAAATCTGGCTTGATAAGAAAATGATGTATTCATGTGCTCTATTCGAGGACTCTGAAAGTACTTTAGAGGAAGCCTCAACCATGAAGTTAAAGCGTATTTGTGAAAAATTACAACTAAAAGAAAGTGATCATGTTGTTGAAATTGGTTCTGGGTGGGGTGGTTTTGCAATCTACGCAGCTCAAAATTATGGTTGTAAGATAACAACAACGACAATATCTAAAGAACAGTTTGAGATGGCGAAAAAGAGAATAGCACAAGCAGGGCTCTCTGAAAAAATTACTTTATGCTTGGATGATTACCGCGATCTTGAAGGTCAATATGATAAATTAGTATCGATAGAAATGATTGAGGCAGTTGGTCACAAGTATTACAGAGACTTTTTTAAGAAGTGTTCGGCTCTGCTTAAAGAAGATGGTTTGATGGTACTACAGGCAATTACAATTGCTGATCAACATTACAAAAGAACAATTAAATCTGTTGATTTCATACAAAAATATATATTTCCTGGCGGATGCTTGCCATCAGTTACCAATATGGCAGATGTTATTACTGAAAATACTAATTTAAGAATGATTAATATTGAGGATATTGGTCCTCATTATGCTACAACATTGAAGTGTTGGCGTGATCGTATGTATGAAAATATAGAGAGTATAAATACCATGGGCTACACAGATCAATTCATTAGAATGTGGCACTATTATTTATGTTACTGCGAAGGGGCATTTATTGAGCGTGTGATTGGCGATGTTCAGATTACTGCAATAAAGCCAAAAAATAGAGATAATATTTATTTAAAATTTTAACTATTGAATGCTTCTCATTGTGAGTGAATAAATTGACTATACTGACAAAATATATTGAATATATGGATGGAAATCATCTCTTAGAAGGCTTTATGGCATGGGATGATACCGTGAAAATAAAAAAACCAGGAATACTGGTTGGCCATGCATGGGCAGGTCGTTCAGAGTTTGAATGTAAAAAAGCCATAGAATTAGCAGCTATAGGCTATGTAGGTTTTGCTTTCGATATCTATGGTAAGGGCACTAGAGGTAAGAATAGAACCGAAAATGCAGCTTTAATGAAACCTTTTCTTATTAATCGTGAATTATTACAAAGGAGAGTATTGCTGGCTCTAGATGTCTTGAGTGCACAAGCTCAGGTTGATAGCAACAAAATGGCGACGATTGGGTATTGTTTTGGCGGATTAGCGTCACTTGATATGGCAAGATGTGGGGCTGATATTCTTGGAGCTGTGAGCTTACATGGTAATTTATCTTCACCAAGTAATACTAATGGAAACAAAATTAATGCAAAAATTTTGGTACTGCATGGCTGGAAGGATCCGACGGTGCTGCCAGAGGATGTGGTAAGTTTTGCAAAAGAGATGTCGGCAATGTCGGCGGACTGGCAATTGCATACTTTTGGAGATGCTGTGCATGGGTTTGCGAAAACTGGCACCAATGATCCAGATAATGGGATGCTCTATGACGAGACATCCGATCAACGATCCTGGAATTCAATGCGTTTGTTCTTAACAGAGATTTTTTCTTAAGTAATTAAGTTTGATTGTTTTTTCTTAAAGCTTTTCTAGCTATCCCATATAGAATTAATCCAAAAGCCAATAAGCTAATAGTCAGTATCCAAGCATCTAAATTAGATTGCGCTGTTATCCACAAGCATATAATTAGCGCCATTGTTGGTATGGTATAACCTCCAATTAGCTTATAGGCTCCAGCCTCAGTTTCTTTATCGGCTTTATTTTTTATTATAGGAAGAGCCGAAATACTGACTATGTATGCTAATAATCGTGTAAGAGAACTTGCAATTACTAAATAAACGAACGATCCAGACAGCGCAAATACCAGACTCAATGCCCCCAAGAATAAAATTGAGTTACCTGGCGTGGCGTAATCTTTATGGATAATTCCAAACCACTTGGGCAATAAATTCTGTTCAGCTAGAGCGAGGGTCAATCTTGGAACAGCAAGCATTATAGCACCAAGATTCCCACCGATTGAAAATACCGCAGCCAAGGTCATCATGATTATTCCCGTTTGCCCCAAAAGGGTGTCACCTAGAGCCACAAGAGCGCCCACATTGCTTGAGTTCTCTGGAACGACCGAAACATAAACGACCATAATCATAAAGTAGAATAAACATACAAATAAACTCGTCTTTGCCATAGCTTTTGGCAGTGAGGAACGAGGATTTTTAGTTTCACCCGAAATAAACGTTGCACCTTCAAATCCTACAAAAGCATAAATGATTATTAGGACGGTTGGGCCAAGCCCCTCCATTGGTGGGAGTGTCGCATTACCAACGAAATCAATGGGAATATATTGAAACCCAAGAAGAATCACTATGAGGATTGGTGTTAATTTTACAAAAGTAAAAAATACGAGCATTTTTATGCCATCTTTGATACCCGTATAGTTGATCCACGTGAGTAAACTACAAACACTGGTTATCAGAATGACTCGTCCAGGGCCACTTCCAAACCAAGGCCATATAGTACCAAGATAGAGGGCAAGAGCATTTGAGTTTGCCGCAAACGCGGTTGCACGACTTATGTATAGTATCCAGCCGGTACTAAAACCAACAGCAGGGCCAAAAGCTGTCGTGGTATAGAGTACCGGGCCACCTGAATCTTTAAAGTAGCTAGCTAACTGTCCAAATGTGAGTACGATCGTTATAATAGAAATACCGACAATTAGAAACAACCAGGGACTTGCGGCACCGGCTTGCTCTATGACGATAGAAGGTAATGTGAATATACCAGAACCAATTGTTGAGTTAAGAGCAATTAGAGCTATACCAACCGCACCAACTGCTCTTAGTAAGTAACTTTTTTTCTTAGTCTCATTGATGATATTATTCAAAGCTAAATTTCCTTATTCATATTAAAATAACATTCGGTTTAAGCACATAAATGTTGAAAATTTTAATATTTATATGGCTTAAAATATGGTAAATACTATGTGTTTAAATTTGACTATACCGAAGAAAAGCTTTTATTGGTTATTTATTTTGTGGGCACTTTTTGGTTTCTCGATTACAAATGGCGAGAGTTTTGACGACAACCCACTGACCAGAATAAATAATTATATAGAATACTCATCTATATTTTCGAGTTCTGGGCAAGTCTCTTCAGGAGATCTGAATAATGTTATGAAATCAGGTGTTAAGCGGATAATTTATCTTGCTTATAGCGATCAAGATAAATCCTTGCTTAATGAAGATCGACTGGTTAAAAATCTTGGTATGCAATATATCCATATACCGGTCGAATGGAGTAATCCGGAGACTGATGATTTTCTCTTATTTGCAGCTGTAATGCAGCAAAATCCTTCAATGCCTACTTTGTTGCATTGCCAAGTAAATTTTCGTGCTAGTGTCTTTAGTTTTTTGTATCGTGTAATTTATTTGGAAGTTGATATAAAAGAAGCTAAGTCAGATATGGACATTATCTGGAGGCCAAATGAGACATGGACGAAGTTTATTTTTCAAATACTTGAGATGAATAACATAAATCCTTCTTGCGACGAATGTACTTGGTAGTCATTTTTGGAATTTTATTACACCCAAAGAAGATTTTTTTAATTCCCGAATAACTCAATATAAGTGGACGGTATAGGTTCATTATTTACATGAGCAGGAATATATTGACTATTATTAATGGTGAAGTTTATTAAAAGATTACACTTTTGATTAATATTAATTCCATTTAACGGAGTAACATTGGCATTACTTGCAATTCCATTCTGGCTTAAATGAGCTTTACTAAGGAGTCTATAGCGGTTGTATTTAGGACAATGTTTTTGCCATTCCTCTTCACCTAAGACTCTCTGTGCAGCTGTATAATTCATTCCATAGGCTTCAATATTCTCTTCATAGCCAGCATTTGAGATTAATTGTATGACCTTATCATTTTCATCTTGTTTGAAGAAAATTCTAAATTGGAGAAATACTTCAACTACTTTTTTATTGATTATTGCTGGATTGAATCTGGATTTTTTTATCGCTTTATAAATTTCTTGTATATAAACCTCGTCACCAGCTTGATTTTTATAGCAGAGAGCTTGATCTAGTTTTTTGTTTTTCTTGATAATACCTGAACAGCTAATTAGAACTGATGTATTACCTTTTATTTCTGGAAAATTTAATTTAGAGAGTAGGGAGTTTTCTTTTACTTCAAAATTTGCCGATCGACTATCAGCAATAACTGTGTTCATAAGCATGATTGATAAAACGAATAGATAAAAATAAGATGTCATTTAGATTCAGCCATACACTGACCTTTGAATAAAAACCATTGAAGTTTAGTATTATTATCTTGGATAAAGCATTGGCCATTGTCACTGATTGTCAGTCGATAATGTATTGGTTTGGTTAGGGTTCGATCATTTTTGTATTTCTCTTTCATTGCTGGATTTTGTTCTATAATTAAAAGGCTATTTGTCAGAAAAGCTGTTTCTGAAATATTGACTTTTGATCCGTTGGATGATGCACTAATAATCTGTTCAATTTCCAACTTAACTTCAGGATCCATATTAGTTAATAAAGCATTTACATCCTGCTTGGCTACAAGTAAAGAGCAACTTGATAAAATTGTTAAGGTAAATAAAATTATTAAAGGAGATTTCATTGGTATTTCTCCAATGCAATTTTATTACTGAGCCATTGTGGTTTCATTATCTTCATCGAATTAATCCTGTAACGCTCTATACTCTGCTCTGACAGAGAAGTAGCACTAGAAGGGCAGTTATTTGTATTTCGAAAATGGAGTGCGGCTGCAAGTCTGCTTTCATTGATATCCCCTAATTCATGTTGTAAATCATCATCGATCAAGCAGCCTCTTGGCATATTCACATTACTACTATTAGTTCTTGGTGAAAATCCGTCTGCGTAATCACCGAATCCTTTATTATTAATACCTTTAAATTGTACCGTAAAGTAGGTTGTACCGCAGTTATCAGCTGGATAAAAGCCATAGGGTTTTCCGCATGTTTTTGCCCCTATAAGAATTACCTCTACATCTAAACCAATAAGACTATTAATAATTGACTCACTTGCAGAACAGCTATCGTTACCAGAAATGATAAATACTCGATTATTACCAAGGCTTCCATTATTTAAATTTAATGAGGGCAAAGGTGTATTGCTGTTCATTGATGACAGTCCAATTGTTGAAGAGTAAAATGGTATTCCATTAATTGCTGCACCTGTGATCGGGTTGGTAGTTGGATGCTTGTCATTGAAGACCATTTTTTCAAATATCTTTCCAGCAGAAGCAGATGGTCCTGCGATCATATACGATAGCTGATTAGCTATTGCTAGAAATCCACCACCGTTGTATCTCAAATCAAGGATAAGATCATTTATTTCTTTTGATTGAAGCAGTGTTATGGCGTCAAAAAGACCCTTTTCGGCGGTTGCAATATGATCATTAAAAAGTACGTAACCAACTTTACCCGTGTCCGTGTTGATTACGCCAGTTTTTTGAACAGGTGTTTTCGTTATATTTGTTGAAGTCATTGTGACGCTCTTGATATCTCCTGAAGAGTTCTTTTTCAAGGAAAAAATATGCGTTTGATCGGAATCTGGAAATAACAAGCTATTTAATTGACTGCTAGTTAGGTTGTTGATATTCGTGCCATCTATTCTGATAACCTCGTCACCTCTTTGAAGATTGACCGTAGAAGAGGTGGCTGGAGAGTTGGGTTCTGTATAGGCAACAAATACTCTTGTATTTCTTATTAACCACTCCGCGCCATAACCAGCTGCCACTCCTGATTGAGAGAGTTGATACCATTCACTAGAATCTATAGTGAAGTGAAATTTGTCATTAGCGGTTTTGAGCTGCATAAAATAATCTCGAGTATCGAATGGTGCAGGATCCTGGTCAACGATTTCGTCGTACCATAGATAGGTGTCATTACTGAAGGATCTAAGAAAATTATTTTCATCTAACTTTGTGCCTTCTGTATCAAGAAAAGTGAAATTGGTTGCTGGGTTTATTCCATTTCTAGGAGCTACGCATTTATCTTTGAAGGTGTTTGATGGTAAGAAGATATTCTGTTGCCACTGATTGAATGGAATGACGGTTTCTGCATCGCTTGAATCGCTCCCACCACCACAATTTGATAAAATTAGTGCTAGGCACATTACTTTGAAAGTTTTATTTAAGGCGGTCATTATTGATTGTGATATCTTCTTGTTACCGAAATGAATAAGAAATTATAATATGATTATGTGCTATTCCAATAAAATAAGAGAGTTTTAATATGTCAAAAAATAATACCGAAAAATTAGACAGAAGAAAATTATTATCCTCGATGCTTATAGGTGGATTGACCTTACCTGTGATCTCCAGTTCAGATGAATCACAAGCGTTAGATGATAGTAATAAAAATTCCTTATTGTGGGCAGTTGCTTGGCAGGAGACAGCTGCTGAGTATGGCGCATTATGCCATCAAGCTTTCAATTTAGCTCGTTTAAGGGTTGATCAAGCACTTAGCAATAAAGCGCCGCAATCAAAACCACTCGCTGTAATTACTGATATGGATAACACACTAATTGGTGCATCGAGTTATTGGGGTTACTTAATAAATAATGGTATGGATTTTTTTGATGACGCTATCTGGGATCAATGGCTACCAGAGAACAATATTACTGCTATACCCGGATCAAAGGATTTTTTGAACTACTGTCATGCGAATAATGTGGAGGTATTTTATGTCACAAACCGAAATCAAGGAGAAGAAACTTATCAATATGCTCTTGATCAATTGCATTATTTGGAATTCCCATATGCTGACACGGATCATTTGACTGTTTATAGGGACTCTTCTAACAAAACGCCAATAAAAGAAGCAATCGATAGCACTCATGATCTGGTAGTGATGCTAGGCGACAATCTGAATGATTACAAACGAGATTATTACGTTGATGGTATTGATCTTCGTTATCAATTGATGGAAAGAGATAAAAAAGAATTTGGTGATAAGTTTATTCTATTGCCTAATCCGACAGACGGTCATTGGGTCAGAGCTATATTTGGTGATTCTGAACCATTGCCAACAGAAAGTAATCGAAATATATTAAAGGCTGCAGCCACCAGACGCGCATGGACTAGACGTTAGTAAAAAAGCGATGATTCAAAGGTACTATTGATATGCATATTTTATTTATTACAGAAACACCAGATCGACCAACTATTGAAACCTTTATTGATTTACATAAAAAGGGTATCCAGCTTACTGTAATCTGTAAAAAAGACTCTGAATTTGAATATTTATTGATAGAGCAAGGTATTAAAATTCGTAATATGGTTGTTAAGAAAAATATTGAATTTTCAGTAATAAAAAAACTTAGAGATATAGTGATAAATGACAACATTGATCTTGTTCATACCTATACAAGTAAAGCCCTCAGTAATGCTATTTTCTCGCTATTAGGTCGTAAGACAAAGTTAATTGCTTATCGAGGTATTGTGGGTAATGTTAGCTTTCTTGACCCTATATCATGGCTTCGATTTTTAAACCCTAAAATAGATCGAATCATTTGTGTTTGTGATGCCATTAAAGATCATTTTTTGGAAATGCGTCCTCGTTTCTTAGCAATGCCGAAGGATCGGCCAGTAACGGTTTATAAAGGGCATAAGCTGGAGTGGTACAAGGAGAATCCAGCTAACCTTGAAAATTTTGGTGTCTCAGAGGGTGCTTTTGTTATTGGTTGTATAGCGAACTCAAGACCAAGAAAGGGCGTTGAATACTTAATTGAGGCCCTTGATTTTATCCCATCAGAGATTCCTATTTGTCTTTTGTTGGTAGGTAGAATGCAAGGTAAGAATATAGATAAAGCAATCTCTAGAAGTCAAAAAAAACAACATATTTTTACGCCAGGTTTTTGTGATAATGCTCCAGCAATAAGCGCTGCATGCGATGTTGTTTGCCTGCCATCTGTTAAGCGTGAAGGATTACCAAGATCAATTATTGAAGCAATGGCTTATGGCACGCCTCCAATAGTGACAAATTCAGGTGGAAGTCCAGAGCTAGTTGAGCATGAAAAAAGTGGACTGGTGGTACCGATTAAGGATGCAAAATCTATCGCTAAGGCAATTGTAAGATTGTATTATGATAATGAGTTAAGAGAGTTATATGGCAAGAACGCTAAAGAAAGAATAAAAAATGACTTTTCTAGTAAGACTACGACCGATAAAACATTGGCAATTTACAAGCAACTCTTGTCTTAGAATTTTATAAAAGGGAACCAATCGTTCCTTAATTTTTGACCATGAATCATATTATGCCCAGGAAATGGCGGTGAAGTTTTACCTAGTCTTTCGGCGTATCTAATATCATCACCGATGAATCTAAGTGAGAGAACTCTTCGCTTGGTCTTTGTATTATTTCCTTTTGCACCATGAACAGCTTTAAAGTGAAAGGCAACTGCATCACCTGGGTTCATATCCCACTCTAGGGTTTGAAATTTTTCAGGATTTTTATCAGGATTAGGTGCAGGAATAAAATCCTTGTTTGATGTATAGAAATTCTCCCCAGAAAGCCATTTTGTTGGCAATACAGGTTTGTCCCATTTATGTGAACCAGCAATTACCCTGAGAGAAGTATTGATAATTGGATCGACAGGAATCCAAAAGCTCACACTCATATCCCCTTGGGTAAAATAATAAGGATCATCTTGATGCCATGGTGTATCGGTATTTGATCCAGCTGATTTATACAAAACATGATCATGAAAAAATTGAACTTTATTTGAGCTCATCAGCATAGCAGCGACTTTGGCTGCTTGAGATTTTTTTACCAACTCTTCAAATTCTGAAATTCTTGTCCAATTACAATAGTCGTCAAAAAATCTGCCTTGTTGATTTTTTTTTGAATTTTCAGCAGCATATTGACTGGGGTTATTTAAATTGAATTCTATTCCTTTGGTAATTGCTGGAATCCAATCAGAGAATAATCCGCGAATAAGTACAGCCCCATTATTTTGATATTCTTTGATGGTTTCTTGAGAGATGGTGGTCATTAATCAATACTAGCAATTCACGGTATTAAGTAAAGAAACTAACGTTAATTAATTCAGAAGATCTCTTTGTTCTGGTTGCCAGTGGGTTAGGCTTATATGAGCCGATCCAACACCAATTGATCTGACCCATTTTGCAGCAGCATCAAGCGTAACCCAAGATTTTACTTTACCTTTGTAAGTTTCTGCGGTGATGTGCCCATTTGGTGTATTAGCTTCAATGTGAAAACGAGAGCCATTACCAATTATTTTAATTTTTTTTATAGCGCCGGCCGATACCATCGCTCTTAGCATCTTTTCATCCATTTGAGCTCTCTTTTTTTATTCCATATATTTCTGTAATTTCTATACCACTGTCATTGCAATGTTTTCTTATTAACATTTCGATCATATTGGCAATACTTCGATGTTCTTTGTTGGCCGCTATTTTTATTCCTTCTTTTAGCGGCGGTGAGATACGAAGATTTAGTGTGGCTGTTTTCATAAATGCTATACATATATTATACAAATAATATTAAATGTAACGCAATTAGCTATAAGTGTCAAATATCATATTGCGACTTCATTGAACGTTATAAGAAATCATGGTTACAAATTAAATAGATTTAGTTTGACTTTGTTTTGAATTAGATCAGGATGAAGAATTATTCGATTGAGGTTAATGTTCACAAAAAATAAAAACAATGAACGCTGAAGAAATTACAAAAATAAAAAAAACCAAACAAGGCTTAATTGCGGCATTAATTGCTTATGTTTGTTATGGGCTTTTGCCTATTTATATTAAATCCGTCGATGCTGTTCCATCCATAGAAGTCCTTGCGCATCGTATTATCTGGTCGGTTCCATTCGGCTTACTCATTGTACTCGGGCGAAAACAAATTCCAGAAATCAAGGCAGCATTTACCGATATCCGTATCATGGGTCTTCTTTTTATTACTGCTTTGTTGATTGGGATGAATTGGTATATTTACATATATTCAGTGCAGACTAATCAAGTATTGCAAGCAAGCTTAGGTTATTACATCAACCCTTTATTTTATGTTTTAGTGGGAGTAATCTTTCTGAAAGAGAAGCTCAGAGTACTTCAAGCTGTTGCAATCTCTATTGCTGCAATAGGGGTTTTGATTTTAACAATGAGTACTGGGCAGTTTCCATGGATCGCCATAACCTTGGCAGCTTCGTTTACTGTATATGGCGTGATTAGAAAAAATGTTGCTGTAGGTGCCATGCCCGGTCTATTTATTGAAACGCTAATTATATGCCCTTTAGCGTTGGCTTATTTTTACCATATTACTCAAGGTGGCTTTGCTATCTTCGCCAACAATGATTCATCAATGATTGGATTGCTCCTTTTGGCGGGTCCGATTACTGTAATCCCTCTACTTTTATTCGCTGTTGCTGCAAGAAAACTTCGACTTACGACGATCGGAATGATGCAATTTTTATCGCCAACTATGCAATTTATTATCGCTCTTTTTTATGGAGAAATTTTATCAGTGCCGAGCATGATCTGTTTTTCTTGTATTTGGCTAGCGATATCAATTTTTATCTATGATGCAGTGACAAAAAAAGATATCAATTCTTATTGATATTAGAACGAGCCGTTAACTCATAATCTTTGATTATTATGCCTAATAATTTTTTCTATCTCCATGAAAATACTTCAGTGATCTTTACAAATACTTACAAATATTTAATAAGCACATACTGTAATTAAATGTCTTTTAAGAGATAATGGAGTGATAATTAGGGAGTTAATCTTCATGGCTATTAAGAAAAAAAATACTAAAATTGCGATTCTAATTTTAATTCTGTCGCTTGTGCTTTATTTTTTTCTTGGTAAATTAAAACTCGAACCAGAAAAAAACGATCAAGAATCAAAGCCACCGATAGTATCATCGTTAATATTAAAAAAAGAAGAAGTTAAAATCTCAGTCGATAGTCAAGGTATGGTGGCCCCTCTAATAGAAACCATTTTAAGTGCAGAAATCTCTGGAACTATAATAGATATATCTCCAAAGTTTTTAGTTGGTGGTGTTTTTAGAAAGAACGAAATACTTATGCGTATAGATGCGACCACCTATCAGGTCGCCCTTGATCAAGCCATTGCTCTTAAAGATCAAAGGCAGAACGAATATGAAGATGCTACAAAGATAAGAAAACAAGGCTATTTATCAGAATCTGACTATTTGTCAGCCATTACGGCTTTGGCGGTTGCCGAGTCAGGTCTCGTGGTAGCACAACGTAACCTCGATAAAACTGAGATAAAATTACCCTATGACGGAATGGTGAAAGTGAAATCAGCTGATCTGGGTCAATATGTAAATATAGGTAAGCAACTTGGTGTTACATTTGCTACTAATTTTGCAGAAATAAGATTGCCTTTATCTGACAGAGATTTAGTTTTCGCCGATCTTCCAACTTCGAGTGAGGTATCAGGAAAAGAACAATTCATTGGTCCAAAAGTTGATCTCATTATTGGTCAGTTTATTCCAGAAAAAATTAGATCAGGTTTCATAGTTAGAAGTGAGGGCGTTGTTGATGAAAAAACAAGAATGACATACGCGGTAGCAAGATTAGAAGATCCATATAATCTCAAGAATCAAATTAATATGCCTATTTTACCAATAGGAACATTCGTTTCTGCAAGAATTCATCCAAACAAAAACTATGAATTTATTAAAATCCCTCGTTCAGCAATTATCAATAATAGGCAAATCGTCTTAATTGATGGAGAAAATAAAATTTATTACCAAGATATAGAGCTAATTAGGGCTGATAGAGATTTTGGTTATATTATCGATGGAATCGAAGATGGACAAAGAATCAGCACCACCAATTTAAAAGATGGGATAAATGGAATGAGCGTCAGAATAGATCAACAATAAATCAATAAAACTCAATCATGAAAAAAGAGAATAAAAAAGAAGGAATAATAGGATGGTTCGTCAGGAATCCTGTCGCTGCGAATTTGCTAATGGTTGCCATCATTGGCCTTGGTTGGTATTCAGCTTTTGACTTGAGAAAACAAACTACTCCAGATTTTGATCTCAATTATGTTTCAGTAAGAGTGCCTTATCTTGGTGCAGCACCCGAAGAGGTGGAAGAGGGTGTTGTTATAAAGATAGAGGAAGCTATAAGAGATACAAAAGGTATCATAAAGCTCAAATCTACAGCGTCAGAGGGTGTGGGTAGTGTAAGAGCTGAAGTTGAGATCGGAGTTGATATTAATGAAGTACTTAATGAAATCAAGGCAAAGGTAGACGCAATATCTACTTTTCCAGAGCTAACAGAAAAGCCAGTTGTATATAAAGTTGAGGCGCCGCAGGGTATTTTATTTGTTTCTATATATGGTGACATTGATGAATATCAACGAAAAAATATTGCTCAAGACATCAAAGATGAATTATTAAATTACCCTGAAATAAAAAGTATAAATATGATGGGTGATCGTGATTTTGAAATCAGTGTTGAGGTTACAGAAAATACATTACGGGAATATGATTTAACAATGAGTGAGGTTTCCCAAGCGATTAGAGCCTCATCCATCGATTTACCGGGTGGAAGAATAAGATCAGAGGGAGGAGATATCCTGCTTAGGACTAAAGGGCAAGTCTATACCGGTGAGGAATTTGGCGAGCTTGTCCTTAGGACATATCCGGATGGCTCTAGACTGCTACTTTCTGATATCGCTGTCATAGATGATGGTTTTGTAGAATCAAATTCTTGGGGACGGTTTAATGGTAAACCCTCATTGGATATGGAGATTCTTGCAGCAGCCGCAGAAAATGAAATTGAAACAGCCAATCGAGTAAAAAAATATATAAAAGAACGTTCAGCAACATTACCAGATGGGGTTGAGTTAGAGGTTTGGGGCGATAGATCTATTTACCTTCAAGATCGCCTTGATATGATGACAAAAAATATGGCTCAAGGTGCATTATTGGTTTTCATTGTGCTGTCATTATTTCTACGTATGAAAGTCGCGTTTTGGGCTGTAATAGGTATTCCCATATCTTTTTTTGGTGCCTTATGGCTGATGCCATTGGGTCCATTTCCAGTAACAATAAATTTAATAAGTTTGTTTGGCTTTATTATGGTACTTGGAATTGTCGTTGATGATGCCATTATCATTGGTGAGAGTATTTATACAAAAATACGAGCAGATGGTCATAATATTGAAAATGTAATTAAAGGTGCACAGAAAGTAGCAGTACCTGCAACTTTTGGTGTTTTAACTACCATCGCTGCCTTTGCACCAATGTTGTTTGTAACAGGTTTTGGTGGACCTTTCTTTAAGGCTATGTCTGTAGTGGTTATTCTATGTCTGTTTTTCTCAATCATCGAATCTAAGCTGATACTGCCTGCTCATCTCGCCCATGCAAGAATAGATGAAATTGATGAAGATGTTATTTTTTCTCCGTATGCAAGTATCCCCTGGTATAAGAGACCAGCAAGACTATTTCAAAGAGCCAATCGCAATGTTCAAAATTCTCTAAATTATGTGATTGAATATAAATACGCACCTTTAATCAAAAAAGCAGTTGAGAATCGTGGTCTTACCGCAGTTTCTTTCTTGGCTGCGTTAATTGTAATAATGGGCGTGCTCAATAGCGGTCTTACAAGATTTATGATTTTCCCCCAAGTACCAGGTGATTATGTTGTAGTCGAGCTGACCATGATTGATGGGTCACCGGCTGAACTTCGTGACAATGTAATAAATAGAATTGAAGCACACGCCCTTGAGTTAAATGAAGAATGGTTGATTACTCACCCAGGAGAATTACCACCGATAAATAAATTGGGCGCATACACGGGCGGTATGACCGATTTGGGTACACCAACTAGTGGTGATGGAATTGGATTACTTGTTGCTGAATTACCATTTAATAATAGAGAAGTCACTGTACTTGAAGTAGAAAATATGTGGCGTGATCGAGTAGAGGAAATGCCAGGCGTAAAAAAATTAACGTTCGACTCGGGTAGGAGTATCGGTGGAGGTTCGGACTTGGGCTTTAACATTATCGGGCAAGATATCAATCAACTAGAAAAATCTTCCAAGGCACTACAAAGAAAATTAAAAGAGTACAAGGGTGTATTCGACATAAGAAGTTCGCTGAGTGTTGGTGGTGAGGAAATCAAGCTCGATGTTAAATCTAATGCGGAAACACTGGGATTTTCTATGGCATCTGTTGGTAGGCAGGTTAGGCAGGCTTTTTATGGTGAAGAAGCACAACGCATCCAAAGAGGAAGGAATGAGATAAAAGTAATGGTGCGCTATCCAGAAGGAGATAGGAAATCAATTGATAATCTCGAATCAATGAGGATAAGGAATGATCTTGGCGATGAAGTTCCATTTTCATCAGTTGCAACTGCCAGTTTTGGTAAAGCCTATTCTCAAATTCAGCGTGAAGATGGTGAACGTGTTGTTACTGTATCGGCAGACGTTGATGCTGCAAGCGTTCAACCTTCCGCCGTAACGGCTGATATTATAGATAATTTTCTCCCTGAGCTAAAAGAGGAGTTTCCTGATCTTGAGTTTAATCTAGAGGGCACCAGTAGTGAGACAGTAAAATTATTACGCGAGCTAACTACCGCTTCAATAGCGGCATTGTTTTTAATTTATGTGCTCATCGCAATCCCATTACGCTCTTATATTCAACCAATTATAATCATGGCTGTAATCCCGTTTGGATTGATTGGGGCTGTAATTGGGCATATTGTATTTGATGAAGCAATTAGTATGTTTTCTTTATTCGGTTTAGTCGCATTAGCCGGGGTGGTGGTCAATGATAGTATTATCATGGTTGACTTCATAAATAAAGAACGCGAAGAGGGAATAGAACTTATTGAGGCAGTTGTTAGGTCAGGTACTCAAAGGTTTAGGGCGATCACACTAACATCATTAACTACGGCGATTGGCTTGATGCCAATAATGCTAGAAACAAGCACGCAAGCGCAATTTGTTATACCGATGGCAATATCTATTTCATTTGGAATAGTCTTCGCGACTGTCATCACATTGTTCTTGATTCCGTGTCTATACGTTATTCAGGATGATCTAGTAAGTAAATTTAAACGAACAGAAACATTGCCCGAGGCTTCGGTTACCTATAGTTAGCTTTTACAGAGATGAGACAAAGTCGAGCCATGGACATGACTCGACTTTAGTATAAATAATTATCTTATTTCGCGGCTTTTCTTGCTAAAGTCTCTTTGATGATTTCATCAGCAACATTCTTTGGCGTTGCTGCATAGTGTGAGAATTCCATTCCAAACTGCCCACGACCTGAAGTCATAGTTCTTAAATCACCAATATAACCAAACATATCAGCTAGAGGGGCACTAGCACTTACTCTTGTCCCTGTAGGTCCAGTATCTTGAGATTTGATCATACCTCGACGTCGATTGAGGTCACCAATAACATCACCCACATGATCATCTGGCGTATACACATCAACCTTCATAATAGGTTCTAGAAGTTGAGGGCCAGCTTTTGGTATAGATTGTCTATATGCAGCTTTGGTGGCTAATTCGAATGCCATTGCAGAAGAGTCGACGGCATGGAACCCACCATCCATTAATTTGAAAGTAACATCAAGCAATGGAAACCCAGCAAGCATTCCTTCATCCATGCTTACTTTAAAAGCTTTTTCAACAGCAGACCAATATTCTCTGGGAACATTTCCTCCCGTTACATGCGATTCAAAGATATAACCACTATTTTGCTCACCTGGCACAATTTCGTAATCAATTTTTGCAAATTGACCTGAACCACCAGTTTGTTTCTTATGGATATAAGTATCTTCTACAGTCTCTGTGATTGTTTCACGGTAAGCGACTTGTGGTTTACCCATCTCCACATCAACATTATGGGTACGTCTAAGGATATCGACTTTAATATCCAGATGAAGCTCACCCATCCCTTTGATAATAGTCTCTCCTGAATCTTCATCAGTAGAAACCTGGAAAGATGGATCTTCTTGTATCATTTTGTTTAAAGCGATACCTAATTTTTCAGTACCCGCCTTATCTAGAGGTGAAATTGCAATAGATATAACAGGATCAGGGAAAACCATAGGCTCGAGTGTTGCTGGCTTGTTCTCATCAGCAAGTGTGTGGCCTGTTCTAGTATTTTTCATACCTAATAACGCCACAATATCACCCGCTTGAGCAAAGTCGAGTTCTTTGCGATCTTCGGCATGCATTTCGACGATTCGTCCAATTCTTTCAGTTTTTCCGGTAAAAGTATTGAGGACGTTATCGCCTTTTTTCAGCATTCCAGAATAGATGCGAGTAAATGTTAGTGCGCCATAGCGATCGTCCATTATTTTGAAAGCTAAAGCACGTAGGGGCTTAGTAGGATCAACTATAGCGAACTCACCTGTCTCATTGCCCTCAAGATCAACTTCAGGTTGAGGTTTTACTTCGGTAGGACTCGGTAAATAATCTACAACAGCATTAAGTACATTTTGTACGCCTTTATTTTTAAATGCTGAGCCACAATAAGTAGGGAAGAACTCTAAATTAATGGTTCCTTTTCGAATGCATTTTTTTAAATCTTCGATACTAGGCTCTTCGCCGTCAAGATATTTTTCTAGTAAGTCATCATCTTGTTCAACAGCAGTTTCAATCAGTTTTTCTCGCCATTCCTCAATTGATGCATGCATTTCCTCTGGCGGATCTATTATTTCAAAGTTTGTCGGATCATCATCACCGCCCCATACCCATGCTTTTCTTGTCAGTAAATCCACAACACCTTTAAAATCATCTTCAATCCCTATTGGTAAAACCATAACCAACGCGTTGGCACCCAAGATATCTTTGACTTGTTTAACCACTCTAAGGAAGTCAGCACCTATACGGTCTAGTTTATTAACTAGAATAATACGCGCAACTTCAGATTCATTGGCGTAACGCCAATTAGTTTCAGATTGAGGCTCTACACCACCTGAGCCACAAAAAACTCCAACACCACCATCCAGAACTTTTAGAGATCTGTAGACTTCTATTGTGAAATCAACGTGCCCCGGTGTATCAATAATATTTAAGCGATGATTGTCCCATTCGCAACTAGTAGCGGCCGACTGAATTGTTATACCGCGCTCTTGTTCTTGATCCATGAAATCTGTAGTTGCGGCCCCATCATGCACTTCACCTATTTTATGAATTTTTCCGGTTAATTTTAGGATACGTTCAGTGGTGGTTGTTTTGCCAGCATCTACATGGGCGAAAATACCAATATTTCTATATGTATTTAGATCTTTCATGATTTATGTTCGCTTTTTATATGATTTATCGAGTTGTTATTGATTATTTAAAAACGTTATTGCGCGCGCATATTATCAGCGTTAAGAGACCTAAACCACTGAAATATACTAAAAATAAGAAAAGATTTATCTCATGAACTAATTTTTTCTTGGCGTTTTTTATAATTACACTTAAATAATTAGAATTAATGTAGTAAATTCAACCAATCAACGGACTTTTGAAATATAATGAAGCTCAAAAATAATTATTAATTTTATTGTAATAAAGGTAAGGGATTATGGAAAATATTAGTAGGCGTAGGATTTTACTCTCAGGTGGCGCGTTATTAGGGGCGAATGCACTTTCAATGCTTAATCCGTTATCTAACCCTTTATTCGCTGCAGCGGTTATACCAAGACCGTTTGAGCTTGTACGTGCTGATAAAAATGAAAACCCATATGGTCCTTCAAGAGTTGCATTACAAGCAATTAATGAAGGCATGGATTTAACGAATAAATATGGTGGTGGAAGTCGTCGCAAATTAGTTGAATTAATAGCCAAACAAAATGGAGTAACTTCTGATCATGTTGCTATGGGGACAGGCTCAGGAGAGATACTTAAAACCGGTGGCTTAATTGCAAGCTGGGAAAAAGGGTCTGTAGTTTGTGTTGACCCAACTTATCAAGATTTGGTCCGTTATGCTTCTAGAGCAGGCACTGAAATTATAAGAGTACCTGTGGATGAGAACCTAGCTTGTGACCTAGAGGCAGTTGCAGGTGCTATAAGGCCCGACACCAAGATGGTCTATCTTGTTAATCCAAATAACCCGATCCCAAATATAATTAATAAAGATGCATTAAGAGATTTTGTATTAGAGGTTTCGAAAGATAGGTTAGTTTTTGTCGATGAGGCATACTATGAATTCGTAGAAAACCCTGAATATGGCTCAATGATTGACCTAATAGCTAAAGGTCATCGAAATATTATTGTGGCGAGAACCGCATCAAAAATTCATGGCTTGGCTGGCTTGGCCGTCGGTTTTGGGTTCGCTCATCCTGATCAAATAAAGCAAATTAGAGAACTAAGGACAGGAAAAAATAATACTCTTGGTATTGAAGCGGCATATGCAAGTTACCAAGATCAGGAATTTCAAGATTATACGCGAAGACAAAATAAAGAATCATTAAAGATAGTTGAAGAGATGCTTAATGAACTGAGCGTTCGTTATATTAAGTCGAACGCTAACTTTACTTTCTTTGAAACAGGGATACCAGTTCGGGAGATAAATACTGCTTTGTTAGAGCATGGTATTGCCTCAGGAAGACCTTTTCCACCGTTTACTAATTGGTCTAGGGTCAGTATGGATAAGCCAGAGCATATGCGCTATTACGTTCAGACCTTTAAGCAATTATTTGGTGATCGTATTATGGATTCAGCGTCTTAACATCGCCCACCACCTAGCAATATTTAATAAGCTCATAAGTGAGGCTGATACATATGTTAAAGCTGCAGCGGTAAGGATTTTATAGGCATATTTTTGGTCACCCTCTTTAAGGATATTACTATCATTCAAGAGTGGTAATGCTCTTTTGAAACTTGCGTCTAATTCAGTTGGTAAGGTTACAAAATGAATCAATGTAGAAGATAGTAGAGTTACAAACCCCGAGAGAAATACGATAACACTTAATCCTGGCACTTTCGTTATGATACCTATGAATGGTGAAATCATTAATACACCAGCACCAATCTTTTCGATGCCTCTGGACATTTTTACTAATTTAGTTCTAAGTCTAAGTGGCCCATAATTCTCGCCATCTTGAATGGCATGACCCACTTCGTGTGCAGCAACAGTAATTGCTGTTAGTGAATGACCATTGTATTTCTCCTTGGTTAATCTCACTACTTTTTGCGTGGGATCATAGTGATCACCATCTTCAGTTTCTTCTACCGTCACATGTTGTAATGATTTTTTATCAAGCAAAAAACGTGCTAATTCTGAACCCGTTCCAGAGTAACGATCTTCTGGCAGTGAATATTTTTCTAATACTCGCTTCACCCAGACGCCCGGAAGAAAAACTAGTGCTATAATAATGCTACCAAGTAAGATAAATGCCATAATTTTAGTATAATATATTTATGAGTTATTAAGTATTTAGTCTGCTAATTATAGGTTTTTTTTAACAATCTTTGGTAAATGGAACAATCATGACATCAAAAAGAAGCCCTGAAACAGATATTGCACAAGCATATCGTTATCACAATGCAGAGACTGGGGCGATTATGCCATCTATTGAGCCCTCAACAACTTTTGCACGCGATGATCAATATAAGTTAATTTCTGAACATTATAGTTATGCCCGGGATGAGAATCCAAGTAATGTAGTACCTGAGAATATGCTAGCGAAGCTTGAGGGTGGTGAGGAAGCTCTGTTATTTAGCTCTGGTATGGCAGCTGCTGTAAGTGTTTTTCAAGCATTAAGCCCCGGTGATCATGTCATTGCACCAACAATTATGTATTGGGGCTTAAGAGGCTGGTTAGTTGATTTTTCTAAAAAATGGGGATTAATATTAAATCTTTATGATGCCGCTGATCCTGATGCTTTGAAAGATTGCGTTATTGATGGGCAAACAAAAATTATATGGATAGAGACACCTTGTAATCCGACATGGGATGTAATTGATATAGAGTCAGCAGCTAGTATTGCAAGATCATGTGGAGCTAAATTGATAGTTGATTCAACTGTATCAACTCCAATACTAACTAGACCATTTGAATATGGCGCAGATATTATCATGCACTCTGCAACAAAATATTTAAATGGTCATGGTGATGTTGTTGCCGGTGCCTTGGTTTGTAAGAAAAAAGACGAATTTTGGAATAAAATTAGGCAAAATCGTATTCAATATGGAGCTATAATAGGATCATTTGAGGCGTGGCTGTTGCAGCGGGGAATGCGAACGTTGCACCTTCGTGTGATTCGAGCTAGTGAGACAGCATTAAAAATCGCTCATCATTTTGATGGTCATAAAGATGTTTATCAAGTGTTGTACCCCGGGTTGCCTGAGCACCCGGGTCATAGTATTGCTAAGAAGCAGATGAGATTAGGTTTTGGTGGGATGCTATCTATGCGAATTAAAGGTGGTGAGCAAGTTGCTTTGAGAGTTGTAAAAGCATGCGAAATTTTTATTCGTGCCACCTCACTTGGCGGTGTTGAAAGCTTGATTGAGCATCGCTTCTCAATAGAGGGGGAGGGAAGCCCAATCCCTAAGGACTTAATAAGAATATCAGTCGGAATAGAATCCGCAGATGATTTGGTACAAGATTTAGAAAATTCATTTTATAAATCAATATAAATCATATATTTATTTTCAATTTTTAATGTAATTAGTTTTAATTATTTAAGGTTAAACCACTATGAAAAAAATATCAGATAATATTAATTTTGCAGCAAATAATGGCCTTTTAGATAGAAGATTTATTTTAAAAGCTGGGCTTGGTATTGGAGGTGGGCTGATGTCTGCATCTGCCTTAAGCTCGGAAGGTAAGGATAGACTTCCGTGGATGAAGCAACCTGGAATGCCTATGGGTCAGTCAGGACCATCTCGGTATGAGGAGCATATCAAAAGAGAGGGCGTAGGATCTCAGCCTGGCACGACAGGGTCGGGCGCTTCAAGAACACCAATAGAGCATCTTGATGGGATTATCACGCCAAGTAGGCTCCATTTTGAGCGACATCATTCAGGTATACCAGATATTGATCCAGCTCAGCATAGTCTTCTTATTCATGGTCTTGTTGATCGTCCTTTGTCTTTCTCAATGGAGAGCTTAGCCCGTTATGAGCATGTTTCAAATATCCAATTTATAGAGTGTTCAGGGAATAGTGGTGCAATGATATCCCCAAAACCATTACAAAGAAAAGCTAGCAATCTTCATGGTTTGGTTTCTTGCAGTGAGTGGGGTGGTGTTCCACTGAAAATTCTACTTGATGAGGCGGGTATTAAGCCCAAAGGTAAGTGGATCGTAGCATCAGGTTCTGATGCAGCTATGATGAGCAGAAGTGTTCCGTTAGAAAAAATTATGGATGATGCCATTATAGCAACACATCAAAACGGAGAACCATTAAGACCTTCTAACGGCTATCCGATGAGGTTATTCTTACCAGGATGGGAAGGCAATGCTTGTGTGAAATGGTTGAGAACCATCAAAGTAACCTCAGGGCCCTCTATGACAAAAGATGAGACGTCTAAATATTCAGATTTAAGAGATGATGGAATTGCTGAATTATTTACATTCCCAATGGGTGTTAAATCTGTTATCACTAGCCCATCATTTTCATTGAATCTTGCTGGTCCAGGAATATATCAAATAAAAGGTATTGCTTGGTCGGGTTCTGGAAGAATTAAAAATGTTGAGTTATCTGCTGATGGAGGAAAAACATGGGCAGAAGCTTTACTTGATGAGCATATATTGCCCAAAGCTTTAACACGTTTTCGATCCGCGTGGAAATGGGATGGGGCGCCCGCGACCATAATGAGTCGGGCGATAGATGAGAAAGGTAATATTCAACCCACAAGAGAACAATGGTTTGTTGGTCGCGCGAAGAATACCTTTTATCATTTCAATGCTATACAAACATGGGGCGTTAATACTGCGGGAGAAGTAAATAATGTTTACCTCTAAAATAACAAAAATTGTAGTTAATATTTTAATTATCCTATTTGTCGAGAATATTTTCGCTGATGATGTGTTTGATGGGGTTAGCCCCCAGCTTGGAGTTATAATTTCAGATGATTATATAGAGCAGGTTGACTTTGTGGTCATGCCGAGCGGTGAAGGTTTGCCAAAAGGCTCAGGCAATGCTCTCACTGGTAAAGTCTTATATAATATCCATTGCATGGCTTGTCATGGCCCTGATGCAAAAGGTGGCATTAATGGAGATTTGGCTGGTGGTCATGGCACCATAAGTGGTCCAATCCCGAAAAAAACAGTAGGAAGTTATTGGCCCTATGCCACAATTATTTTTGATTATATTAGAAGGGCAATGCCTTACCAATCACCAGGCACACTTAGTAACAATGAAGTCTATGCATTGACCGCTTATATACTTAATTTAAATGGCGTCATTGGTGAAGACGAATTGATGACTGCACAGACATTACCCAAAGCTAAAATGACTAATAGTGAAGGATTTATCTGGGCATACTCCCCTTCAGAATAATGATGGAAGCTAAATCGCTCCCTTTGAAGTATTGGAATAAAATTGGTCATTACAGGTTAGGGCGATGGTGTTTTGCCAAACTTATATGTTGGCGGGTACCTTATTTTTCATCTATTTCACCATCATTCTTGACTTACTCTGAGGCTTCAGTAAAGGTGAGTATGCGTAAAAAGAGGGGCGTTACAAATCATCTTGGCACCATACATGTTATTGCTATAGCGAATCTCTGTGAACTGGCTGCCGGGACTTTAATGGAAGCTGGATTGATGGCTTCAATGCGTTGGATACCCAAAGGCATGAACATAAATTATATCAAAAAAGCGAATACAACGTTAATAGCAACAGCTATGATGCCTGAAGTTGTGGAAGGGCAGATAGCTGACATTATAGTTCCAGTATCAGTGTTAGATTCTAATGGAGTAGAGGTTGTTCAAGCTGATATAATTATGTATCTTACTCCTAAGCGATGAATTAATCGGAAAAAAATTGGAAACATTATATGCAGCAAAATGACAATATTGAAAATAAGCCAGAAGATCACGATGTTAAAGAAGGTTATGATTATGAGGCAAATATAAAATCTATCCCTATCTGGAAAAGATTGATGTATATGATTATTTTCTCCATAGCACTCAGCATATGTCGAGCACTCGTATTTGTAATTGCAGTATTACAATTTTTTTCGGTGCTATTTACATCTAATGCTAATAAAAAACTACAAAATTTTGGCCACTCAATAGGGCTTTATTGTAGTGAGATTGCAGATTTTTTGACTTATTTTTCAGAAGAAAAGCCATTTCCATTTGATAGGGATTGGCCTACTGTTTAAAAATAGTTTACAACCGCGGACTATCAATAAAAATTTCTTAAAAGAGTATGGTCAATCTTCTATAACGTTATCGATATCCATACCTATCTCAATAGTATTTTTTATTGACTCAGTTCATGAATGAGAATCTGCCAATGCTCTAATGCATCAAAGAATGATTTAACTAACACTCGTTCATTTAAACCATGAGCAAAATTATCTTCTCCACGACTAAATAGAGCAATTGAGCCGTATGTAGGAATACCTCCAGCTCTTAAGGCTCTTCCATCAGTTGCACCTGTTGTCATATAAGGAATAACAGGAAGATCAGGATATTGAGCATGAACGGCTTTTCTTAATGCGTCCATTACCTCCTCTTTGAGTGGAGAAGCTGGAGCAGATTTGGGTGTTCCAGAGACATTAATCTTTATGTTTGGGTTTGAAATAATTTGACGAAGTCTTGAATTAATTTCATTAACTGTTGTGCCAGGAAACAAACGACAATTTATGTTGGCACTGGCGCTCTGTGGAAGTGCATTTTCTGCATGACCGGCATCAAGCATAGTTGCGACGCATGTGGTCTTTATTATTCCTATCTGATTGGGATCCTTAGATATTATTTCAGCTGCTCTTGAGTCATTAGGGTTTATAGAAAAATCCATCATTGCTTTGCCTAGTTCATTTTTTTCGGCAGCTGCTCTCATTTTAAAATATTCAACAGTTATATCATTTGATTCAATGGGAAATTCATAAGATTCAATTTCTTTTAATGCTTGGGCAAGATCATAAATTGCATTCACTCTTGTTGGTCGAGAGCTGTGTCCACCTGGATTTGTAATAGAGATTGTGAAATCAGCATATGTCTTCTCAGCAGCTTGAAGTTGATAGGCGATTGGCTTGTAATTTGTATCCAATCTTCCGCCCCCTGAGTCTGCATTTATTGCGTATTCTGCATCTATAAGATTTCTATGGTTCTCAACCATATCCTCAATAGTGAGCATTTCTGTTTCCTCATCACCAGTAAATGCAATGATTAAGTCTCTATTAGGCAAGAAACCCTCTTCTTTTAATCTTATAAAAGCTGATGTGAGTAGGGTAGTTCCAGATTTATCATCAGCAGTTCCTCTTCCAAAAAAATACCCATCTTCCTCTATTAGCTTAAATGGATCTTTTACCCAGTCTTTTCGCAATGCATCAACAACATCCATATGTGCCACAAAAAGAATAGGCTTTCTATTTGAACTGTTATCACCTCTATATCGAACTATTAATGAAGCGATTTCTTCACCGTTTGGTGAGATAAAAGGAATTAAATTTATGTCACTTTCGTCAAAACCGCCATCACGAAAACGATCAGCAAGATAGTGAGCCATTACTTTAACTTGATTGTGACCAGCGGCAGTTCTCATTGCTATGGTTTTTTCGTAGATTTCCAACGCTAATAACTGATGATCAGCATTGTAATTTTGACTGCTTACTAATTGAGCATTAACTATTGAAGATATAAATAAAAGCGCTAGAAGAGTAATTTTTTGCATTATATTTCCATTTATGATTTATGATTTATGATTTAAGTTTTATAGATTTAGTTATTCCAGCCACGCCAACCTGGTCCATGAACAATTCTTCCCGGCATAGCACCAGTATGATCACCATTATTGAGTACCTGGATGCCATTAACAAAAACATGCTTCATTCCTACTGCATATTGGTGTGGCTTTTCAAATGTTGCTTTGTCAGCAACTTTTTTGGGATCAAAGATAATAACATCTGCATAATTATCTATTTTGATCGAGCCTCGATCTTGTATACCAGTATTTTTCGCTGGCAATGAAGTTAATCTTCTGATGGCCTCTTTCATCGTTATAGCTTGCTCATCTCTGACATATTTACCTATTACCCTTGCAAAATTACCATAAGCCCTAGGATGAAGACTTTTTTCGAGAAACACCCCCTCATTTGCAATGGCTCCAGCATCAGAACCAAAGCTCATCCATGGTTTTTTTATCTGCTTTGTTACATTTTCTTCTGACATCAGAAAAAATACGGCGTCAATGCGGCTATTATCCTCAATGACTAGATCCATAGCAGTAATCTGTGGAGATGTACCTCTAAGCTCACTAACTTCTTGCAATGTCATTCCTGTGTATTTCTTTAATTTAGAGTTTCGAAAACCAGTTAATAATATCCCTTCTGGACCCGCCTGCATGAAAAAATTCTCCCAGACCGAATTTTCATCAAGCATTTCTTGTGAGACTCTTTCTCTAACCGACGGTATTTGTAATTGCTTAACCCATTCGTCATGACCACCTTCTTGAACCCATGATGGCATTGTGGCATCCAGTCCCGTTGCTGCAGCTGGATAAGTATACATATCAGCACTTATTCTTAGCCCTGAGTTTCTTGCTGATTCGATTAAATTAAATACATTTTCCAGTTTATGCCAATTTTTTTTACCAGCTGCCTTCAAATGATATATCTCGGCAGGTACACCAGTTATACTCGCAATCTTTATTAATTCGAGTACCGACTCTTCTAGATGATTTGCCTCAGATCTTAGATGAGATATATATGCTCCATTATGCTTAGCTGCAATTTTTACTAGTGCTATTAATTCATCGGTATCAGCGAAGGTTCCTGGCGTATAGATTAAAGATGAGCCAACACCCATCGCCCCATCAAGCATTGCCACTTCAACTAGATTTTGCATTCTGATGAGCTCGGCGGCTGTAGGTTTGCGATTCTCATAGCCTATTTCATGTACACGAACTGTACTGGCGCCAATATACGAAGCAACATTTACAGAAACACCCTGACTGACAATACGTTCAAGATATTCATTAAGCGTAGTCCATGTAATATCATATTTAATATTACTCTGCTGTTCCTTCATTCTGACCTTCATTGAGTCATTCAATGGACCCATTGAGGATCCTTCGCCCATTATTTCAAGTGTTACACCTTGCTTTATATCGCTGAGAGCTCGACCATCTATAAGTAGCGGTTGAGTAGCCCAAGAGAGCATATTAATAAATCCTGGAGCAACCGCCATATCTGTAGCATCTATAAATTTACTTGATGAGAAATCCTTAAGATTTCCTATTTGAGAAATTGAATCACCAATTATGCCTATATCAGTATTAACAGGATCATTGCCTAGCCCATCATAAAGAGTTCCATTGCTGATAATTACATCAAAATCCTTGGAGCTATTTGAGCCTCCATCACATGCAGCTAGAAATATTAGCAATAAAACGCTGAATATATATTTGAGTAAGTATTTTATCTTCATGAGTCCTGTTACTGATTAGTTAGTTGGATAGGGCACCATTTTCTATTTCACTCCATGCACGTAATAGATTCTCACCAAGAATTTTTTTAATATCATCATTGCTGTAACCTCGGTCCATTAGGCCTTGAATAAGATTGGGGTAGCTAGAAGCATCCTTAAGACCAATGGGAAGGGTATCTCCAACCCCATCATAGTCGGAGCCAATACCTACATGATTGACGCTGCCAGTTAACTCAACCACGTGATCAAAATGATCTAAGGTCTGCTCTAATGTGGCAAATGGATAAGGATTTAATTTGGCATATTCATCGTTGAAGGCATCACGATCATTACCATCTTCACTTCCATACAGATCTAATGGTGCGTCATCGTCAGATGATAAATATTTTTCCCAGGCTACAGTTCTTTTTGAATTATATTGATTAGCTTCTTCTGTAACGAATGCAGAGCCATAATTAATCATAATAACGCCGTCATTTTCAGCCAAACGAATGATCATTTCATCGCTCATATTTCTTTCGAATCCCGGAGTGAAATGACGCGCAGAAGAGTGAGAAGCTATAACTGGAACACTTGTTATAGCCATTACATCCCAAAATGCGCCATCAGAGACATGACTAATATCTATTATCATGCCAAGACGGTTCATTTCTTTAACTACATCTTCGCCAAAAGCACTTAGACCACCATGGGCTTTATTTGAATCATAAGATGAGTCAGAGATTAAATTTGACAGAGAATGAGCGAGGGTAATATAGCGAATTCCTTTTTCGAAAAAATACTCAATATTTTCAATTTGACCTTCGATCGGTGATCCATTTTCCATGCCTAGTGGGAGAGAGATCAAGCCTTGATCGAATTGCTCTCTAATTTGTAATGGTGAAGTAGCAATTGCATATTTATCTGGTGCAGTTGCTACAATGTTTTCTACCAAGGTAATTAATTCTTCAGCACGCTCTTTTGATTTACCCTCAGACGCTAATGAGGCTGGTGTGTATATCGACATAAAAGGCGCATTTAAACCGCCCTGTATGGCTCTTGGATAGTCAAAATCCCCACCATCAGTTGCACCAGTAACATCTTCCCACTCACGGAGGACACGATACGGAACATCAATATGGCCATCAATAATTATAGAGTTTCTGGCGAGATCAGAAGCCGACATAATTTCGGTGGATGGTGAGCAAGCTATTATAATTAACGATAAAAAATATCCGGTAGCAATGCGAAGAATCTTCATTTTAAGCTCCTATTTGTAAGGCTATGATGTGTTATATTTCTGAACTAAGTATAGGTAAAAATCAAGTGATTAGCATCACAAAAATTGCATTTTTAAAGAGTAATTATTTGTTTCAATTCGTAACAACTATCATATTGATTTACTTGGGTTTTACAATGAAAGTATAATAACGTCATGGTAAAAGTACTTCTAATAGATGATGACTTCAGGCATTCTGAGTTACTAAAAAATTACTTATCGCGATATGGTATGAAGCTTGACTGTGTGGGTGATGCTGAAAAAGGTCTAAAAAGATTTGACATATCTGATCCTGATTTATTACTTCTCGATGTTATGCTCCCGGGAAAGAATGGTTTCGATGTTTGCGCTGAAATTAGAAAAAAAAGTAATGTTCCTATCATTATGTTGACTGCAAGAGGTGATGTTTCTGATCGCATATCAGGACTTGAACTGGGCGCTGATGATTATATTGGCAAGCCTTTTGAACCAAGAGAATTGGTAGCGAGAATACAATCAGTTCTAAGACGTGTTGATAAAGAGGTTAAATCTAGTGATGGTGTGCTTAAATTTGATGGTTTAATACTTGATACAAACAGTCGGACTGCAAAAGTTGATGGTAATGCTGTTGAACTAACCTCAATGGAATATGAGTTACTATTTATTCTTGCAAAAAACACTGGGAAAAAAATGCATAGAGATGAGCTTTTATCAAAATTAAGAGGAATAAATGCTACTATTTTAACTCGGTCAATAGATATTATGGTCAGTCGTGTGAGGAATAAAATAGGAGATAAGGCTAAGCCTGCCCGTTTCATTCAAACAATCTGGGGTAGTGGTTACATCTTTGTTGCAAAAGAGTTAAAAGCTTAATTTAAAATGTTCACGCGTATCGGACATTCATTGTCTCTGCGTCTACTGGGTATATTTCTATTATCAGGTGCTGTCTTTGCATATGCCTCAATTTTTGGCCTACGTTGGGTATATCAAACAGATGAGCTCAGAGAGCTAGTTAATGGCCATTTGTCTTTGCATATTGAGTATGTAAAGCAAGATATTGGAAATCCGCCAAAAATAGAAAATGCAATTGCAATTACCAAGCAAGTACCTGTAGACATAAGAATTTTAGGTCCAGATATAACCTGGGCATCAGCACCTTCCTTTCCGTATTTAAAAGACCTAGAGTTTGCGATTAGTGATCAACTTAGTGATGATTCAAATCAATGGCTGAATGAGCTTGAAGGTGTTGAATTTGCGAATGATGGTTTTCATCGGTTTTTGAAAATCGAAGAGAGTGGCTACGCAATAGTAGTATCTACTCCTAAAATAACCTCTATTGCAGAACAGAAAAGCCTTCCACGTTATATAAAGATTGAGCAGGGCGGCTATAATCTAATTATTATTCTTTTTACTTTGCTCTTAGTATTACTAACATATTTGCCTGTTAGGTGGTTATTTATGCCCATTGAGATTGTCAGGCGTGGTGCAGCAGAGATAGGACGGGGTAACGTTGCTTTTCGCATTAGAAAATTTAGAAATGATGAGTTAGGCGATTTGGCATTGGATGTGAATAAAATGGCAGAAGACGTTGAATTGATGCTTGATGCGAAACGTCAGTTGTTATTAGGCATCAGTCACGAGTTAAGATCGCCATTATCAAGATTAAGGCTTGCGCTTGAGCTGCAGAATAACCGTGAAGATCAAAGTGACCTTATCAGTGATCTTGATGAAATGGAAAAAGTGATCTCTACACTAATCGAAGCAGAGCGACTTAATGGACGCCACGAAGGTATTAATATTGAGCGAGCTTCAATAGCTGATATTACTGAAAAGCTAATTACTGATTTTTTTCCAAGAGAAAAATACTTAATAAAATTTAATTTCCCAGATGATATGTACTTGAATGCTGACAAGGCAAGAGTGATATTGATGATTAAAAATCTTATAAACAATGCACTGAATTACAATTTAGATAAAAAAGCTATCGTAATGGTTGATTTCTCAGTTACATCTGATGCAACATTAATAAAGGTTTGTGATTCTGGACCAGGATTTTCAGAGGAGGAGGCAAAGTTTTTAGGTGAGCCATTCTACAGGGGTGATCCATCCAGGGCTAGGCATACTGGTGGAACGGGACTGGGATTATATATTGCAAAACTTATCGCCAGAGCACATGGTGGCTCTTTAGACCTTGATGCAAGTTATAAGGCGGGAGCATGTATAATTGTTTCCTTGCCGTTCGAACCGATAATATAAATTAATTATTTATTATAAATCATTGAAATATATATATTTATTTAATTATCTCTTTTCCAATTTTAACAACATCTAACACTAGATTATCAAAATCAGCCTGTCGGCTTCTGTGATTGCAAATTGCAACTCTAATTGAGAAATGTCCATTTAATAGTGTGGAAGAGGGAGCAGAACTACCGCTTTCATGTAATCTCATCAAGATTTCTCTGTTTAGGTCATTTAGTTGGTCACCTTTAATCGGAGGCATAATATATCTAAAGTTAACGATATTCAGTGATGTAGGAGCTAGCAACTCTAGGTCATGATGATCTTCGACTAGCTGAGTAAGGTATTTTGCTTGATCTATATTCTGCTCAATTTGGGCACTATATTTATCTGCACCTTCAATTTTTAGCGCCATCCAGGCTCGCAGAGCTTTAAATGAGCGCGACAGTTGAACTCCATATTCTGAAAAATTGATTGGGCCTGATGCAAGACCTCGCTCAAAAGTCTTGATATATGGTGGAATCACTGAAAATGTCTCTTTGTGAGGGTGATTTCCTCGAATGAGAACACACCCACAATCATATTGAATATACATCCATTTATGTAGATCAAATGCAATTGAGTCTGCCAATTCGAGGCCATCAACAAGGTGATGTGAGGTTTTTGCAAATTTAGTAATCGCACCAAACGCACCATCTGCGTGTAGCCAGATATTCTCTTTTTTTGCAATATTGGATAATTCAATCAAAGGGTCAATAGCACCTGTGTTGACTGTGCCAACGTTTGCGATAATGCATGCTGGTGTATATCCATTTTTACGATCTTCATCTATGGCTTTTTGCAAAAGACCAATATTAACTGTGTAATCATTGTTGATTGGTATTAATTTTAATGACTTCGATCCAAGGCCTAGAAGCTCAATTGCTTTTCTAATGCACGAATGAGTTTCTACCGAGCCATAAAACATTAATCTTGAGTTATCTTTTAGGTTGACTCCCTCGTCCCTGACATCATAATTTGAAGCATGTGTTCTTGCTACAGCTAGACCCACTAGATTTGCCATTGACCCTCCACTTACTAGAAGCCCATTTGAGTCTTGCGGGTAGTTAAGAAGAGTTTTTAGCCAAGACAACAACTGAAGTTCGACATGAGTTGACGCAGTTTCGTCCATACCAAGGCTGCCTGAATTCATTGCAGAGATTACCATATCAGCGATTAGCTGACTGGGCGTTCCCGTCCCACCAACCCAGCTCCAAAATCTTGGATGAATATTATTGGTTGGGTAGGGTAAAATATGATTTTTAACTGACTCATAGACATCTGAATCCTTGGAGCCTTTTAATGGCAACACTTCTTCAAACAACTTTTTTGATTCATCTGGCAAGGCGGTCCATACTGGTCTATCTCCTACAGTCTTGAGGTAATCGACTAAATCATCCACAACTTTATGAGCCAGGTCTTGAAATTCATCCCAATTTTCTGGATCTAATGATTGTTCATGCTTATTTTGATCTTTCATATATAGTGCCTTAATTTATTATTATCGTGTTGATTTAGTCATAAATTATGATTATTTATTAAAATTATACTATTCTGTGTAAATGAATCTACTAATGTTTATCATTATATTTTTTGCCATTGCTGTTTCAGCTGGCATGATGCTTTTGGCTTGGCGATTAATACCGGGCTTAAAAAAAGATAAAGAAAATAATCAAAAAGAGTAACTTTCGTTCTGTTGTCTATTAAAATCAAAGCTGAAGATTAAGTGAATCCATTATAATTTGATTACTTTTTTCTTTTGATAGCCTATTAATAATTCGTTTTTTTATTCCTAATACTTGCTTATTACTTTCAATTAGGCGCTTGGTTCCATAAATCACTTCTAATTCATGCAGAGAAAGATAATCTGGATGATGTAATTCAATAATCTCAGCGTATTTGATTATTTGATTTTCTTTTTTAGCTGATAGGTTATAAACATGGACAGAGATATATTCATCGCTTGAATTATTTAGCCACTTTTGAGTGATTGTCAGTACCTGTTTATGCAGCTTAAAAACAAATAAATTATCTTTATGAACGTTCCAGCCATATTTTTTGAGAGTGGCACCAATGGAGCCGCCTTTTGTTATCTCTTCATGAGCGTCTAATATTTGTTTTGAATCTATGAAGCTAACTAAGGCTAATGTATGATAATTTTTTTTGTATATTGAATCATTCTTGACTGCATTTTTTTCAATAAGAGGGATATAATTAGCCTTATTACTGAATAGAAATGAAATTCTGTGCTCATTATTATTTTCAATTACATCAAGACCATAGGTTCCAAATTTTTTTTCAATCATTTCACTATTTAATAACGTGGATGAGCAACTAATTAAGATCAATGAAAATAAAAGAAGAGTTGCAATATTTTTTTTGTGAAAGTTGTTCATTGATTATTTTTTATGTTGTGACTTAAATTTAGCTTGGTTGTCTACTATAATTTAACATTAAGAATGAATGTGCTTTGTAATTTTAAAGTGTATATTATTAACATTAGCAGAGAAAGTTTATGCAAGAGCAAGCATTGGTTATATTATCTGGAGGCCAAGACTCTACAACTTGCTTGTATTGGGCGAAAAAACGTTTTGATGTAAAAAATATTGAAGCGGTTACGTTTGATTATGGGCAACGTCATAAAATAGAAATATCATGTGCTCAACAAATTGCAGAAAGTAATAATATTTCACATCATATTATCCCTATTAATTCGTTTGAGAGCTTAGGTCAGAATAGCTTAACTGGAAGCAAATCTGAGTTCGATGATGGTCAGTACAGGAATTTACCAAAAACATTTGTACCTGGAAGAAACCTCATTTTCTTGACATTTGCAGCCTCATTGGCATGGCAGAAAAAAATCAATCATTTAGTGATTGGTACATCACAGACAGATTATAGTGGTTATCCAGACTGCAGGGAGAATACAATTGAGGCCATGGAAAAAACATTAAATCTTGGGCTCGATTATGCTATCAAGATTCATGCTCCGTTAATGCATTTAAGCAAAAGCGAAACAGTGGTTCTGGCCGCTGAGCTCGGTGCGATGGATGCCATGGCATATACGCATACTTGCTATAAAGGCGAGCAACCGCCCTGTCAGCAATGCGAAGCATGCAAGTTAAGAGAAAAAGGCTTTATAAATGCTGGGTTTGAGGACCCTTTGTTGAATTAAGTATGTATTCTGTAAAAGAAATATATTATACGCTTCAAGGTGAAGGACAGCAGATGGGGAGACCGGCTGTGTTTCTGAGATTTTCTGGCTGTAACTTATGGTCAGGAAGAGAAAAAGATCGGGAAAAAGCAATATGTCGTTTTTGTGATACTGATTTTCGAGGAGTTGATGGTATTGGTGGTGCAAAATATTCAACGGCACAAGAATTAGTGAAAGCTGTAAGTGCTAACTGGCCCAAAACAAAACATGCTATCAGTCCGTATGTGGTATGTACTGGTGGCGAGCCACTTTTGCAACTAGATAAAGAACTGATAGATGAATTTCATCGAAATTCTTTTGAAATTGGTGTTGAAACTAATGGAACTATTCTTGCTCCAGAGAATATAGATTGGATTTGCGTAAGCCCGAAAGCTAACTCTACTCTTAAGCAAATTACTGGTAATGAGATAAAATTAGTATACCCGCAAATTGAAAAATCAGCTTCGCCTCACTTATTTCAAAACATGAATTTTGATTTCTTTTTCTTACAACCATTAGATGATAAAAATGCTAAATTAAACACAGAGCTCTCCATTGATTATTGTTTAAAGAATCCACAATGGAGGTTGAGTATTCAAAGCCATAAAATATTGGGATTACCATAATGAAGAAATACACGATTAATCAGATTATTTTTGCAACCATTACGGGCCTTGCGCTTTCATGGCTTGTTTACCAATCTACAGTACAACCACCTTATGAGGCGCAACGCCAAATTGAAGAAGGTATTGTAAAAAAAGCAAATGAAATATTAATCAAGTCACTTATGCTACCTTCTAATCTGGAGATTATAGATCCTGTTAATGTGGATAAGGATGTTGGTAAAACATATATTTCTCCGAAGGGCGAAGAGTGGCAAGTATCTGGCTATTATCGGCGCAATGCTACTGATGAATGGCATCCTTGGCTGATGAACTTGGATAAAGATAAGTCACTTACTGGATTAAGCATGCAAGATTCTTCTAACTTGTTTTCTAAAGAAGTTCTTGAGAATTCAATGATAACTATTAGATCGATTGATTAAATTATATTAATGAATGTCGATTTTGACATTATATAAATGATTTAGCATCTCATGTGAATAACTAGCAAAAGAGCTCAAAAGACAGGATAAAAGTCTTCTCTTATCGATCAAGGATGAAAATTTTACATCAACATTATTCTCCAACAAATAATAAAGCCATATCCGACTTGTTATAGTTGCAGAAGACCTATATCTAAATAATTAAAGTAAACCATTTGATTAGCTTCGTTCTGAAATTTTTGACAGGTGATCAATAATTTGGAGGCATCAATGTTCTATATTTTCTTCTCGCCATTGAATGATATTTAATTCTATAAAAATAAAGGCCACAAGCCATAAAAAGGCGTCCCAAAAATCGACAAAATCACCTTCTAAACCCCAATAAAAAGCATTAATGAAAAGTATGGGATATAAAATATATTGATTAAATTGACTTAGTTTTTGCGATAGATTTTTCTTAATATTTTTTTCTTGTAATTTAATATTTAATTCAATAATAGCCACTACTATTATCCAAACGCCTGAGTTAATTACATCAATCCAGCCGAGCCAGATAATATCTTTTGCACCCGAAATATCAACAATTGCGGAGGTGCTTCCATATCTTAAAAATTCATTTGATGTGCTTAAAATTGTACAATTTTCAACAGAGATGGGCGTGTATTCACCTATCATTTGTGAGTAAGTCCAGGCTCCATTAGCTAAAGAGCATAAGTCTGTTTCTTGGATTGCATTTGTATCATAGTAAAAAAGTAGGGTGAAGCAATAACCAAAGAAAGCATAAGCGATAAAACCATAACAAACCGCTCTGATTACTATTGATATATATTCCATAGTCGGAGTAATTTGGTCCTCTTCTAGGATATATGTCTCTAATTCTAATATCCAAACCAAGATCAACCATGCAACTGTGTCAATTGAGGTTGCATAGGCGTTGATAATTTGATCGAACGAAACTCCATCTGGAAATCGTATTGTTAATGCGGCAACATCTTCTTTAAAAAAGAAATAGAAGTTGAGAGTCAAGAGTATATAAATACTGTATTTGAAATATTGAAAGTAGTTATCTCTGGTAATCATTAAGTTATCCAATTTTCTATCGACTCATTGTATATTAATGATCAATCATTTTTTTACCATAAATATTAAGGTCATTGCTCTTTTAATTATGTAAGATATGTTTTCACTCAATCATTTAAAATACTCCAATCAAATAAAGTTGAAAAATGAATTCTCGTAATTTAATTATACTTTTCTTTTGTCAATTAATATCAGCGACAGGTCAAATTGTTATAGTAACTCTGGGCGGTATAATTGGATCATCTTTAACGGACAACCAATCTATTGCAACTCTTCCAGTTTCACTAATGGTTGTAGTCACTGCTTTATCAGCAATACCAGCAACCATGTTGATGAAGAAGATAGGTCGAAAATTTGGATCAAGCGTTGCATCACTCTCTGCTGCTAGTGCGGTTTTAATTGCTGCTTATGCCCTACATTCTCAAAGTTTTAATCTGTTTGTTGTTGCAGCTGCAATGTTTGGCATAAATGCGGCGTTTACTCAGCAATATAGATATGCAGCCGCTGAAAGTGTTGAGCAAAAATTTGTTGGACGAGCTATTTCTATGATTTTATTAGGCGCAATAGGTGGCGCTTTGCTTGGCCCTGAGTTAGTAACAAGAGGCCAATATTGGATTGAGAATATTCCTTATGCGGGCAGTTTAATTTCTTTGTCAGTTCTTTTTGGGGTGCAGTCTATTTTACTATTAATGCTTTCACCTTTTCGCGTTACAAGTGAAGAGGGCCCTGAAGATGGTGCTAGACGACTGGCTATCATCATGCGTCAACGGGTTTTTGTAATGGCCATGCTTGGTGGAACTGTTGCTTATGGAGCTATGACTTTCATTATGACGGCAACTCCATTGAGTATGCATGTTATTGATGGTTATTCTATAGAGGCTACAGCGAATGTTATCCGTAGTCATGTTCTAGCAATGTATGTCCCGTCTCTAGTATCTGGATTTTTAATTGAAAGATTTGGCCTCTCAAAAGTTATGATGGTTGGAGTTATCGGCCTGCTTCTAGCTTGCTTTGCTGGCCTGTCAGGCCAATCAATCTTCAGTTACTGGACAGCACTTGTCATGCTAGGAATAGGCTGGAACTTTTTGTATGTGGGTAGCACAACCATGCTTACCTATACTTATAAATCAAGCGAAAGATTTAAAGCTCAGGGCATTAATGAATTTTGTGTATTTGGGATGTCAGCACTAGGCTCTTTATTGGCAGGAACAATTATGTATTATTATGGTTGGCTCACTTTGGTATTGATTCCAATTCCATTTTTACTCATGATTGGTGTTGGATTAAAAATGACCAGCAGTGAAACAAAAGTATTACTTCTAGCTAAGTAAATTCAACAATACAATATATTTTGCAGATAAATAAAACTATGAAATCACCTATGTATAGTCAAGATATGTATCAGTTTGATACCCCCGAGGACTCCTTATGGGAATCAACTCAGGGGAGTTCTATCGCTCCCAATACTAAGATGATAGGAGAGCATTCTTGTGATGTTGCTGTTATTGGGGGAGGTTATACAGGTTTATCGGCTGCCTACCATCTGGCAAAAGATTATGATATTGATGTGGCAGTTCTTGAGGCTGGTCATTTTGGCTGGGGTGCATCTGGACGTAATGGTGGTTTTTGCTCAATCGGAGGTGTAGCTGAATCTTCAGAGAATCTAATAAAAAAATATAGCCTTGATGATGTGCGAAGTTATTATCAATCTCAGGTTGAAGCTGTTGAGCTAGTAAGAAGTAATATCATAGATGAAAAAATGGATATCAAAATTCAAGGTTCGGCAGAAATACAAGTTGCCAGATCAAAAAGCAATTTAGAGGAAATCTATGAATATGCTAGTTTTCAGAGGAAATATCTCGGTTTAGATGCAACAATTATCTCAAAAGAAGAGCTCAAAGAGTCCTATTTTGATGCAAATCAACAGTGGGGTGGCGTTGCCATAAAACCTACCTTTGGATTACATCCACTCAGATATGCCAATGGCCTAGCAATTGCTGCTAAAAAAAATGGTGCACGACTTTTCTCTAACAGTGAAGTTATTGACTGGCAAAAAAATAGCAGCTCACATTATCTAACAACACGGTCTGGAGTTTTAAAAGCTAAGTACGTGATATTCGCAACAAATGGCTTTATGCCTGAACATTTACTTGGTAATTTTAAAGCACGAAGTTTGCCGATCATTAGTTCTATTATCACCACAAGGCCGCTCACCTCAGATGAACTTGCCTCGCATAATTGGAAAACACAGAACCCAGTTATCAATTCAAGGAAACTTGTTAATTATTATCGTTTGTTGCCAGATAATCGTTTTTTATTTGGTGGGCGTGGCTCATCATCGGGAGATAGAGCGGGCGCTGAAAAAAATTATAATTATCTGATCGATGTAATGCGTTCTATCTGGCCAAATTGGTCTGATGTCGAAATAGAGTATAAATGGCATGGTTTTGTTTGTTTTACGCGAAGACTGACACCATCAATTGGACATTTGGATGATGATCTAAGTGTTTTTTTTGGTTTTGGGTATCATGGTAATGGGGTCAACACATCAACTTGGACGGGATTGCAGCTCGCAAAGTGGCTTGGAAAATATGGTAAAAGCAATAAAAAGCCACGTGATCTACCTCGAATAGTTCATGGTTTATCGCCTAAGTTTCCATTGAGCGCCCTACGAAGACATTATTTGCAAGGAATGATTCAGTTATATCGATTCAAAGATGCGTTACGTGATAAGCGTAATTAAAAGTAATTATATTGAATCTACCTCTATGAAGTCTATTTTAAATCTGACGCTGCAATCAGGGCAAAAAAAATCATCAGGAAGGTCCTTAAAGAGAGTGCCAGGAAGGTAACCTTCATATTCATCACCAATACTAGCATCATAGGTATAAGCACATTCTGGGCATTGGTGTTTAGTCATGATTTAGTTATATTCTTGATATTTTTTTATAAGCGTCATTTTTTTTCTAGGATCTAAATTAACTTTGCTGAGATCACCATTAATATGGCTTAGTTTGAGTAGTTTTTTGTCCATTATATAAAACCATAGCCAAGGAATATAAGCTACTAAGTAACAACCCAGATAACCATTTGGTAAAGATGGGAGATCATCATAACTCTTCAATGATTGGTATCGCCTAGTTGGATGCGTGTGATGATCTGAGTGGCGCTGAAGGTGAAAAAGCACCAAGTTGCTGAAAACATGATTACTATTCCAAGAATGATGAGGCTTGCAGCGTTCATAATGATCTAATCCGTCTTTTTGGCGGAGTAAGCCATAATGTTCAATATAATTTGCACTGCTTAACTGGAGCCAAGCAAAAATATTATGAATAAAAAGGAAGGGAATAATTTGTAGGCCAAACATTACAATAATAGATCCTTGTAAGATGGTTGAAATCACATAAGATTGAAAAATTTGATTATCAAAACACAGAAAATCTTGTTTTCTTCGCTGTAATCTTATGTTTTCAGTTTTGAAAGATCTGGTGATGGCAGCTGGAATTTCCCTGCATACAAAAGCATAGAAATTTTCCCCCATTCTAGAGCTAGAACCATCGATTGGGGTAGCCACATCCCGGTGATGCCCTTGATTATGGTCAATAGTGAAATGACCATAAAATGGAACTGCAAGTACAAGTTTTGCTAAGGTTTTCTCAAATTTACCCTTTTTGTGACCAAGCTCATGGCCCGTATTAATCCCAAGACCACTTATATTACCAGCTACTATTGAAAGACTAAGATATCCCCACCAATCTAGTTGATTAATGCTTATCCACCAAGCAGCTGCAATTAAAACGATGAAGTGCATAGGGACTGCAATGTAGGTTAAAATTTTATAGTAACTGTCAGAATCAAGCAGAAGGGTGACTTCTTCTGGCGGATTATTGGTGTCTTCCTCAAGAATAAAATCAAGTAATGGAGCTAATATATATATAAATATAAGCGGTAAAAGTAACCATAATTGATTGCCGGTAATATGGTGACCGTATATTCCAGCTATCGCTTACAAAGGAAAGATGGATGATAGTAACCAAACCCATCGTTTTTTATCCTTGTAAGATATCTTTAAGCCTGTTTTTGAGTAAGCGTTATAGGTCTTCATAAAGAATGTTCTTTATTAAATTATCAGTCAAAACCAATATTAATTATCATACAAGTTGAGAGGTATTTTGTTACTATTTTTTTTATTATTTATACCTCTAGACCAACAAATGAAATGACTTAATATTAATCTATCATATTAATTGATAATTTTACTTTTTAATGTGCTGGTCATGCGATACACTACTTTTTTTTAGTACAGTTGATAATAAATATTTACATAGCATGAGCGTCATTGACAGCATCTAATGAGTAAATCTTTAAAAGAGCTAAACCGCACAAGCGGTCTTTCGGGTGTTAATGCATCAGCTATTGAAGCGATGTATGAGGCATACCTAACTGATGAGCAATCTGTTTCATCAGAATGGCAAAAATACTTTTCAACATATCCGCGTGAAGAAAGCGATGCATTGCATGCTTCAGTAAAAGAAAATTTAAGAAATAAATCACGACCCAAATTAAAGAATGCTAAAAAAATACTCAAACAAAATGAGGTCGGTGCTGACAAACAAGCAGCAGTGTCAAGATTAATTCAAGTTTATACTCTCAGGGGGCATCAAATTGCTGATATCGATCCACTGGGTATGATGGAAAGAAAAGCTCCTGGGGTATTTAAACTAGATTACTTGGGGCTGACGGAAGAAGACTTAAATGATGAATTTTCTACGAGCGGTTTTGCGGGTACCAAAAGTTCAAGAATGAAGCTTAGAGATTTACTCGTCTTGCTGAAAAAAATATATTGCGAAAAAATTGGTGTTGAATTTGCTCATTTATCCAGAGCAAAGGAGCGTATATGGCTAAGAACGCGATACGAGAAAGAAGCTTCATCATTTGATTTTTCTGATCCTGAAAAAATATCGATCTTAGAGCAATTGACCGCTGCAGAAGGAATAGAAAGATATTTGCATACTAGGTTTGTTGGTCAAAAGAGGTTTTCTCTAGAGGGCGGTGATAGCCTTATTCCGTTACTTTCTGATGCGATTCAACGATCAGGTGAAACTGGTGTAAGAGAAGTAGTTATCGGTATGGCACATCGAGGAAGGTTGAGTGTTCTGGTGAATGTCCTAGGTCAATCACCAGATGAGTTATTTGATAAATTTGAAGAAAAAATCGACCCAGACATGACTGGAACTGGAGATGTCAAATATCATCTTGGTTTTTCAGGAGATATTAAAACTGATGGAGGTAATGTTCATGTTTCATTGGCGTTTAATCCGTCACATTTAGAGATAGTTAACCCAGTGGTAGAGGGCTCAGTAAAGGCTCGTCAAGATCGTCGTGGCGATTCTGAGCACAACCAAGTTCTTCCAATTTTGATACATGGTGATGCGGCATTTGCTGGTCAAGGTGTCGTTACTGAGACTTTTCAAATGTCTCAAGTAGATGGTTTTAGAACTGGAGGAACTCTTCATATAGTTGTAAACAATCAAATTGGTTTTACGACAAGTAAGCCGTCATATGCGAGGTCCACACCTTACTGTAGTGATATTGCAAAAATGATTGAGGCACCAATTTTTCATGTAAATGGAGATGATCCAGAGGCGGTGATATACGTGACACGCCTAGCAATGGATTATCGACGTAAATTTAAAAAAGACGTGGTTATCGACTTAGTTTGTTATCGACGTCAAGGGCATAATGAGGCTGATGAACCGAGCGCTACACAACCTCTGATGTACTCTAAAATTAAACAGCATAAAACACCAAGGCAAATCTATGCTAATAAATTAGTTGAGATCAATATTATTGACACAAACAAACCTTCAATCATGCAGGATGATTATCGAGATCTTTTGGATCAAGGTAAGCCTGTACCAAAATTATCTTTAGGGATGATTGGCGATGATTATACGGCTGATTGGAGCCGTTTTGAGCAAAAGGATTTGACTAAAAAGATTGAAACAAAAATATCAAAGAAAACCACAGAAAAACTGGCTGCAGCTCTTACCATAATTCCAGAAGACATGATTTTGCACGATCGAGTTCAAAAAATAATGGAACTTCGATCATTAATGGCGGCAAATAAATTACCGATGGATTGGGGTTTTGCCGAAAGTATGGCTTATGCGAGTTTGATCAATGAAGGTTATAACTGTCGCGTAACAGGGCAAGATAGTTCACGTGGAACATTCTTTCATAGGCATGCTGTTTTGTATAATCAGCGTAACAAGGATAAATATGTCCCTTTGCACAGTATTAAAGATTCAGGTGAATTTCGAGTTATAGATTCTTATTTATCTGAAGAAGCAGTATTGGGCTTTGAGTATGGCTATGCTACAACACATTCGAATACACTTGTCATTTGGGAAGCTCAATTTGGTGATTTTGCTAATGGTGCACAGGTGATTATTGATCAGTTTATTAGCTCCGGAGAAACAAAATGGGGCAGATTATGTGGATTGACTTTATTGCTACCGCATGGTTTTGAAGGCCAAGGCCCTGAACATTCGTCAGCACGATTGGAGCGTTTTTTGCAATTATGCGCAGAGAATAATATGCAAGTATGTGTTCCATCAACACCAGCACAAATGTTTCATATGCTCAGAAGACAAATGGTCGGTGGGTACAGGAAACCACTAATCGTAATGTCTCCAAAAAGCATGTTGAGAAATAAAGCTTCTGTTTCAGATATTAAAGAATTAACAAATGGTCGCTTTATGCAAATAATTGAAGATCAGCATGACCTAAAAGATAAAAAAGTTAAACGATTGGTATTATGCAGTGGAAAAATTTATTTTGATTTAGATCAAATGAGAGCTCAAGAAGACTTAGATGATGTGGCAATTGTGCGTATAGAGCAATTGTATCCATTTCCGATAGATGAATATGCTGCTGTTATAAATAAATACCCTAATCTTAAAGAGGTGGTGTGGTGCCAAGAGGAGCCTCAGAATCAAGGGGCTTGGTACCAGATTCGACATCGATTGCAGCATGCGATTGAAAATCAAGACCTAGTATACTCGGGAAGACGAGGTGCTGCCGCACCTGCTACTGGTTTATCTAAGTTACATCTTGAGCAGCAAAAAAATCTAATTATCAATGCCTTAGGGATATAAATTAATCTAATAAGTTTAATTATATTTTCAAAAAAATAGGATTTAAAAGTAATGACAATAGAAATAAAAGTCCCACCACTGCCAGAGTCTGTTGCAGATGCTACATTAATCAATTGGCATAAAAAAACCGGCGACCAAGTGTCTCGTGATGAAAATCTAGTGGATCTTGAGACAGATAAGGTTGTTTTGGAAGTGCCATCACCAAAATCGGGAATCTTGACTGAGATAAAAATTAAAGATGGGAGCGTTGTTAAGGCGGGCGATATATTGGCGGTTATGACAGAGTCATTAGGAGTCAGTGCTAGTAAAAACAATGATCATGCAAATGATGTTTTATTATCAAGCAAAGATAACTCAGCACCTGGTACGTCAAAAAATGATAGTAAGGATAAAAAGATTAGCCCTTCTGTAAAAGTGTTACTCAAAGAACATGATCTTGATGCATCTATGATTAATGGAAGTGGAAAAGATGGGCGTATAACAAAAACAGATATATTAGGTTACCTTAGAGATGACGAAGGAGAGAGCGTCAGGTCCAATGATATTGATATGCCTCTTCATCAAGCACCTGTTGCTGCTAAAGAGCCCGCTAGTAAAGATGAACAACGTGTTCCGATGACCAGGTTAAGGGCAAAAATTGCAGAACGAATGGTTGAAGCCCAAACTAATTCAGCCATGCTTACCAGTTTTAATGAAATAGATTTGTTTGAAGTGATGGAGCTTAGAAAAAAGTATAAAAAATCCTTCCTTGAGGAGCATTCGGTAAAGCTTGGCTTTATGTCCTTTTTTAGTAAAGCATCAGTCGAAGCTTTGAAAAAATTTCCAATTATAAATGCCTCAATTGATGATCAGGATATTGTTTATCATGATCGCTATGATATTGGAATTGCAGTTTCCTCTGAGCGAGGTTTGATGGTTCCAGTAATAAAAAATCTAGACGAATTGAGTTTTGCCGAAATTGAAAGATCGATAGCCGAACTCGCCATTAAGGCAAAAAATGGCTCAATTACAATGGAAGATCTCACTGGCGGAACATTCACAATTACAAATGGCGGAACATTTGGCTCGCTCATTTCTACTCCGATACTTAATTCACCACAAAGTGCAATTCTTGGTATGCATGGCATTAAAGAGCGGCCAGTTGTTGTGGATGGTAAGATAGTTATTCGCCCTATGATGTATGTTGCCCTTACCTATGATCACCGAATCATAGATGGAAGGGAGGCGGTCCTTTTCTTGGTCAGTATCAAGGAGTCACTCGAAGATCCTGAACGCTTAATGCTTGAAATTTGAGAATTCAAAGTGAATAAAAATTTTGATGTAATTGTTATTGGTGGAGGACCTTCTGGGTATATTGCAGCAATACGTGCTAGTCAATACGGCCTTAGTGTCGCTTGTATAGATAAGTGGAAAAATCGAGATGGATCTAGTTCATTTGGTGGTACTTGTTTAAATGCTGGATGTATTCCATCAAAAGCTCTTCTGGAGTCTTCAGAGCTTTTTCATCGAGCTTCGCATGAGTTTTCTGATCATGGCATTAATATTAATACTCCAGTAATAGATATCAAAGCAATGCAAAAACGTAAGAATGATATCGTTAAACAATTAACTGGCGGTGTGGCAGGGCTTTTGAAAGTAAATAAGATAGAAGCGTTGGTGGGGCATGGTAAATTCATGGGATTAAATCAAGTTGAATTTACAGATTCAAAAGGTGATATCAATACACTTCAGGGAAAGCACATCGTGCTTGCTTCAGGTTCGTCACCTATAGAATTAAAAGCAATTCCATTTGATGAGAAGCGAATAGTGGATTCATGGGGTGCATTAGATTTTACAGAAGTGCCATCTAGTCTTGCTGTTGTGGGAGCAGGTGTAATCGGATTAGAGTTGGGGAGTGTTTGGGGTAGGCTTGGGTCTAAAGTTGATATATTTGAAGCTTCACCAGAATTTTTAAGTCTAGTTGATCGAGATATTGCAAAAGAAGCAAAAAAACAATTTATTAAGCTGGGTTTAAATCTTCATCTTGATGCAAAAGTTACTGCTGCTCACAAAACTAAATCAAGCGTTAAATTAACTTATATAAAAGATGATGAAAAGATTGAGAAACAATTTGATCGTGTGGTGGTTGCGGTTGGCAGAAAACCTCATACAGATAATCTATTCTCAATCGATAGCGGTGTTACTTTAGATGAATCAGGCCGCATTAATGTGGATAAACAATGCCAGACAAGCATCCCCAATGTTTATGCAATTGGTGATTGTGTTAGAGGGCCAATGCTTGCACATAAGGGTTCTGAAGAAGGGGTTATGGTCGCTGAAATAATCGCGGGCGATATTGCAGAGCTAAATTACGATATCATTCCTTCGGTTATTTATACCTCACCTGAGATTGCATGGGCTGGAAAAAATGAACTTGAGTTAAAAAATGCAAACATCGAGTATAAAGTTGGATTATTTCCGTTTGCTGCAAGCGGCCGTGCAAAAGCTATGGAGCAAACCTCTGGAATGGTTAAGATGATCTCATCAAAAGAGAATGATCAAATTTTAGGTGTGCATATCATAGGTCCCATGGCTGGAGAGTTGATTGGCGAGGTCGTTTTAGCAATGGAGTTTGAAGCCAGCTCTGAAGACATTCAAAGAACAATCCATGCCCACCCTAGCTTATCTGAAGCTATTCATGAGGCATCTCTGGCTGTCGATAAGCGTGCTTTGAATTACCCGAATAAAAAATAATTTTATTATGGCGTTATTAATTTTTATTTAATTTATTTAGTATTGATCTGAATTTTGGATTATTTGAACTAAGTTTCACTGTTGCCATATTTCGATAGGGATTGGGCTTAACTATTCTCAAAGAAATAATCAATCAAATCTTGTATGTTTAACCCTCACCTCTAGCTAATAATTTATAATCTAATGGAGGGCTATTGTTAAGAAGAGAAGATTCTAATCAATAACAGAAGGATGTCTTATATCATAATTATCAAGTTGCGAATTACTATCAAGTTTGACTTTATTGATGGTGATTACGATAGGTTTAAACGGTATGATAACAATTAGATAATTAAATAAAAATGGAAACTATTTTATGGCAGGTCATAGTAAATGGGCAAATATCCAGCATCGAAAGGGCGCTCAAGATAAAAAAAGAGGTAAATTATTTACCAAATTGATCCGTGAAATAACTATTGCTGCAAAATTAGGTGGCTCAGATTTAAATTCGAACCCTAGATTAAGGATGGCTGTTGAGAAAGGTAAATCTCAAAGTATGCCAAAAGACAACATTGCTAAAGCAATCAAGCGTGGCGCAGGAGAACTAGAAGGTATTGATTATATTGAAATACGTTATGAGGGTTATGGTCCAGGAGGAGCTGCAGTTATAGTTGATTGTTTGACCGACAATAAGAATAGAACAGTTGCGGATGTTAGGCATGCATTCAGTAAATTCTCAGGGAATATGGGGGCTGACGGATCTGTTGCTTATATGTTTAAATCTTTGGGTATATTAACCTACAATCAAGATGCCGATGAAGATGCGTTGATGGAAATTGCAATAGATGCAGGAGCTGATGATCTTATTACTGAGGATGATGGTTCAATCGAGATTATTGTTGACCCAAGTAATTATGAAGCTTTGGTTAAAGTCATGATAGCGGCTGATCATGAGCCTGATAACAAAGAAATAACATGGCGATGCTCAACTATTACCAATTTAAACGAGCATGAAGCCGCAACGATGATAAAAATGACATCAGCTCTAGAGGATCTTGATGATGTTCAAACTGTTTATAGTAATGCAGAAATTACGGATGAAATTTTAGCAAAATTATGAGGCTATATTATTGAAAACTAACCAACGAATATTAGGTATTGATCCTGGTTCAAGAAAGACGGGATTTGGTCTGATTGATTTGGTTGGTGGTCAGCTCAAATATATAACAAGTGGAGTTATCAAAAGTACCGATGGCGACTTTACTGATCGCCTAAAAGTAATTCATCAATCTGTACGTGCACTCATAAAGGAATATAATCCTGACATCATGGCTATTGAAAGTGTTTTTGTGCATAAAAATCCTTCAAGTGCATTAAAACTGGGCCATGCTAGAGCTGCCGCTTTGTGCGCAACATTTGATTTTGATATGAATGTATTTGAGTATTCTCCAAGAGAAATAAAAAAAGGGGTAGTTGGCACTGGGGCAGCATCAAAGGAGCAGGTTCAGCATATGGTTGTATCACTATTAAATCTTGATGGTACTCCGGCAGAAGATGCCGCGGACGCCATTGCAGCAGCTATTTGTTATAGTAATGAAAGAGCGATGCAAGATTCCCTAAGAGCTATAAGCTAATGGTGCAGTAATGATTGGGTCAATAAAAGGCAAGATTTTAATTAAACAATCACCACAAGTACTTATTGAGGTTAATGGTATTGGTTATGAAGTGGAGGTCCCATCCACAACCTTTATTGAAATGCCCGCACTAGATCAGGATATTTTTCTCTACACGCACCTGCAAGTGAGAGAGGATGCTCACACATTATTTGGTTTTTCTAACCTTAATGACAGATATTTATTTAGAATGCTCTTAAAAATAAGCGGCGTTGGTGCGAAGCTTGCTCTAGCAATATTATCTTCAATGAGTGTAAATGATTTTGAGCGTTGTGTGAGAACGGAAGATAGCGGTTCGTTAGTTAAAATTCCTGGTGTTGGAAAAAAGACAGCTGAAAGGTTGGTTATAGAAATGCGAGATCGACTCATCGATCTTGTGGATAGTCCATCAACTGGGCATCAGAAAATTAACGCTAATAGCGCCAGAGAAGAGGCTTTTGATGCGTTGCTAGCGCTGGGTTATAAGGCTCCCGAGATAAAAAAATTAATGACATCCATCAAGGATGATGATTTAACGGTGAGTCAAATGATAAGGCATGCTTTGAAAAAGGTTGTAGATTAAATGAATAATATTGAGCATGATCGATTAATCAGTGGGGACGAAGCTACTGAGGATAAGGCTTTTGATCGGGCGATAAGACCAAAAACACTCGCAGAATATGTGGGTCAAAAAAGCATGCGTGAGCAAATGGAGATTTTTATTGAGGCGGCTCGTAAAAGATCTGAGTCATTAGATCATGTATTGATATTTGGACCTCCTGGATTGGGTAAAACAACATTGGCGCATATTATTGCTCATGAGATGGGAGTTAAGTTAAAACAAACATCTGGACCTGTTCTTGAGCGCCCAGGAGATCTTGCAGCTTTGCTTACAAACCTCGAACCAAATGACGTCCTCTTTATTGATGAAATACATCGTTTGAATGCAGTGGTTGAAGAGATCTTGTATCCGGCTATGGAAGATTTCCAGTTAGATATAATGATTGGCGAAGGTCCGGCAGCTCGTTCAATTAAATTAGATCTTCCTCCATTTACTCTAGTTGGAGCAACTACCAGAGCTGGATTATTAACATCACCATTAAGGGATAGATTCGGTATTGTACAAAGATTAAATTTTTATGAAATTGATGAATTAGCTCAAATTGCTAATCGATCAGCAAGTATCATGAATTTAGATTTAGATGATGGTGGAAGTGACCAATTATCCAAGAGAGCCAGAGGTACCCCAAGAATTGTTAATCGTTTGCTAAGAAGAGTGAGGGATTATGCAGAGGTCAAAGCTGACGGAAAAGTCACAGAACAGGTAGCAAATGATGCATTGGACATGCTGGAGGTTGATCCAAATGGTTTTGATACTATGGATAGAAGGTTATTATTAGCAGTAATTGAAAAGTTTGATGGTGGCCCTGTTGGAATCGAGAGTCTTGCTGCTGCATTGGGTGAAGAACGCGGAACTATAGAAGATGTAGTAGAACCCTATTTAATTCAACAAGGATTTATAATGAGAACCTCACGTGGACGAGTTGCTATGAAGAACGCCTATTTGCATTTTGGATTAAATCCAACCAATCAAGATAAAAATATTAACCGTGATTTGCTAGAATGAATACTAATGATTATTTTTCTAAGGAAATCAAAATATGACAACTAATATGTCGTTTATAAATCTTATCCTTAACGCGAGTATCATCGTTCAATTTGTGATGTTGCTATTATTAATGGCATCAATTGGATCTTGGAATATTATCTTTACTAAACAAAAATTAATTAAAAAAATTAAAACAACCTCTGATTCATTCGAGACTAATTTTTGGGCAGGTGGTGACTTAAATGCTCTTTATCAGAACTCTAATAAAAATGAATATGGCGATATAGGAATGTCAAGTATCTTTAAAGCAGGATTCAAGGCATTTAACCGCTTATCTACAAAATCATCTATTTCGAAAGATAAAATGGTCGAGGAGTGTTCTCGAGCTATGCGAGTGGCTCAAATGCGTGAAGTTGATAAATTGGAACACAGTCTTGCAACATTAGCTACAATCGGGTCAATAAGCCCTTATGTTGGTTTGTTTGGGACAGTAATTGGTATTATGAACTCCTTTCGGGCCCTTGCGGGTGTTCAATCTGCCACCTTAGCGATGGTTGCTCCTGGTATAGCTGAAGCGTTAATCGCTACTGCGATGGGCTTATTTGCAGCAATACCTGCTGTTATTGCTTACAATAGATTTGCTGATAAAGTGACTCGATTAGAAATTCGTTACGATAGTTTTTCTGAAGAATTTGCAAGTATCTTGCAACGACATGAGTTATATAAAAATGATTGATAACTGAAGTGGTAAAAAAAAGGAAAGTCATCAGTGAAATCAATGTAGTTCCATACATTGATGTCATGCTTGTTTTATTGATTATATTTATGGTCACAGCACCATTGCTCACGCAAGGAATAAAAGTTGAGCTGCCAAAAGCAGGCGCAGATCCAATCGCTGATTCTTCAAGTTTGGCCCCTTTAATATTGAGCGTAAATGCTCAAGGTGAATTATATATTAATGTTGGTGATGACGAAGATAAACCAAAAGATGCTGAATCGATAATATCAAGAACTAGGGCAGTATTAGCAAGTCAGCCATCTACGATGATTTTGGTCAAAGCAGATCGGCAAGTGCCATATGGCAATGTTGTTGGAGCTATGGTTCTTTTGCAGCGGGGCGGAGCAAAAAATATTGGTTTCGTAACCGATCCTTTAGAGTCTTATCCTGTACCTGATTGATATGATATGAGTTGTTGAATGCGAGATAAATATAACATTATACCAATGGCTTTTGCATGTGGTTTGCACCTCGCTATATTCACAATGATGATATTAGCGTTCGAGAGATCGAATGCTAATATACCATCTCGACCCCTTATGATAGATGCCGTATTAATTGAGGAGGATAATTTATTAACGCCGCAAAAGAAATTAGCACAAGAAAGACGAGAAGCGGAAGAGCAAAAACGAAAATCAGATATTCGGGCAGAAAAAATACGAATAAATAAAAAGAAGAAAAAAGAAGCAGAAATTACCAGAAAAGCTGAAATAAAAAGAGCAAAAGAGCAGAAAATAATTGAGGCTCGTGAATCAAAAGAATTGATGGTTAAACAAGCGAAAGAAGCTGAAGTTGAAAAAAAGCGGATTGAAGTTGAGCTTGAAAAAAAGCGGATTGAAGCAGAGCAAGAAAGATTAGATGATATAAAGCGACAACGTGCAGAAAATGAAAAAATACGCAATGATCTAGAAAAAGCTGAAAAAAAAGCTCAATTGAAACGCGAATTATCGAACGAACAAAAACGTTTAGATGCGCTTCGCTCAGGCGCACTTGCAAGGTATACTTTTAGTTTGGGTAGGAAAATTGAAAATAACTGGGTTCAACCTCCATCAGCATTGAGCGGTATCAGTTGTGTAGTGAATGTAAGGCAACTGCCTGGAGGTGAAGTTATTAGCGCGGTGGTTGAAACATGCAACGGTGACGAATCGGTTCGACGGTCAGTGGAAGCTGCTGTTTACAAAGCATCACCTTTACCAGACCCTGAAGATCCAAGTTTATTTGAAAGAAATTTACGTTTTATATTTGAACCTTATCAATAATTTATAGGTTTATGAGGACACGGATGAATCTCGATAAAAAAATAATTTTACTTTTATGTTTATTTTTTCATGATGTCTTATACGCTGAGCTAACAATAAGAATCACACAAGGTGTGGGAAAACAAACACCGATTGCCATAGTTCCTTTTGGGGCTGATAAGGGCGTGCCATTATTGTCAGTTGATATCGCTGAAATAATTACAAATGATTTAATGCGAAGTGGTCGATTTTCGCCAACCCCTCAAAAGAATATGCTACAAAAGCCAACCACGGGCGCAGAGATTGATTTTGATGATTGGTCCATTTTGGGTGTCGAAGCAGTCGTTGTGGGTCGAATTACTCAAATGAGAACTGGTTCTTATAATATTCAGTTCCAATTATTCGATATTTATAAGGGCGAACAAATTGTTGGATATAGAATGCCTGCTAACGACAGCACACTGAGAAGGTCAGCGCATCGTATAGCTGATATGATTTATCGAGAGCTGACCGGAATTAGAGGTGTGTTTGATACAAAAGTTGCCTATGTCAAATCAAATGTATCGCGCAATGAGACTAGTTACTCATTAATTATCGCTGACTCTGATGGAGAGAATGAGCAGGTCGTAGTAAATTCTAAAGATCCAATTATGTCTCCAGCTTGGTCACCAGATAGCAGGCAAATTGCATATGTGTCATTTGAGGGCAATGCCTCATCCATATATCTGCAAACATTAAGAACAGGAAATCGAAGAAAAATCTCGGACCACCCCGGCATAAATGGATCGCCCGCATTTTCCCCAGACGGAAGAAAATTAGTCCTTACTTTGGGTGGTCCTGATGGTAATTTAGATGTTTATATTCTTGATATTGCAACAAGAGCTTTAAAGAGAATGACATATAATAGAGCTATTGACACAGAAGCAACATGGTCACCTAATGGCAAGGAAATTTACTTTACTTCTGACAGGGGCGGTGCCCCACAAATATATAAAATTTTCTTAAATAGCGATAAAGCTGAAAGAGTTACTTTTCAAGGTAATTACAATGCCAGACCACGTTTGTCACCCGATGGAACGAAATTAGCAATGGTTCATCTTTATAGAGGCGATTATCGGATAGCTATTTATGATATAAATAAAAAAGATTTATTGATTTTATCATCAGGAATGCAGGATGAATCTCCAAGTTTTGCACCCAATAGTGATACACTTATTTACGCAACAAAAATGAGAGGAAATGGAGTATTGGAAACTGTAACGGCCGATGGCCTAGTGAGGCAAAGAGTGGCATCTAAGCAGGGGGATATTAGAGAACCAGTGTGGTCACCATTTTTAAAATTATAGTAATGTATTATTTTGTGTTTAATGCTAATTTTTGTGTTAAATTTTTATAAATAGTTGAAACTTTAGGAGTTGTTGAAATGGAACGTTTTAATTTAGGTTTAATTGGATTATTGTTTTTGGTTTTATCAGGCTGTGCGTCATCAGGAAGTAAACTTGGAAGTATGGGTAACGATAGCGGCATGAGTAGCTCTAGTGATAGTGAAGATGCGGCAACATACGGAATGGGCATGGACAGTAATAATAATCTAGAAACGATGACCGATGACAGTATGTCTGAAAATCTTGAGACAATTATTTATTTTGATTTTGATCGTTCTGAATTACGCACTGAATATGATGGATTAATAAATGCACATGCGTCGAATATGAATTCTAATACCTTGCTTACAGTAAGACTGGAAGGGCATGCTGATGAAAGAGGGTCTCGAGAATACAATATCGGACTGGGTGAGCGCAGAGCTCAGGCAGTTAGGCGTATGCTGCTTCTTAATGGCGTTGCACCAGCTCAGATTACTACGGTTAGTTTTGGTGAGGAAAGACCCAACTCTTATGGAAGTGATGAGAGCTCATATACTCAAAATAGAAGAGTAGAGCTGGTAATTAATTAATACAGTTAATTGTTATGTTTAGACATGCTTTTATTTACATTGGTGTTTTAGTCGCTGCAGGTTGCGCAGATCTTCCGGTAGATGATAACTATCAGAGAGTTAACTCAGGTGTCATACAAAGATCAAACGATCAGAGTCTAATTGAAATTGCTCGGCAGCTTGATAATATCCAAGAGCAAGTAACTCAAATTCAAGGTCAAACGGAAGATTTGCAATACCAGTCTCAGGCAACCCAAGATAGACAAAGAGCACTATATGTTGATCTGGATGATCGTTTGCAAGATCTTGAAAGATCAATTAGTGCTCTAAACTCAATGAATGTTGTTAATGAGGAGGAAATTATCTATGGTGAATTGCCTGTTCCCGGAGGTACTGACGAAGAAAATTATCAAGCAGCATTTGAGCTTTTAAAAGAACAGAATTATGAGTTAGCATCGCTTTCTTTTATTCGATTTTTGGCCGCATATCCAGGTAGTAGCTTGATTGATAACGCTCAGTATTGGCTCTCTGAGTCTTACTATGCATCTAATCAATTTGAGCAAGCCTTATCTCAATTTAACAAAGTTGTATATGATTATCCTCGCTCAAGAAAGATTCCTGATGCCTTACTTAAAATTGGTTATTGTAATTATGAATTAGAAAATTGGGATCAAGCTCGTTTAGTTTTAAATAGAATCCAAAATGAATACCCACAATCAACAGTTGCAAAGTTAGCTGAGCAACGAATAAAGGTAATGAATAGTAGAGGTTTATAATTTAGTTTTTTACTACCTCAAAAGAGTAATTTAGAGATCTAGGTAAATTTTATCGATATTCCCTTGAGATTTATGTGAGGTGCGGTATCATCCTCGCCAATTGAATAAAAAAACGTAAATTAGAATTAAATGATAATTGGGGCGTTAGCTCAGCGGTAGAGCATTCGGCTTTTAACCGACCGGTCGTAGGTTCAATCCCTACACGCCCCACCATTTAATTTTTTCGTCAATAATTAATCTTGCTATAAAAGTAATTAAATTAACTATTGGTTGTACCTAATAGTATTTTAAATAGATTTTATATTAATTGCTCTGAGAGATTTAGATGAAAGATAGAAATTGGAAGATATTTAAATTCGGTGGATCTAGCCTAGCTGACACTCAATGTTTCGTTAGAGTGTCGAAAATAATATTAGACTGTTATTACAAAGACCCAACTTTACGTCATGCGATAGTGGTATCAGCTCTTGGTGGTGTTACCGATCTATTGATCGATATAGCTAGTAATTGTAATGCAAGTAATTTGTACGAATCAAAACAATATCAAGCCATTAACCAACGTATATCAACATTAGTTAAGAATCTGCTTGAAGAATCTGCAGCCAAAGAGTTTTTAGAGTCATTTTCAAATGATATCGACTCGATTAGTAAATTACTCGCCGAGGATTTGATTTATGAGGATAATGCTGATCAGGTTATTGCAGGGTTTGGAGAACTTTGGTCGGCAAAAATTTTATCACTATATATTGCTAAATTAATAGATAACGATAAAGAAGTAGAATTTATTGATAGTCGAAAAGTTATCTATCTTAAAACAACTGATCTTGGCGATGTAGTTGACTGGAATAAATCAAACGACTGTCTCAAGAAAGTGATTGTAGCAAACCAAGCAAATATATTCGTCATTACGGGCTTTATCGCCTCAAACGAACGAGGACTGCCAACAAATTTAGGGCGTAACGGGAGTGATTACTCTGCCGCTATATGTGCTTCATTATTTGAGGCGCAAGAATTAGTAATTTGGACTGATGTGAACGGCGTTATGAGTGCGGATCCAGGTAAAGTCAATGACGCTAGAGTCGTAAGTAATTTATCATATAACGAGGCCATGGAATTGGCTTACTTTGGAGCCAAAGTTATACATCCAAAGACATTAAGCCCGTTGATGAAGCAAAAAATTCCAGTCTTTATTCGTAATACATTTAATCCTGAAGCTGTTGGCAGTAAAATATCGGCAGAAAAATCGGTAGACAGAAATATAAAAGGCATAACGGTTATAGATTCTATGGCATTAATCAATCTTGAAGGTACTGGAATGATTGGTGTTCCAGGAACCGCTGATAAGCTTTTTGTAGCACTTAAAAATGAAAATATATCTGTAACGTTGATTTCACAAGCAAGCTCAGAGCATTCTATTTGTATCGCGGTGGATGAGGGCGTATCCAATACTGCAAAAAAAGTTATCGAGAATGCCTTTGAGAATGAACTGAAAGCCGGATTGATTTCTAAAATTGAGGCAACCAAAGGTCAGAGTATAATCGCTGTTGTTGGTGACGAGATGACTGGTCAATCTGGTGTTGCAGGTCAATTTTTTGGTACTTTAGGTAGAGCTGGAATTAATATAAGAGCGATAGCTCAAGGATCATCAGAGCGAAATATTTCTGCTGTTATTGAATCAAAAGACGCATTACAAGCTCTCAATAAAGTACATGCTGGTTTTTTTGATAATCAGCCATCACTAACTATAGGTTTGATTGGCCCAGGTTTGGTTGGTAGCGAGTTACTCGACCAAATAAATTCACATTTATTGATAATTGCCGCTGAGCTTGGAGTGAATATCCATTTAAAAGCTATTGTTAAATCAAAATATATGCTGCTTGGTAATCCCTCAATAGATTTAACAAAGTGGCGCGAAACAATGCAAGAAGAAGCCATTCATATCAATCTTAATACTTTTGAGGCTCACCTGACAGAACATTCAAGCAACGGCCATATCTTGATAATTGACTGTACATCGAATGACTCTATCGCGAAGCAATATAAGCGATGGCTAGGGCTCGGTATTAATGTAATTACGCCAAATAAGAAGGCCTTTAGTGACGATCTGAGTTATTACAAAACTTTAAAGGATATCTCAGTAAAGAATAAATCTTATTGCTTTTATGAGACTACAGTTGCAGCTGGTTTGCCAGTGTTAAATACAATCAATAGTTTGGTTTCTACGGGAGATAAGATACATTCCATCGAGGGTATATTATCTGGAACTTTAGCCTATTTATTTAATGTGTTTGATGGCTCGAAACCGTTCTCTAGAATTGTTATTGAAGCTAAAGAGAATGGCTATACAGAGCCTGACCCTAGAGATGATCTTGGTGGGATGGATGTAGCTCGGAAACTGACAATATTGGCTCGTGAAGCCGGTAGGGGTCTTGATATTTCTGATTTTGCCATTGAAAGTCTTGTTCCAGATGATCTAATCGATGCAAAAATCGATGAATTTCTTGAAAAACTGAAAGATTATGATTCTGTAATGCAGGATCGATATGAAACCGCAAAGAACAATAATCTAACACTTAGATATATTGCATCAATAGATATAGATAATAATATTTTTATCGGCCTTAAGGAATATCCAATTGATCATCCTTTTAGCAACATTCAGCTTACTGATAATATAATTAAAATTCAGTCAGATAGATATGCAGATAACCCATTGATCGTTCAAGGCCCGGGCGCAGGTCCGGGGGTTACTGCTGCAGGTATATCTGCAGATATTATAAATCTCATCAAACTAATAAAGTAGAAAAATGAATAATAAGTATATAACTGCGTTTGCTCCAGCTTCTATTGGTAATGTTGCTGTGGGCTTTGATATGTTGGGGCTTGCAATTAAAGGCGCAGGTGACCGTGTGTCTGCAAGAAGAGTTAATGAAGAGGGCGTATTTATAAAAGAAATCTATGACCAAGCGGGTAATCCTCATAAAGATCTTTCAAAAAATTCAGATGAAAATACAGCATCAATAGCAGCTAAAGCATTATGGAGTGCTGAAGGTGGTCAGAGTGGAATAGAGATGCTAATCCATAAAGGCATCCCTTTGCAATCAGGGATGGGAAGTTCAGCTGCCTCTGCGGTAGCTGGAGCTGTTGCAGTTAATGCATTGCTGGACCAACCTCTATCAACTGAAAAATTAATGAAATACGCCCTAGAAGGAGAGAAGTATGCCAGTGGTGGTATTCATGCAGATAATGTTGCTCCCAGTCTTATTGGTGGCATGGTATTTTGTCCTCCCTCATATCTCCCCGAAATCACTTCAGTTGAGGTGCCAAAAATCATTAGTTCAGTTTTAGTTCATCCGGATTTAATAGTCAACACAGCTGAAAGTAGAAACGGCTTGGCTAACAACTATTCAATGAGTCAATGGCTAAATCAACAAAGTTATCTAGCAGGATTTTTATTGGGTTTGCAAAAGGTAGATTTGGATCTAATTAAAAATAGCATGCATGATGTTATTATCGAGCCACAGCGATCAGATTCCGTGGGATGTTTTGATGAAATTAAAAAAGCGGCTATGAATAAAGGCGCCTTAGGTTGTTCTTTGTCTGGCAGTGGCCCTAGTATTTTTGCATTATGTGAGAACCATATCGCGGTTGAATTAAAAACAATAATGATGGAGATTTTTGCCAGCCATAATATTGATTCTCAGGGATGGGTGAGCCCCTTAAATACATCTGGCGCTTATGTGGAAACTTAGTCATGAATTTCATTAGTACTCGCGGCAATCAAAGCTATGGTATCGATGAGGTATTAGCTAAGGGTATTGCTGATGATGGCGGTTTATTTATACCCGAAGAGTTACCCTATATAAATTATGAGGCACTACCAGCTATGATGTCCTTGACTGATACTGCTGAAGCCTTATTAGATCCTTATTTCAAAGAATCAATACTGCACAGTAATTTAAGTCAAATCATAAAAGAATCATTATATTTTTCAATACCGTCTGTTAAAATTCTACCAGAGGAAAATGTTTGGTTTTTGGAGCTTTTTCATGGCCCTACAGCAGCATTCAAGGATGTAGGTGCTGGGTTCTTGGCCTCTTGTATGAGTCGTTTGAATAGCACTGAAACTAAGCCTTTAGTAGTTTTAGTTGCCACATCTGGTGATACCGGCGGGGCCGTTGCCGCTGCATTTTATGGCCTACCTAATGTAAAAGTCATTGTTTTGTTCCCAAAAGATAAAGTGTCAAAACGACAAGAAAAGCAGCTCACATGTTGGGGGGATAATATTCTGTCTCTGACTGTAAATGGCACATTTGATGACTGCCAAGCACTGGTAAAAGATATATTTGTTGATCCAAAACTGTCTTCACGGTATCGATTCTCATCCGCTAATAGTATAAATTTAGGACGGTTATTGCCGCAAAGTATTTACTATGCCCATAGCAGTCTAAATCATTATAGGCAAAGTGGTAATAAGGTGAACTTTATCATTCCAACTGGGAATTTGGGAAATGGTATGGCATGTTTATTGGCCAGAGGGATGGGATTTCCTGTTGGTGAAATAGTTTTATCTGTGAACGAAAATCGCTTGATTGCAGATTATTTAAACGGCGCGGAATGGTTGCCAAAATCTAGTATTCAGACGCTTGCTAATGCAATGGATGTTGGTAATCCAAGTAACATGGAGCGTTTAAGCGGTTTATTTGGCCAAGCTGATGATCTTAAGGATTTAATCTCTGCGGTTTCTGTTTCTGATGAAAACATCAGTAGTGAAATCACTAGAATTTTTGAAAAAACTAACACTATTATATGCCCTCATACAGCAACTGCTTCTTATGCTTATAGCCAATTCACAGATGAAGTAAAAATGTCGCAAGATTGGTTTATTGCCGCTACGGCACACCCAGCAAAATTTGAGACAATTGTTGAGCCTTTGATTGGTCAAAAAGTAGCAATACCTGATGATCTGTTGGCGCTACTTGATAAGCCCAGCAAAACATTCACTATCAATCCAGATATAAAGGAATTTGAACAAATTATTATTGATAAATCAATTTAATATAAATTTATAAATTATTGATTTATAAGCTAAATATTAAATAATTTTTTTGCATTTCTTGTGCTTGATATGATAATATCTTCTGGGCTATATGACGAAAATTTAGCGATAGTTTTGACAATCTCGTGTAGATATTTAGGCTCGTTACGACGAGATTTTGGTTTTGGTTCTAGAGTACGAGGTAATAAATAAGGGCAGTCTGTTTCAATCATCATACGATCGAGAGGTATATTTTTTACAATTTCCTGTAAATTCTTTCCCCTGCGTTCATCGCATATCCAGCCAGTAATACCGATATATAACCCCATATCAAGGTATACCGATAGCATTTCGTTAGTTCCAGTAAAACAATGAGCTATTCCTCCATGAAGATTTTTAATACACTCCTGGAGTATATTGGTGAAATCGATATGCGCTTCTCGCTGATGAAGAAAAACGGGAATTTTTACCTCTTTTGCAATATCAAGTTGAGCTCCGAATGCTCGAATTTGATCTTTTTTTGACGAAAGATTTCGATAATAATCTAAACCGCATTCACCAATTGCAACTACTGATTTATGCTTACTTAACTCATAAATCGAATTTTCCACTGATTTATTATAAGTTTCTGCATAATGTGGATGCACACCGGCAGTAGAATATAAGATTTTTTCGTATTTCTTGGAAAGGTTATAAGCTTTTATGCTCTCATCATTATTAGAGCCAGTAACTATTAATTTTTTAATATTTACTTTCAACGCCTCATTGATAATAACATCGAGATCAGAGGTGTAATCGCTGTGAGTCAGATTTGCACCAATATCAATTAAATAATCATTCATTTTATTTTATAACTTCGTCAATAGCTCCGCCGCCAAGGCATCGATTATTTTTATATAAGACAGCAGCTTGTCCTTCAGTGATTGCACGTTGTGGCTCATCAAAAACGATTTTTATTTTATTGTCTTTAAGTAATTCTGCTTTGCAGGCTTGATCTGGCTGACGATATCTAACCTTACCATGACAATTTATTGTTTTAGTATCTAAAATAAGTTCTTCAGCAGAGCCAATCCATGAAAAATTAGAAACAATTAATGAGCGGCTATAAAGATCATGATGATCACCTTGAACTACCATGAGTGTGTTTGTAGTTAGATCTTTTTTTAAAACATACCAAGGTTCGTTATTACTGTCTTTTCGCCCACCAATATTCAATCCTTGTCTTTGTCCAATTGTGTAATACATTAATCCTTGGTGTTGTCCAATGATATTACCATTGTTGTCAACCATTACCCCAGGCTGTGCTGGCAGAAATTTTTCTAAGAATTCTCGAAATGGACGCTCACCAATAAAGCAAATACCTGTACTGTCTTTTTTATCATAATTTAATAATCCATTCATTTTTGCGATATCCCTAACTTCACTTTTTGTTAGATTACAAAGTGGAAAAAGAGTCTGTTTTAATGCCGCTTCATTCACTGCATGTAAAAAATAGGTTTGATCTTTATTTTTATCTTTTGGTTTAATTAGCTCTGTAGATTCAATATTCTTATTAAGGTCGGCGTAATGACCGGTAGCGATATATTTAGCACCAAGCCTTTTTGCGTATTTTATAAAAACCCCAAATTTAATTTCTCGGTTGCATAATATATCTGGGTTTGGCGTTCTTCCAATTTTATACTCAGAAAGAAAATCTTTGAATACGAGATCTGCGTATTCTTTAGAAAAATTAACGTGATGAAGTGGAATAGATAATTTTTTACATACTTTTTTTGCATCCTGTAAATCATCAGCAGCGTTACAATAGCCGTCTTCATCATTCCAATTGGTCATATGAAGTGCTTGAACATCAGCGCCTTGTTGTTTTAACAGAAGGGCAGCTACAGCAGAATCTACGCCTCCAGATAACCCTATAATCACACACTCGTTTGCTAAATTTTCTGTTTGGGTATTCATGTTATTAGTGTGAATCTAAAAATTATAATTAAGTATTCAATTTTATTTAGATAGGTTGGTTAACTTAGAGGCGAGGCCAATATAGGTCGATGGCGTTAAATTAAGTAGTTCATTTTTCGCATGATCAGGAATATCCAAGGATTGAACAAAATCTGATAAAATGGATTTAGTTATTTTGTTACCTCTGGTTAGTGTTTTTAATTTTTCATATGGCTCTGGTATTCCATAACGTCGCATCACAGTCTGGATTGCTTCACCTAGAACTTCCCATCTATTCTCAATATCATTATTAATTACGATTTCATCAATTTCTAATTTATTGATCCCTTTTAGGAGTGACTTAATAGCTATAACTCCATAGCCTATTGCGACTCCGAGATTTCTCTGAACAGTTGAATCAGTGAGATCTCTTTGAAATCTTGAGATAGGAAGTTTTTCTGCAAAATGACCAAACAAACTATTGGCTAGTCCTAAATTTCCTTCTGCATTCTCAAAATCAATAGGGTTTATTTTATGTGGCATTGTAGATGAACCAACTTCATTCTTTTCAAGCCTTTGTTTAAAATAGCCTAAAGATATATAGCCCCATATATCTCTGCTCATATCCAATAAAACCGTATTATAACGAATAAGGTAATGACAATATTTTGCCATCCAGTCATGAGGTTCTATTTGAGTGGTTAGAAGATTTGGCTCTAAATTCAATGATTTTATAAATTTTGAGCTAATTTCAAGCCAATCACATTCGGGGTAAGCAATATGGTGTGCATTAAAATTACCGACTGCACCATTGAATTTTCCATATATATTTATTTCATTAAGCTCGTTATTTATAATATTAAGTCTTGAAAGTACATTAGCAAATTCTTTTCCAACGGTGGTTGGGCTTGCCGTTTGACCATGAGTTCTTGAGAGCATTGGGGTATCTCGATGCTTAAGTGCCAAGCCTTTAATTTCTTTATGTAAGGAAATCATCAATGGATTAAGAATGGATTCTCGAGCCTCTTTGAGCATCATGGCATAGGCTAGGTTATTAATATCCTCTGAAGTGCATCCAAAATGAATAAAATCGTTGATATTCTTGTGATCATTGAATTGCCGGCTGATAAAATACTCAACAGCCTTGACGTCATGATTGGTTGTTTTTTCAATTTCTTTGACGCTTTCAGCATCACTAACATCAAAGTTATCAATAATTTGATTTAATTGATTGTTAGTGTCTGTGTCAAATTTATCAAGTTCAATTATTTCTGAGTTATTAGCTAGCATCTGTAACCAGCGGATCTCTATTTCTACTCTATATTTTATCAGCCCATATTCGCTGAAGATTCTACTCAACTCTTCGGTTTTATCCGCATAGCGACCATCTAAAGGTGATATTGCTGTCAATTTTTCATTTGCCATATTTACTTGTCGCTTGCTTCTTAGAATAAGAATCATACACTAAAAAGACTAAAATATAATGGTTTGCTGTATGATTAGATCATTAGTTTATGTCCTGAGGATTCGATTATGGGAAGCGATAAATATAGAAAAGAAATTGATAGTATGGGAGAGCTAAAAGTCCCTATAGATGCTTTGTGGGGGGCCCAAACTCAACGCGCCGTGAATAATTTTCCAATTAGCGGGATCACTATACCAAGGCAATTTATTGCTGCGCTAGGACTAATAAAATGGGCTGCCGCTTCTGCTAATAGTGATCTTGGTTTATTGCCAAAAAATAAAGCAAATGCAATTTGTGATGCTTGTGAAATGATTATTCTTGGTGATCATGATGAGCAATTTCCAATTGATATTTTCCAGACAGGCTCTGGAACCAGTTCTAATATGAATGCCAATGAGGTTATTGCTAAATTAGCAAGCTCAATACTCGGTGACAGTATTCACCCTAATGATGATGTTAATATGAGTCAGAGTAGTAATGATGTGATACCAACATGTATTCACCTATCAGCCTCAATTAGTTTGCATCACGGGCTATTACCAGCTCTTGATAATCTAGGTAAAGAATTAGAGCTTAAATCTATAGAATTTAAAGACACGGTTAAAACAGGGCGAACGCATTTAATGGACGCAATGCCGGTGACGCTTGGTCAAGAAATTAATGGTTGGCGGTCTCAGATAATACATGCACACGACCGAATCAATGACTCTATGAGTCGTTTGTTACAGCTTGCTCAAGGCGGAACTGCCGTAGGAACGGGAATTAACGCACATCCTGATTTTGGTAGTAAAGTGGCAATATTGTTGTCAAGAAGAACAAATATTTCATTTTCTTCTTCAGAATCATTGTTTGAATCTTTGGCAACTCAGGATGCGGCAGTAGAGATGTCAGGTCAGTTAAAAACTTTGGCTGTCAGTATGATTAAAATATCAAACGATTTGCGTTGGATGAACTCGGGTCCGTTGGCGGGGCTTAGTGAAATTAAATTACCAGAGCTTCAACCTGGTTCGAGTATTATGCCTGGTAAAGTTAATCCTGTCATACCTGAGGCAGTAGCCATGGTAGGTGCACAAGTTATAGGAAATGATTCAACGATCACTATTGCCGGTCAATCTGGTAATTTTCAATTAAATGTAATGCTTCCTGTTGTGGCCTATAATCTACTGCAAAGCATTGAAATATTGGCAAATGCATTAAATGTTTTGGCTGATAAAGCTATTAAAGACTTCACCGTTAATCATGACAGTATAAAGGATGCCTTAGATCGCAATCCAATTCTGGTGACCGCACTAAATAGCGTTATTGGTTATGAGTTAGGAGCAAAAATCGCTAAAAGTGCTTACAAGGAAGGCAGATCAGTAAGGGATGTAGCATTGGAGATGACAGATCTAAGTGAAACTGAACTGGCAAGATTATTAGATCCGAAGAATCTAACTGATGGCGGCATTAAGGAATAAATTCATCGATCAATCACCAGATATTTTTTTAATTATTTTATAAAAATGAAAGCTTTGCATGAATTGATTGAAATATTTTCTGGTGTAGATCATTCATTATTGATTAAAAAAAGTCTTCATAATAAGTTTATCCTTTCGACTTTAAAAAAGAGATTTCCAAAAGGCTTGAAATCAGCTGCTATTTTATTACCTATCATTGACATTGAGGGCTCTTTAGAGATTCTGTTAACTAAACGTTCAACCCATTTAACCACCCATGCTGGGGAAATATGTTTTCCAGGTGGGGGTAGCGAGAAAAACGACACCGATGTTTCCATGACAGCATTACGTGAAACAAAAGAAGAGATAGGTCTTAAGGAGTCGGATATAAAAATTATAGGAAAGTTGCCGTCTGTCCCTACTTTTACTGGATATATTATTCATCCAGTTGTAGGGATTTTGTTGGGATCACCAGAAATTTTAATAGATCGATCTGAGGTAGAGAGTTATTTTACAATACCATTAACATTTTTTATGAATCATAAGAACAAGAAAGAAGGCTTATGGGAGACCAATGACATTCAGTTACCAATGGTCGAATATCAATATCAAAATCACAGAATATGGGGTGCTACAGCAATGATTATTTCTTTATTTTGTGATCGATTACGTGGAGAAGTAAAATGAAGCATGAAAGATTGACACTAAACGATCTTCCAGAAAATATATCTGCTTTCGAATTAGCGACAATAGTTAGCAATAAAGCATCTAGCGTTGGTTTTGATTGGCAAGATAATGACGAAGTATTGACAAAATTAGACGAAGAAATAAATGAATTAAAAGCTGCCATATCTATCTCTGATGCTGCAATAAATGAAGAATTAGGCGATGTTTTATTTACTCTTGTCAACTTTGCCAAGCACGCAGGAATTGATCCTGAGCGAGCACTAATGATGGCGAGCGAAAAATTTATTTCAAGATTTAATGGTATGGAAAAAGCGGCAGCTGCCATCGATTTAAAACTAAACGATTTATCTAAAGCTCAATTTGAAAGTTTGTGGCAGCTTCAAAAGCTTAAAAAATCATAAGTTATAATCAGACATCAAAATTGACACCTTGAGCTAATGGCAATTCAGTGCCCCAATTAATGGTGTTAGTTTGACGGCGCATATATGCTTTCCAGGAATCTGAGCCTGCTTCACGGCCACCACCGGTCTCTTTTTCACCACCAAAAGCACCACCAATTTCAGCACCGGAAGTCCCTATATTAACATTTGCGATTCCACAATCCGAACCAACGCTAGATAAAAATTTCTCAGCATTTTGAAGGTTATTCGTGAAAATAGCAGAGGAGAGGCCTTGCCTAACGTTGTTTTGTTTGTCAATTGCATCATCGAGTGAGCTACATGGAATTAAATACAACAAAGGCCCAAATGTTTCTTCTTGAACAATATCCCATTCATTTTCAGCAACTGCAATTATTGGTTCTATGAAGTTACCTTTATCACCAACTCTTATCCCCCCGCATAGGATTTCACCACCAGCTTCAATGATTTTTTCAACTGCAGTTTCAACATTTTGCAAAGATCTTTCATCAATCAATGGCCCCATTAGTGTGTTGGTATCAAGCGGATCACCGATTGGAATTTGCGAGTAGGCTCGAATAAGCTTTTCCTTGAGCTCATCCATGCGTGATTCATGAACAAGTACTCTTCTGGTGGTAGTGCATCTCTGGCCTGCAGTACCTACTGAGCCAAACACAATACCTGGTATTGTAATATCGAAATTAGCTGACTCGTCAACAATAATTGCATTATTACCACCGAGCTCTAAAAGGTATTTACCCATCCTGGAAGCAACTTTTTGTCCTACATTTTTACCGACTTCGCTTGAGCCGGTAAATGACAATAGATCGATCCGGCGATCATCAATAAGTTTTTGAGAAAGGATATTAGATTCATCATTAATTAAATGAAATATATTTGGTAAACCTTGATCTTTTAACGCTTGGTTGCATATTTTTTGAACAGCAACAGCGCATAAAGGTGCTTTTGGAGAGGGCTTCCAGACACTAACATTTCCGCATATTGTGGCAATAAATGCATTCCATGACCACACTGCAACGGGAAAATTAAACGCTGAAATAATACCAACGAGACCTAATGGATGCCATTGCTCATACATTCGATGCATTGGTCTTTCTGAGTGTGTCGTCATGCCATAGAGCATTCTTGATTGACCAACAGCAAGATCAGCCATATCAATCATTTCTTGTACTTCACCATCGCCTTCTGCTTTGATCTTCCCCATCTCTAAACTTACTAAGCTGCCAAGTGCATCTTTGTGCTCTCTGAGCGCTGCTCCAACCCTTCTAATAGCATCTCCTCTAACTGGGGCAGGGACGGTGCGCCATTCAAGAAAAGCTTCTTGTGCAGACACTATAATTTTTTCATACTCTTCTGTGGTGGTATTCTTTACACTTGCTATAACTTCATTTGTTGACGGATTAATTGATTCGATTAGGGTTCCATCTGTAGATTGAAGTGAGACTTCACCAGACCAGCTACCAGCATTAATTGAATTGAGATTGAGACTATCAAGTATGTGTTTCAAGATTTACCCCTAAAAAAGATATGCGATTAGTATTTATAGAATAGATATTAGTTGTATTTTGCCTACCCTTTGTCGTTGTTTCCAGTGATGTTTTTAAAGGCAAGTGCTAGAAAGTGAAGATATTTGATAACTTAATTTAAGATAGCGTTTATATTTATCTTGTAAGCTTATGATTGCAATAATAAGTTTTGACATGCACAATCTCAAATCACTAACTTATGGACGGTATTTTTGTGAACAAAGAAAACGAAATAAATAACTGGAAACCTACTTCATGGACAACTTTGAATGCGGCTCAGCAAGCTAATTATCCCAATGAAGAACACTTGGCATCAGTTGTTGCTGAACTTAAAAAATTACCGCCAATAGTAACTTCATGGGAAGTTGATAAGTTGAATGAACATATTGCTGCCGCCCAACGAGGCGAAGTATTCATTCTACAAGGTGGTGATTGCGCTGAAAGCTTCAGTGATTGCTCATCTGAAAGTATTGTTGCAAAGTTAAAAATATTATTGCAAATGAGTACTGTTATGCAATACGGTCTAAAAAAGCCGGTTGTACGAATTGGAAGAATGGCAGGCCAGTACGCAAAACCCAGATCAGCTGATCTTGAGTCAAAAGATGGTCAGGAGCTTCCAAGTTATCGTGGTGATATCATTAATCGCAGTCCATTTACTAGTGGTGACAGAATACCTGACCCAACATTGATTTTACGTGGATATGAAAGAGCTGCCCTTACTATGAATTTTGTAAGATCATTAATAGATGGTGGTTTTGTCGATCTTCATCACCCTGAATACTGGGATCTTGACTGGTTAGGTCATTCTGAAATGGCTGATAGATATAATGAAATTATTACTACCATTAAAGAATCAATTGACTTTATAGAATCTACTTCTGGAAGGCCATTGTTCCTCTCACAAAAAGCTGAAATATATGCTGCTCATGAGGGTCTCCATCTTCCTTACGAGCAAGCTCAGACCAGATACATCGAACGAACTGGAAATTGGTACAACCTAACCACTCATTTTCCTTGGATAGGAATGCGAACAGCTGAGTTGGATGGTGCGCACGTAGAATATTTTCGTGGTGTAGCAAATCCAATGGGTATAAAGATAGGTAATGGCATGACTCGTGAGTGGTTACAAGGCCTAATAGTTGCTCTAAACCCAAATAACCTACCGGGAAGAATTACGCTTATACACAGATTTGGTGCTGACAGTATTGAGGCAAATTTACCGCCATTGGTTGAGGCAGCCAATGAAACTGGGTCACCCATTTTATGGGTTTGCGATCCAATGCATGGTAATACTGAATCTACGGCAGATGGAACAAAAACAAGACGTTTTGAAAAAATATCCGCTGAGTTAGAATCCGCGTTTCGTGTTCATAAGAAAATGGGCACGTATTTAGGTGGAGTCCATCTTGAATTAACCGGAGAAAATGTCACTGAATGCACTGGGGGCGCTAGAGGACTTAATGATGCGGATTTATCTATTGCATATAAATCGCCCGTTGACCCTAGATTGAACTATGAGCAAGCCATGGAAATCGCTCTTGGAATACCAAGTTTACAAAAGAGAGCGATTATTGATTAAGCATTGACCACGCTTCTTTATTGGTCATTTTGGTGAATTGACCAAGTTTTAAATCATTTATCAGCCAAGGCCCTATCTGCCATCGAACCAGTCTTAATACCGGTAAATTAATTGCAGCACTCATTCTCCGGATTTGGTGTTTACGGCCTTCAAATATGGATATCTCGAGCCACGAAGTAGGCATGTTTTCTCTGAATCTAATTGGCGGCTCTCTATCCCAAATATTTTCAGGTGGATTAATGATACATACCGAATGAGCTTTTGCAGGTCCGTCATTAAGAATCAGTCCATCCGTTAGTTGATTAAGGTGATTCTGGGTAGTCTCACCCTCAACCTGAATCAGGTAATATTTTAATAATTTGCGTTTTGGTTCACATATTCTCGCTTGTAATTTACCGTCATTGGTTAACGCCAAAAGCCCTTCGCTTTTTTTATCTAGTCGTCCAGCAGGGTAAACAGAATTTTCAGATATAAATTTAGCTAATGTATTTTCAGTGCCACTAAATTGACTCACAATACCATAGGGTTTATTAAATAAGATAAAAGGCATAAGTTATTTATTTGGATATCCAGTCATTTGATCCATAATATACTAGACATGATTAAATACCTTAAAATAAGTCAGCATGCAGAATACTTATAATCCAGATTGCAAAAAATGCAAAAGACTTTCACGTTTTTTAGTTGATGTAAAATCTCAGCATGCCGATTACTTCTGTAAGCCCGTACCGGCATTTGGTCGTGATGACGCTAATTTGTTGATAGTTGGTCTTGCGCCAGGAATGCATGGAGCAAATCGCACTGGTAGGCCATTTACAGGAGATTATGCAGGTGCATCTTTATATAAAAATTTATATAAATATGGTTTTAGTAGTCATGAGGAGTCAATCGCATCCGATGATGATTTAAAACTAATAAATTGTAAAATTACAAATGCTGTAAAATGTCTACCTCCTCAAAATAAACCAAATGGCAGCGAAATAAATAATTGTAATAACTATCTGAAAAATGAAATTATGCAGCTTAAAGAAGGAGCAATTATCCTCACTCTTGGCGGTATTGCTCACAGAGCAGTAATTAAATCTTTGGAATTAAAGCAAGCTGATTATCGATTTGGTCATGCGGAGGAGCATATAATTGGAAATTTGCAGCTAATTAATTCATACCATTGCAGTCGTTATAATTTAAATACGAGGCGTTTAACATTATCCATGTTTGAAAATATATTTAAACGAATAAAAGTACTCTCAAATATTTAATTTATGTCTGACTTATTCAAAAATAAAAGTAAATTTCTTAGTGAATTACCCTCTAAACCGGGGGTTTATTGCATGTTTGGTAATAACGGCAATATCCTATATGTGGGAAAAGCAAAGAATTTAAGAAAGCGTGTACCAAATTATTTTCAGTCCGAGCAAAAAGATCCAAAAGCAGCGCTTTTGATGACCCATGTCTGTGATATTGATCTAACCATAACCAATACAGAGGCGGAGGCCTTGATTCTTGAATATACCTTAATCAAGAAAAATAAACCTCGCTACAATGTTGTGCTAAGAGATGATAAAAGCTATCCATATATATACATTGCTACCGAGCATGCTTTTCCTAGGGTTGAGTTTCAGCGAAGAGCAAAAGCTCGAAAAGGAAAATATTTTGGTCCTTACCCCAACACTAATGCAGTTCGAGAAACATTAATTGAGTTGCAAAAAGTATTCTTGGTTCGTCAATGCAAAGACAGTTTTTTTAGAAATAGATCAAGAGCTTGCCTTCAATACCAGATCCAACGCTGTTCAGCTCCTTGTGTTGGTCTCATTGACAAAAAGGATTATGATAATGATGTTAAATCAACCATGCAGTTTTTAGCAGGTAAAAATAAAAGCATAGTTAATGCTCTAGTCAAACGCATGGAACTGTGCTCAGAACAAAAAAAATACGAAGAAGCATTAAAATATCGAGATCAAATAAGCCGCTTAAAAGAAATTCAGGCAAAACAGTTAGTTGCAACATCTAGAAAAACAGACATAGATACCCTTGGTATAGCCTCTGATGGGGTAACTCATTGTGTTGCAATTCTCTCAGTAAGAAATGGCTCCGTAATTGCGAGTAAGAATTATTATTTTAAAATTAGAGGTGGAGCAACCAGAGAAAACATTCAACAAGGATTTCTATCTCAGTATTATTTGAGCATTAAATCACCGTCTGAAATAATTGTTCCAGTTCCTATAGAGAGAGATTCAGTATTGGAAAATTTACTCTCTGATAAGGCGCAAAGAAAAGTGAGGTTAACTAATAATGTCCGCGGTAATCGTTTGGGCTGGCTAGATATGGCGCATAAGAATGCAATTTATGGTCTAGAGTGTAAAGTATCGAGTGAGGCATCATTAACCGCTCAGTTAAGCTCACTTGGAAAGCTTTTTTGTAATGGCATTCAACCTAAAAGAATAGAATGTTTTGATGTTAGTCATATCTCAGGTGAAGCTACGGTTGCTTCTTGTGTTGTTTTTAATGAACTAGGCCCTCTGAAGAGCGACTACAGGCGTTTTAATATTAAATCCTCAGATCATGGTGATGATTATGCGGCCTTATCTGAGGCGGTGGAAAGGCGTTATAAGAGAATCAAAAAAGGCGAAGCATTGATGCCAGATATATTATTCTTGGATGGTGGAAAGGGCCAGCTGTCTTCTTGTATGCGTATCCTTAATGAACTAAATATAATAAATATTATCGTTATTGCAGTGGCAAAAGGAAAATCGAGAAAACCCGGTATGGAGCAGTTATTCCTAACGACCCAAAGTGAACCTTTAAATTTAGCTGCTGATTCACCTGCTTTGCATTTAATACAGCGAATAAGAGATGAAGCGCATAGATTTGCAATCACTGGCCATCGCTTAAAAAGAAGTATTAATCGAAAAGGTTCTCGTTTAGATGGTATTGAAGGGCTCGGACCTATTAGAAAAAGAGAACTCTTAAAGCAATTTGGAGGTATTCATGGGGTAATGAAAGCAGGTATTGTCGATTTGGCTAAAATTCATGGCATTAGTAAGTCGATGTCTGCGCGTATTTTTAATAATTTACATAATCATAATTGAACTTTATGATATCTCTATGAAAATAACATTCGCTAATTTTTTAACATTACTTCGGATTGCTGCAATACCTATTGTTGTTATATGTTTTTATTTACAAAGCGATAACGCAAGACCGATGGCAGGAATCATATTTGGGTTTGCGGCACTTACTGACCTTCTCGATGGATATGTAGCAAGAAATTATGGTCAAATGTCTCGTTTTGGAGCTTTTCTTGACCCTGTTGCCGATAAATTGATGGTAGCAATAGTGCTTGTGTTACTGGTTCAATCAGATCCAGGTTGGTATGTGGATATTATTGCCGTCATTATTATTGGTCGTGAAATAACGGTATCTGCATTACGTGAATGGATGGCAACAATCGGCGATAGGGCAAAAGTAGCGGTGTCATGGTCAGGTAAACTTAAGACAGCATTACAGATGTTTGGAATTGGTTTTATGGTTTATAAGGAATCGATATTAGGCTTTGATGTTTATGCGATTGGCTTTTCTTTTTTACTGTTATCAGCCGGGATGACATTGTGGTCGATGTTTAAATATCTGGAAGCCGCATGGCCATCCATGCAAAAAGAATCATAGGGAAATATTATGAATAAATTAATAGCTATTTTTGTAATTTTATTTTTGACTGCCTGCTCTTCATTAGAGACTCAAAATCCATATCTTTTGATCTACCCTAATATAGAAGATAAAGACGGGGTGGTTGTCTTTGAGAACGAGCATGTAGTATTACAAAAATTAATCGTTGGACCTGGAGAATGGGAAGGTATTCATTCACACCCGGGGAATCAACTCTATGTTCATATCAAAGGTGGAGAGTGGTCTGGCATGCTTGATGGAGAAGTCGAGTATTCAGCAGAAATTGATGGAGATGGCTCGGTGGGGTGGATGGATGACATTCCTTTATCTGCCGGCCATAATTCAGGAAATACTGGTGATGAGGCCATTGAATTAATCTATGTAACATTAAAGAAAGATAAACCTTTATATCCTAATGAAGAACGAAGCTCACATGTGTATCCTAATCTAGCTCAAGAATTATTATTTGAGAATGATCGGCTTATTGCTCAACGAGTTCAAATTGAGCCAGGTCAGTGGGAGGGTGTTCACAGTCACCCTGGCGATCAAATATATATCGTCATAAAAGCTGGAGAGACATCCGCTAAATTGGGTGGAAAAATTCAGTATTCAGAACAAATTGGAAAAGATGGTGATGCTGGTTGGATGGACGCCATTGAATTAGATGCCGGGCATGAATCGGGCAATACTGGTGATACGGTAATTGATCTTGTCTGGATAACGCTTAAATGAGAATTATATAAATAGAACTTCATTAACATGCTAGTGTAATTTTATATGTTAAATTCTCAGTGGTGTTAAATATAATGAGTCGGTGTTTGTTAATTTCTTTTTTTACCTCGCTTCTTGTTGCTTGTGGAGGAGGTGGTGGTGATGCCCCAGCCCCAGTCATTAATACCGCCCCGATTTTCAATGATCCAGGATCATTATCAGTGCTTGAGGGTTCTAGCTCGGTTGCGTCACTATCCGCATCAGATGCTGAAGGAAATCAATTAATCTTTTCCATAGAGGCTGTCAACGAACAATCTGATGTTGATGATCGATCTCTATTCTCAATTTCATCTGCCGGTGCCCTCTCATTTAAGACGCCACCGGATTTTGAGGTACCTGCTGATAAAGACAAGGACAATGTCTATTTGCTCTCAGCACAAGTAACAGATGGTTCTTTAACAGACAATCAATCAATCACGGTAACTCTCAAAGATGCATTTGAAGGACGCGTTGTTGATGCGCCCATCTCAGGAGCATCGGTATTTGTTGATTTAAATGGCGATAATATTAAAGGTTCTGGCGAGCCAACTAGCACGACCAATTCAAATGGATATTTTTATGTCGATTCATTCACGCCTTCCTCGGACGGGACTAGTCAAATTGTATCGAGAGGCGGAAGAGATATAACAACAGGTAAGAGGCTGCCTAACCTAGTATTGCTATCTGATATACCCTCTGATCTGAAAAAGCTTGCAAGTATTACTCCTTTAACGACCGTACTTTCCTCTATCTCAAGTGTGGAGAGTAAAGCACAAATGCTTATTAATCTTGGTATCAGCGTAAGCGTTGAAAACTTATTGTCATCGGATGGTTGGGCGAAGGCAAAGGCGGCCGATGTAAGTGCAAAAAAACAACAACGCATCAATCAGCAAGTTGGCTTAATCTTACAGTCAGCAACAACACTAACAGATGACGATGATTCATCCACCGATGTATCAATTTCACTGGCAAAGTCAGTGGCTAAGCAGATCTCATCTTTAGCTCAATCTCAGGGTAGCATTGACTTAACCGCAAGTGCAACGATACAAACAGTGTTAACAAAAGTAGTACAAGAAGTGACGCCCGCAATAGCAATATCAACCTCTAAATTGACAGCTATTTCAAACACATTAGCAACGATCAATGCATTGGTTTCGAGTGCCACCCTTGATCCAGTTTCATTTACAGCAAAACAAATAATAACCTCGACACAAAATTCCATGCAAACATCGATAGCAAATCTTGTATCTGATGAGATTGTCGTTAGTGACTTTGCGAATGAGACTGGCGTTTCTATATTGCTCGCTAATGTGGCGGTTGCCTCTGATGCGCCAGATAATGACGGCGATGGCATCGCTGATTTACTGGATGTGGATGATGATAACGACAATGTTCGCGATAGTATTGATGCCTTTTCGTTTGATGCCACGGAAACTCTGGATACCGATGCTGATGGCATAGGTAATAATGCAGATACGGATGATGATGGGGATGGTGTTGCCGATACTTCAGATGCATTTCCATTAATTACTCTGAATGGAAGAACGGATACAGACAGCGATGGGCGACCAGATAGCTGTGATTCGTCTTGTCAGGGTAAAGGGATGATCGCAGATACGGATGATGATGGAGATGGTGTTGCTGATACCTCTGATGCGTTTCCATTAGATTCGACAGAAACTTTAGATACCGATTCTGACAGTATAGGTAATAATGCAGATACGGATGATGATGGAGATGGGGTTGCCGATACTTCAGATGCTTACCCTTTAAATGTAAATGTGCATACAGCACCAACAAGCGCCACTGCTAGCTATTTCATCAATTTATTACCAAGAGTAACTAATGGTGGCTCGGCTACACTAACCTCAACTTCGCAAGACAGTCGGAGTGTTACATATTCAATTGTTGAGAGTGCGACAAGCGGCACAGCAACTATTACCAACACAAGTACGGGTGCTTTTACTTATTCAACCACCCAGACTGTAGCAGCAGCTGATTATTTTACTTATAAAGTGAATGATGGCTATGTTGATTCCGCCACTGCTAAAATCAACATTAATCTAAAAACTGATCCCCTTTATAACCATCAATGGCATTTAGATAATACCGGGCAAAAGAATTTTGCAACGAATGCTGGCACATCAGGTGCCGATTTAAACGTCGATGGTGCGATAGCAGCCGGCAAAACAGGAGCTGGAATTATTGTTGCAATTGTGGATAGTGGGCTTGAAATAACCCATGAAGATATCGTTGATAATGTGGTGACTAATGGATCGTGGAGTTTCACCGATTCATCAAATAATCCAGCACCGACTGGATCAGGAGCGGATCATGGCACCATGGTCGCTGGCATTGTTGCCGCTAAAGGTTGGAATAATCTGGGCGGCAGAGGAGTGGCACCCAATGCCTCCATAAAAGCATTTAATTTACTCTCAGGAAGTAATGATAGCTCTGCAAATCATGTTAAATCGCTAGGGGCATCGAGCTTTTCTCTAGCTGCTGATGTGTCAATATTTAATATGAGTTACGGTGGACCCACCACCGCACTGTCTCAACCCTCCAGCGCATTACAAGATCAATTAGCTGCGGGAGTTAACGATCTAAGAAATTCCAAAGGCGCTTTGTATGTCAATTCAAGTGGTAATGATTACTATAAAGGCGCTACTGGAACGTCACTGTTTTCTTTTTGTGGGGATGGAGATAATGCAGGTACATATAAAATAGGATGTTACGACGCAGTTTTTGATTCTCTTTATTTAATGGTTCAGATAATCGGTGTCGGCTCATTGAATGCGGATGGGACTAAAGCATCATACTCCACACCTGGTGCTTCTTTATGGGTCAGTGCACCTGGAGGTGAATATGGATTAGATTTAGATCTAGAAGTTAATATGGAGGATACATCATTACCGTATCCCAGAAAGCCCGCTATTATGACGTTAGATCGCTCTTCCTGCTCATTAGGATCAGTCAGTTCTAGTGGAGCATCACTTAACGCTTTCAATTCTAACGAATCTCCTCATGCTGAAAACCTTAATTGTAATTACACGAGTAGTATGAATGGAACTTCCGCCGCCACACCCATGGTGTCAGGTGTTATTGCACTCATGTTAGAAGCCAATCCTGCATTAACATGGCGAGATGTGAAGCATATTTTAGCGACCACGGCCGTGCAAGTTGATACTGGCTTTTCTGCAACAAATGTTGGAGGCAACATTAGCTATGTGGGTTGGGTAACTAATTCCACCGGATTAAAATTTCATCCTTGGTATGGTTTTGGAGCGGTTGATGCCACGGCTGCTGTCAATGCCGCTATAGCCTATACCACAGGTAGTTTAGGCAGTGTCTCCCAAACATCATGGAACCTTACTGCAATTCAATCTGTGAGTATGGATGATCTAAGCTTATACACTCAGTCTATAACGGAAAGTGGAAGTGGCACGATCGAACATCTAAAAGTGGCAATGAAAATTAGTCACTCTGACCCAAATCATCTAGGTTTTAGGCTGGAATCACCAAGTGGCACAATTAGTACTTTGTTGCCGCCATTAACGGCACTTGCGACGGATTTATCATCAAGTCAATGGGTATATTTACCATCCAATGCTTTTTATGGTGAAACCAAGGTCGGTGATTGGAAGCTGCATATTATCGATCATATATCTGGATCAACAGGGACTTTTGTGCAGGCCGCCATTCAATTCGATAATAGATAGAGGAAAAAATATGCGTTTAGTTAATACAGTAATAAAGCGAATTCTTACACTTGTAAAATTTTGCTTTTTAATTGGGTCCTTATCATCCTTTTTGCAGGCTCAAATGCTAGGGTCGATAGATCAAAATATTGATATCATTGAAAATTCAATGGTAGTTTTTGATAAAAATAATACCATTTCAATTAATGACGGTATTGCAGCAATTGGTGACTACAAGTATTCGTTGGATGGGAGCTTGCCTAATACTCAATTACAAAATACACAATCATCAATTATTATGAAAGTTGTAAAAAACTCTAATACTGGGAGAGTAGGGCTCACAAACGGGCAACTATTTATAAAATATGCTGAGGGTGTGAATGGCCCCGATCTAGCTTTAAATTATGGATTATCTGTTATTGATGCATTGCCATCGCTAAATCGTATCGTTGTGCAGCTCAACAATCTTGGAGATTATGATCGGATTAAAGAAAGCATGAAGCTTGATGATCGAGTTATATCTACCGAATTAGACATTTATTATGCGGCCATCCAGCCTCAATAGCCAAATGGCTAAATGTAGCTATGACATTATGATAATTAATGTATAATTACGGACTTAAATTGATTTGAATGCTGTATTTTTAGTATTTAATGAGTGACGTATAGGTGACTTAAAATATATATCAATATTAGCTATTTTTTTACAAGTTAATAGGCATAGTTAATTGCGGGAATAGCTCAGCTGGTAGAGCGCAACCTTGCCAAGGTTGAGGTCGCGAGTTCGAATCTCGTTTCCCGCTCCAATTTGTTTTCACCCTAAAGTACTTCCACGGAGTTTACTTTCCAAACTCCTTATTATTATGTATAAATAATAGAAGGGGGTATTAATTATGGAAAATATAAGTGACTTGGTTTTACCTATTCTTGGATTTAGCGTACTGACTTATTTAGTGTGCCGTTATTATTCTGATGAAGATGTTACGATTTTAGCAGTATGCAGTTTGCTTTATTTTATCGTGGCGCCAATAGTCGCGGTAAATTCTCTATAAAACAAAGAGAAATTTGATAGCAGGCCTGAGGAGATTTATATTAAGTATTGAGTTATGGATTAATAATCCTTAAATAAAAGGGCAGGCAATGAATGATTTAGCAGTAATAATAAAGAGATTCGACTCTCCAGATGAGATTGCAAATTTTGATAAAGGGATGTTTGAAACCGTTAAAATAAATAATATGGTTATTGGAAGAGCCACTTATGAACCAGGTTGGAAATGGTCAACTCATGTTGGCGCACTCATCAATAAAAAATATTGTGATGTTGAGCATCTAGGTTTGGTCGTAAGTGGCAATGCCACTGCTGCATCACCCGGTGGAAAGGTCACCATGTTAACCCCCGGTGATATTTTTTATGTATCAAAAGAGCCGCATGATAGCTGGGTAGTAGGTGATGAGCCTTATGTATCCATTCATTTTTTAGGCGCTGAAAAATACACCAAATAATCAGCTACTAGATATTCAATTAAAATTGATTGATTTTAAACGATGCTGACTTTATGGAAGTCTGGGTATTTCGTCCTCTACCTGATGTTTCACTGTTAACCTTTATAGTCCAAGCCATAATAATCTCATCATTATGATTGGTGATCTGAGGAACACTGTAACGAGGGATATTTCCAGTCTCATCTATAATCATTTCTGAAAGTTGATTTGTTTTATCTTCCAGCATGCTCAACATCAAAGCCACGGCTCCGTTACTAATTTTCTTATGCCAAATCATCCAGGTATTATCATTTCTATCAACCGTGATATTGATATGCCCAACGGCACTATTAAGACCGATTTCATATGGTGTTGAGAATGTATTGCCATGGTCTGATGATTTAGTTAACTTGATTACAGGATTATCATTGGCAGCGGTAAACCAACCCACAGTTACATTGTTAATATCAGCATGAATCGATGGTCCATTTACAGGGCACCCTGAGATATTCCAATCATCCTTATGGAGTAACTTTCCAGGCATCCACTTACCATTGATTTTCTTGGTGATATATATATCTCTTATCTCATCTTCAGTTCGGTTCCGATATATACCTATTGGACCTTGACTGCTTTTTGCAATATTGGTCTGGCAACATTCACACACGAGACCGTCAATAAGTTGTTCACTGATAATATTTGTTTCTAGATTTATGGAAGTGGCTCTCAATGTCATGCCAGTATCATTAGGATCAGCAGTCATTTCGTTGATCATTTTTCTACCATCTAAGTATATAAGCCCTAAGTTATCACCATCTCTATATAAACTTGCAAAGCCATGCTCAGTGGGAGTTCCATCTTGATTGACGATTATGGGTTTGGACCAAGTGTCTCCACCGTCTTTTGATATGGAGGCTTGCGTATCATAAGCATACCTATCTGAGCTACTTTTAATAAGCCAATGGGCAGCGTAATTATCATCATTCATGTGTATTAGAGAGGGGAAATCGGCCCAGTTAATAAACCAATTATTACCCTGTGCGACAATTTTATGCTCATCCCAAGTATTATTATATTTTGCAAATTTTATAGCGTAACCACTATCACTTGGCTCTAACCAATTGATGGTAGTAATACCTGAATCACTGGTTGATATGTATGGAGTCATACTTCCATAAACAGAAGATACAAGAAGGTCATTTAATTTGATTTTCGAGAACAGTCCAGATGATTCTGCCACCACTATTTGTGGCATTAAAAAAAGAACTAGTAAGAAAAAAATGAGTATATTTTTCATTGATATCCATTATATGTATCGATTGACGATATTTGATTGATTAAAAAGTCCACCGAGGTATACTTCGTATTAGTTGTTAGAGCACAGCGTAAAGTTAGTCCATTTACTTAGTAATTGTTAAGTAAATAATTGTTAATAATTGTTAATTATTTGAATAAGGCTAGGTGGCAGAGTGGTTATGCAGCGGTTTGCAAAACCGTGGACGCCGGTTCGATTCCGACCCTAGCCTCCAATTATCTGATTATTAGCCCGGGTGGCGGAATTGGTAGACGCTACGGACTTAAAATCCGTTGTCCGAAAGGACGTGCCGGTTCGATTCCGGCTCTGGGCACCATTATAAGTAGTTGATAATATTGAATTAAACCTCTTTGTTGATTTTCTTCGGAAGATTAGGGAAGGGGTTTTTTGTTTTTGGATCATTTTCTAGTTTTTTTTTGTATCAATGCCTAACTTCACAAATTTTATAATGTTGTGTAAGGTGGTTTGATATATCTTAAAAAATCACTTCAAGTATAGGGCGTAAATGACGTTTACTGAAAAATGGCTAACGATGGGTTTATTATGCCTGTCTGGGAGCGTTATTTTTTGGCTACCTTTATTTTCAGATATTTTTTATATTCCCATGCAAAATGCCTTTGGATTTACAAAAACACAAATGGGAATTCTTTTAAGCACCTTCGGAGCTGTGTCTTTAATCGCTTATTTTCCTGGAGGATGGTTAGCAGATCGATTTTCACCACGAAAACTCATATCTATTGCCCTCGTGATAACCGCACTAGCGGGTTTTGTTTTTTCGACTTTACCTTCTTTTGAAATCTGCCTAATATTATTCGCAATATGGGGTCTAACCAGCGCAGGCATATTATGGTCAGCCATGATCAAAGCAGCACGCTGTTGGGGCAGTAAAGAGGATCAAGGAAAGACCTACGGGATACTTGAAGGAGGCAGAAGTATTTCCGACGTGATATCGACAACGATTTTGTTAATGATTTTTGCATACAGCAGAGGTGATGATAGGGCTGTCCCTGAAATTATCATAATGATATCTTTTTATATTTTAGTGCTAGCGCTTTTGGTCTGGCGAATTATGAGTGATGACATATCTAATAATAAAAAACAGCCAAAAGTGACCACCAATGAAATCATATATATTTTAAGGTTACCCGTCATTTGGTTAATCGCACTTATTATAATGGCAACCAATACTGCAATGTGGGGAACAATCTTTTTTACCCCTTATGCGACTGAAATTTATGAATTGGGTGAAGTTGGTGGTGGCGCTATAGGAGCAGGTAAATACTGGGTCACGCCATTTGCTGCCATTGCAGCTGGTTTTTTTGCTGATAAAATTGGCCCCGCCAAAGCTATATTAGGATTTTGTATTGTTATGACTGTAGGTTTTTTGATCTTTTCTCTTATTCCTGGTTCTTCCGCACTCTTGCCATATTTAATAATCAATGTTGCCATTCTTACCGCTGCTGTCTATGCCCTTAGGGGAACTTATTTTTCTCTCTTGGAGCAAAGTAGTATACCACTAGCATTCACAGGCACTGCGACAGGCATAATTTCAGTAATAGCATACACGCCAGATATATTTATGCCAACCTTAGGGGGTATTATTTTAGATGCTTATCCGGGTGCCTCTGGTTATCAGTACCTGTTTCTAATAGTTTCCTTCTTTAGCATGATTGGCCTTGTTGCAGCTTATGTTATTTATCAGAAAATTCAGAAAATATCAATGAGATCAACGGTTTAAAAAAATAAGGCAGTTAAAATTTTTACAAAAATTATACTAATTTTTCTCAATTTCAAATTTATTTCGTCAATAATCAATAATAACCAAAATACTCTATAAGCCCCTAGATAAATTAATATAAGTAATATGATTGTTACTGATTATTAAAAGCTAAAGACTTAAAATTCATCGTCCGAAAGTACGTGACCGATTCTTGGTGCTGATATTACTCAGAAGTGCCAATTTCCAATGAGTATTATTTTTATTCATAAAAATAATATTAGATTTAGATTTTTTCTGAAAATTAACTACCAGACTTCACAAGTTGTGCAAGGTTCTGTAGGGTAGGAAAAAGATGAAGTTCTAAACGAACTATATTCACAATATATTGAACAACTAAATACTAATCCTTGGCAAACACTTATATGAATAATTTTATTTTAATCAGAAAAAAAACTCTTATCCTTGTCATTTCACTGTTTATTTTTTCATCAATCTTTGCTGAAGATCAAAGTACAGCACCTCCAATTGTTCAACCTGGAGCACCAGGTGAGGAAACTAAGGATATAGATGTAGCAACAGCATCAGAAATCGCTGACACTAGCTTTACCTCTGACGATGTTGAGTTTATGCAGGGAATGATCTTACATCACCACCAAGCCATGATTATGTCTGATATGGCGCTAGATAGAACTAACTCTATCCCTGTCTTAGACTTAGCTGGAAAAATATTAGTTACTCAGGAAGATGAGGTCGATTTTATGAAGAATTGGCTTCAAGATCGTGGGGAAATCGCACTAGACCCAGTAAAATATAATGAAATGCATGCACATCATGATATGGCAGGTATGGATGATATGGCAGGTATGGCTAGTGCTGAAGAGTTAGAAGAACTCGAAAGAAGCAATAGCACTGATTTCGACAGACTTTTTCTTAAACTAATGATTAATCATCATGATGGTGCAATCAAAATGGTTGATAAATTAAGAAAACAGAGAGGCTCCGCATATGATCCGATTTTGAATGAATTTGCCTCAGATGTAGTAAACGATCAATCGGTAGAGATAGAGAGAATGAATTATTTGCTGGTGACTTTGTCGGAGGATCCAAGGGCGGGCTTAAGCCCCGGACTTTATAATGCTGGAGAAGCAATACTTAATTTGGAATTGATTTCATCTTTATCAAAACCTGCAGGTTTTTTTGATCCTAATAATCCCTCTGAGCGTTATGAAGCTAAAGAGAGTGACGAGGATGATGACGATGAGGGAGAGAAAGTAAAATCAATAGAAACTACTGCAAGTGACAAAAGAAGCCCCATGTTGAGTTTTTCCAATACAGATATCGCGTTTAGAGACGATATATTAATTGCTGGAAGCTATCACGGATTCAATATTTATAGGATGTTTGAAGGTGGGGTTCCGTCACTAGTTTCTTCTATTATTTGTCCTGGAGGTCAAGGTGATGTCTCTGTAGTTGGTAATTTATTAATTATGTCAGTTGAAGAAACCAGAGGCCGAGTGGACTGTGGGCTTCAGGGTGCAGGGAGTGAACCAACTCCAGAAAGATTCCGTGGAATCAGGATATTTGATATATCTGACTTAAGAAGACCAAAACAAGTTGGGATTGTTCAAACATGTCGTGGCTCACATACTCATTCAGTTGTTTCTGGACCGGGTGATGATGGCAAGATTATAGTTTATAACTCCGGTACCTCAAGCGTAAGGGACAATGACGAATTAGATTCTTGTATAGGGGATATTGCAGGCGATAACAGGACTGCTTTATTTAGAATAGACATAATTGAAATTCCAGTTGCTGATCCATCAAAATCAAAAATAGTTAGTAGCCCTACAGTATTTGCTGATCCCGAAACAGGTGCTTTAGCTGGGTTATGGAGAGGTGGTGATCATGGAGATGACACCCAAACAACAGGAGTAACTGAGGAATGCCATGATATAACAGTTTTTCCTTCCGCTAATCTTGCAGCTGGGGCATGCTCAGGCAATGGAATATTATTTGATATAACAGACCCTTATGAGCCAATAAGGCTAGATGCAGTTTCAGATGAGGGCTTCGCTTATTGGCATTCAGCAACATTTAATAATGACGGAACCAAAGTAGTATTCACTGATGAGTGGGGTGGTGGTGGAAGACCTCGATGCAGAGCTTGGGATCCTCTCACTTGGGGTGCCGATGCTATTTATGACATCGTTGACGGAAAACTCGAATACAAGAGTCATTACAAAATGCCAGCACCACAATTAGAAACCGAAAACTGTGTTGCACATAATGGGTCAATTATCCCAATACCTGGAAGAGATATATTTGTTCAAGCTTGGTATCAAGGTGGAATTTCAATAATAGATTTTACTGATTCAGAAAAACCTAAAGAAATTGCTTATTTTGATAGAGGGCCTATAGATGAAGAGCAATTGGTAACAGGTGGATACTGGTCTGTTTATTATTATGAAGGTTATATTTATGCAACAGAAATTATTCGTGGTTTGGATGTCTTTAAGCTAATTCCAAGTGAATTCATAAGTGAAAAAGAAATTGCAGCTGCGGCTAAAGCATACCCATCTCAAGGTTACAAAAGAGTATTTAATCCTCAGCAACAAGTCCCAATGGCTTGGCCAAGAGAAATTATGAAAAGCTATAATGATGAATAGCCAGGCGAGACCCATAAATTTAATTAGATTATAAGTATAATCTGGATGTGTTATAGAATTTTTAAAAATTCTTTTTATACAGCAACAGTATTTGTACTTATTGGATTTGCAAAATATAGTTCTGCAAATGATTTATTGCTCTATGACATCTTAATAACCAATGGAAGGGTGGTTGATGGTACAGGCAATCCATGGTTTTTTGCTGATATTGCTGTTAAAGATGAACGGATAGTTAAAATCGGAAATCTTTCAAAAGAAAATGCAGAACGAATCATCGATGCTAATGGTTTGGTGGTTACACCTGGTTTTATCGATCCTCATACGCATGCACTTCGTGGTATTTTTGATGTTCCTGGAGCAGAAAGTGCTCTTCTTCAAGGAGTTACTACACTTACTGAAGGTAATGACGGTGCTTCCCCTTTTCCAATTGGTCATCATTATGATGCAATCATTGAGAAAAAAATCAGTCCAAATTGGAGTACATTTGTTGGTCATGGAACAATCAGGCAAATGGTTATGGGGGCGGAAGATCGTGAACCTACAAGATCTGAAATGACACAAATGAAGGTATTGATTCGTGAAGCCATGGAAGATGGAGCCTTGGGTATGTCTACTGGATTATTCTATGTGCCAGGTAGTTATGCCTCTACCGAAGAGGTAATTGAATTATCAAAGGTTGTTGCTGAATATGATGGTATTTATATATCACATATACGCGAAGAGACATCCGAATTAATTCAATCTGTTAAAGAAACAATTCGGATTGGTCGAGAAAGTGATATTCCAGTTCAAATTACTCATCACAAGGTAATGGGTGTAGAGAATTGGGGACTTTCTATCGAGAGCTTACGATTGGTGGATATAGCCAGGAATGAAGGGCTTGACGTAACGATTGATCAATACCCATACACCGCTTCTCAAACAGGTTTAAAGGCTTTAATACCTCAATGGGCACAGGAGGGTGGAGACGAAAGAATGCTTCAGCGAATTAGAAGTCTTGAAACCAGAAGCATTATTAAGAATGAAGTTATTAAGAAAATTTTATACGGAAGAGGGGGCGGCAATCCAAAGAATATATTTATTTCCAGAAATTCTTGGGACCCATCAATGGCAGGGAAAAATCTTGCAGAAATTACTATTGAAATGGGAATGAAGCCATCTGCTGAAAATGCAGTAGAAACTATTTTTGCAATACTTGAGAAAGGAAGTGTGACAGCGGTTTATCACGCTATAAACCCTGATGATGTGGATAGGATAATGCAACATCCAGCAACCGCCATCGGCTCTGATGGTCCAGTTGGTATATTTGGTGAGGGCACTCCACATCCAAGGCAATACGGTACATTTGCGAGGGTATTGGGGTATTACGTAAGAGAGCGAGGTATTCTAAAATTAGAGCAGGCGGTTCGAAAGATGAGCAGTCAGAGTGCTAAAAGGTTAGGTATTCATGATAGGGGTCTAATTGCAGAAGGATATTATGCAGATATTGCAATATTTAATTCTAACGAAATAATTGATAAAGCTACATTTGAAGAACCTCATCAATATTCAGTCGGCATGAAATTTGTAATCGTGAATGGGGTTATCGTTGTTGAAAATGGTAAGCATAATGGCAATAGACCAGGGAAAATTATTTATGGACCGGGTAGAAAAAATTAATTCCGTCGCCTAAAAATGCATGCTGTTTCGATTCGTACCTTAAGGACTATTTGAAGTACCGAAAGAATTGAATTTAAAAATTATTATTGTGATGATCACCATGGAATATTTGTGCCATCATAATTAAAAAAGCTGCCAGAATTTGAATCTTTTAAGCCATCAATCACTTTAATCATCCCAGAAACGCTCGTCTTTGTATCAATCAGTCCATTAGGTCCACCCATATCCGTTCTAACCCATCCGGGATGCAATAGAGCTACACGCATTCCTTCATTAGTGAGATCAACGGATATACTCTTAACTACCGCATTTAATGCTGTTTTTGAGCTTCTATAGACATAAGAGCCACCGCCTTTATTGTCATCAATAGAACCCATTTTTGAAGTTATGTAGATCAATTTTTTTACTGAACCTTTTCTTAAATTTTCAATAATTAATTGTGTCAAAATTAAAGGGGCGATGGCGTTGACTTTTAGTGCCGCGACCCAACCTTCTTCAGTGACATTACCAAATGAAGAATCACGTGGGCCAAAGACTCCAGCATTATTGATAAAAATATCAATTGGTGCACCATTCAATTGATTTGGGAAATCTTTCAATGACTCATCTGAACTGACATCTAAGCTAAGTGTTTTTAGATCTTTATGATTTTCGCTCATCTGGATTAATTCTTTAGAGCTTGTTGTTTCTCGATAAGTACCTATTACTCGATCACCATGATCTAAGTAGTGTTTGACCAACTCTAAGCCAATACCTCGATTTGCACCGGTAATTAATACAGTTAGCATGTTCTCTCCCAAGAAGTTTGATCATAACTTTAAATAATGTAATCTACCTATCTATTATATAGCCGTCAAAAATATAAGTAAGTTCAACCCAATAATAGCAATAGAATTTTCAGAGGAAGACAATGTTAAAAATAAAATTAATATTACTATTAATAACAGTTTTTAGTACGCCAGGATTGTTAATAGCCCAAGCTGACGAACAAACTCCAATTATATTTGATACTGATTTTGTGATGCCACCAGCCGATGATGGTATGGCTCTAATGCTGGCGTTACAATCACCCGAGCTTAGAATATTAGGTATAACAACGGTTATGGGAAATGAAAGTCTCGAAACCGCAACCTCAGATGTTCTTCGTATGCTGGAAATTGCTAATCGTACTGATATACCTGTTTACCAGGGTGCTGATATGCCTTTGGTACATGATAAAAGTGACTTTTCGGTAAGTCAATACGGTAACTGGTACTCCAATGAAGCGCCTAAAATGCCACCAGGTGGTTTTGCCAAGATAACAGCAAAAAGTAAATCTGCAGTGTCATTTCTAGTTGAGTCAGTGATGGATCAGCCAGGCAAAATTACTATAGTTGCCATTGGTCCACTCACAAATGTAGCTCAAGCAATACGTGCAGAACCAACTTTTGCAAAAAAAGTAAAAAGCCTTGTGATTATGGGTGGGGCAATTGCATCACTCGCTGATGGTGCTGGTAATATCACGCCGAATGCAGAGTATAATTTTTGGGTTGATCCTGAAGCTGCATACGTAACTCTTCGGTCAGGTATACCAATAGAATTATCGCCTTTGAATGTTTCGAGAAAATCAACATTATCAAAAGAATATTACGAGCAAATGATTTTGAGAGAAACTCCATTCACTCAATTGCTTAAAGACACGGTTGGCAAACGATTTGAGATTGATCCCGATAGCGTGTGGCTCATGTACGATCAAATCGCAGTCGCAAGTCTAATTGATTCGAGTATAGTCACAACCAAAAAAATGTATGTCGATGTTAATATTCATCATGGTATTAGTTATGGTGTTTCTGTAGGTGGAGTGGAGTTATGGCCGGGTGCCGAAGGCGCGCAACTGATGAACGTTCAATATGATCTAGATTGGGTGCGATTTATAAAAATGTTTTCGGAACGTATTCAACGCCCAATACCCAAATAAAATTAAAAGTGGCTTTAGCTTATTAAAGAAGTTTATTTTTCAATCTTTACTGTTGATGTGTTATTTTTACTCTATGAAAAAACTACTCTTTATTATAGGGATATTCTACGTAAGCATTGCCATTGCAGATAACAAAACTATTGCTTATACCAATGGCACTATTTATACATCTAATGAGCAAACTCCTTGGGCAAATGCAGTAGTTATTGAAGGAACTAAAATTGCTTATGTTGGTAATGACATAGGTGCACTTACTTTTGTGGGTAATGGTGCAAAAATTATTGATTTGAAGGGAAAGTTGGTATTGCCAGGTCTTACGGATTCGCATACTCACCCTGGAATGGTCGCGGCTTCCTATGATTTTCTTAATATGGACATTGTCCCTGAAAAAGAAGATCTCATGAATAATATCTCGGATATGATTACTGCGAATCCTGAGAGAGAATTTATCATGGGAGGTTATTGGGATAATGGTACGTTTGGGAAAACAGGACCGCATAAAGACGATCTTGATAAAATTGAATCAGATCGTCCGGTTATTCTCTTAGATTATTGGGGGCATTCAACTTGGGTGAACAGCCGAGCACTAGAAGTAGCCGGTATTGATAGTGATACTAGAGATATTATCCCTGGATTTTCTTTTTATCAACGCGATGAATCGGGTGAACCTACAGGCTGGATAACTGAATCTGCAAGCTCAGTTTTTATCAATAATTTTTTGTCAATTACACCAACAGTGGAAGATGAATTGGTCGATTTTATGGTTTATCTTCGTAATTTAGGGGTGACCACATTACTTGATGCTGGTAACTTTGGTATTGACGATGAGACTTATGCCGCATTATCAAAGCTGGATAGAGCGGGAAGACTACCTTTGCGCTACCATGCCAGCTTCACACTTTTTTTGCCTCAAGATTATGATACTGCAATTGATCAACTCAAAGCTCTTAATTTAAAATATGGTAGTGACCGTTTAAGGATAGACACACTAAAAATCTTTCATGATGGTGTGATTGAAACGCGAACCGCAGATATGTTCGAAGATTACCTGGATACACCTGGAAATAGTGGTGATTCATTATTTTCAGAAGAACAATTGCATGATCTGATCATCGATTTGTCAGAAGAGAAAATAAATCTACATGTGCATTCAGTTGGGGATAAATCAACAAATAAGATCCTTAACGCAATTGAGCGTGCTCATGAGACTCTGGGCAAACCACCATCGATTCGTATTGCACTTTGTCATCTAGAGACAGTCCTAGATACAGACTTTTATCGCTTTAAAGATCTTGGCGTCATAGCCTCTTTCACACCAGCATGGCACGGCCATGTGGCGGATCACAATACTATCGCAGCTATCGGCGAAAAAGCGTTATCGCAAATGCGTGCACAACCGATGATAGCCGATAACGCAATAATTACTTTTTCGAGTGACATAACCACTAAACAAGGATGGTTAGATGAGCAAGCTAATCCTTATCATGGGATGCAAATAGGGCACAATCGTCAACCAATTGAAGGTAATTCTAAGGCGCGTTATGCGCCCCCACGAAGTGAAAGAATAAGACTTGATACGTTGGTTGATGGATATACGATTAATGGCGCCTATCAATTAGGTCGTTCCGATGAATTGGGTTCAATCGAGGTCGGTAAAATGGCCGATTTAATCGTTTTGAATCAAAATTTATTTGAAGTTAATCGTTACGAAGTCCATAAAACTAGACCAATTGCTGTGATTATGGACGGTGAATTGGTTTATGGTAAGTTTGATTTTTAAAATTATTATCTACATTTAAATCATCACTCATTAGGATTAATTATGAATAAGATAGTTATATTATCAAGCCTCTGTTTTTATCTGCTTACAGGAGTCTCTGTAGCACAAATAAGTGATAGACCGGACAATCTAACTCTATCAAATTTTCAGTTTGGCCCGATCAATAGGTGGAGTTACAGTCATATTCGTGAGGTACTGCCCACAGTCAATATTCAACATGATAATAACCGTATTTTGAAGCTTGAGCAAAGTAATAACTATGTCACTGATTTTTCCATTACCTATGAAGAGCGAAACCAATCAATCGATGAGATTGCAAAAAATTGGTTTATCGATGGTTTGCTTATACTCAAAGATGGAAATGTTGTATTTGAAAAATATTATGGCCATCTTACTGAGGAAAAGCCGCATTTAATGAATTCTATTTCAAAATCAGTTGTCGGCCTGCTGGCTGGGAAAATTGAGAATGATGGCGTTATTGATTTTTCACAAACTATTTCTCACTATATACCAGAGCTAACTGAGAGTGGCTGGGGTCCAGACTCATTACAGACAGTATTAGATATGAAAGATGGATCAAACTATACAGAAGATTATCCAGATTTTACGACGACATTTCGTCTGCAAGATTGTGTAATTGGCTGGATAGAGGCTGATTATTGCCCTAAAAACTTAGCTATTGGTGGGTATGATTTTTTTCCAACAATAGATCGTAATGAGTCAAATGTTGGGAAATTTAACTATCGTTCGGGCTCGACAGATGTCATCGGATGGGTTCTAGAAGAGGCCACAGGAAAATCTTTGGCAACTTTAATTTCTGAAAATATCTGGAGACCAATGGGTGCAGAGCATGATGCTTATATCACTGTTGATAAAAGTGGTTTTGCTCTAGCTAGTAGAGGCATGAATTCAACTTTACGAGATCTGAGCCGCATGGGTCTATTGGTGCTCAACAAAGGAAGTGCTTTTGGAGAACAAGTAATACCCGCTGCTTATATAGAAGACATGCATGCTCAATCAGGTGATTCAAATTGGCCTTATGAAACACCTGAGAATGCAAAGCCATTTTACCGATCATTTTGGTGGGGCAAAGGCAACGAAGAGCGAGATTTGAATGGCGTTGGGATACATGGTCAATTTTTACGAATTGCTCCTGAAGCTGGTATTGTAATCGCAATGTATTCCTCATGGCCACTTGCTGATGGCGATAACGAACATCAATATTGGGATCAGAGTGAAAATTTATTAGATGCTCTTGTAGCTAAATTTCGATACAATAGCGGCTCTTTTAAGATGGTCCAATAGAGATGTTGCAAGGCTTTAGTAGAGTGTAATCTGGTTTTTAATGATTTGGAGTGAAAAACCTTTGTAAATGAGTTAACCCGCTATTGCCAGACGAAGGTTCTAACTTGCCCAGCGTCAGAACCATTCGAATCATTGCCATAAGCTCCAATTGCAACAATGGTTAGCTTACTATCGGAATTAAGTGATATAGATTCTCCACTAAAATCTTCTGCATTTTGACCATCAATATCCTCTCCCCTTTGCGTCCAAGCACCCCCATCCCACACATATATTTGTGCATGCCCAGCATTAGAGCCACTCGAATCATTACCACTAGCCCCAATTGCAACTATCGTACCATCAGCATTGATAGAT